>DASXAM010000001.1:0-4806 GCA_036404275.1 Allostellaceae bacterium
ATCCGCTGGGGACCCGAGCTGATCATGCTCTACAACGACGCCTATCGGCCGATTTTGCGCGACAAGCACCCGGCGGCGCTCGGCCGGCCGCTGCGCGAGGTCTGGTCGGAAATCTATGCCGAGCTCGGACCGCTCAACGAGACGATCCTGCGCGGCGAGCGCGGCGCCTTTTTTGCAGAGGACCACGCCTGGGCGGTGCGCCGCGACGGCGGTGCTGCCGAGGAGGCGCGGTTTTCGATCAGCTACAGCCCGATCCCCGATGAGGCCGCGCCGAACGGGATCGGCGGGGTGTTGACAACCTGCATAGAAACCACCGAGCGGGTGCGCAAGGAAGAGGCGCTGCGCCGGCTCAACAACACTCTGGAAGCCCAGGTTGCGCAGCGCACGCTCGAGCGCGACCGCATCTGGCAAGTATCCGAGGATCTGCTCGGCGTCTCCAATTTCGACGGCTATTTCGTCAGCGTCAACCCGGCCTGGACCCGGCTCCTCGGCTGGCGCGAAGACGAAATTAAGAAGATGCACGTCAGCCAGCTGCGTCACCCCGATGATGCTGCGGCGGCGATGGCCGGACGCGCCCGGCTCGCTGCCGGCACGCCGACGGTGCGGATCGAGAACCGCTTTCGCCATCGCGACGGATCGTGGCGTTGGCTCGCCTGGACGATGACCGCGGAGCAAGGGTTGATCTATGTCATCGGCCGGCACGTCACCGCCGAAAAGGCGGCTGCCGAAGCGCTGCGCGAAAGCGAGCGGCAGTTTCGCCTGCTTGTCGATGCGGTGACCGATTACGCGCTGTTTCGGCTCGATCCGAAGGGGATCGTGTCGAGCTGGAACGCCGGCGCCGAACGGATCAAGGGCTACACCCAGCAGGAGATCGTCGGACAGCATTTTTCATTGTTCTACACCTCGGCCGACCGTGCCGCCGGGGTGCCGGCGCGGGCGCTCGCCGCCGCGAAATCGGGGACCTACGCGACTCAGGGCTGGCGGGTGCGCAAGGATGGCTCGCTGTTTTTTGCCGATGTCATTATGGACGCGATCCACGACGAGGCGGGCGCGCTTATCGGTTTTGCCAAGATCACCCGCGACGTCACCGAGCGTCGCGAGGCCGCGGAACGACTGCGCCGCGCCCAGCAGCAGCTTGCGCAATCGCAAAAGATGGAGGCGCTGGGCCAATTGACCGGCGGCGTCGCGCACGATTTCAACAATATGCTGATGGTGGTCAGCGGCAATGCCGAGTCGCTGCGGCGGCGCTTGAGCCAGCCCGCCGATTTGCGCGCGGTCGAGGCGATCGAGCTCGCCGCGGCGCGCGGCGAAAGCCTGACGCGCCAGCTCTTGGCGTTTTCGCGGCGGCAGCCGCTCAACCCGACTGTTGTTCATCTGCGCGACCGCCTGGCGGCGTTTCGCGATGTACTGGCGAGCTCGGCGCGCGGCGACATCACATTGACGATTGATATCCGCCGCACGATTTGGCCTGTTGCCCTCGATATCGCGGAGCTCGAGCTGGCGCTCGTCAACCTCGTCGTCAATGCGCGCGATGCGATGCCGGACGGCGGCACGATCACAATCACGGCCAAAAATAAAGCGCTGCACCCGGACGATACCGCCGAAGGTCTGCACGGCGACTTTGTTGCGCTGAGCGTTGCGGATACCGGCTGCGGCGTCGAGCCGGAGCTGTTGAGCAAGGTGTTCGAGCCGTTTTTTACAACCAAGCAACGCGAGCAGGGCACCGGGCTCGGCTTAGCCCAAGTTTACGGTTTTGCCCGCCAATCGGGGGGTGCCGCGGCGATTTCGAGCGAGCCCGGCAAAGGCGCCACCGTAACGATCTATCTGCCGCGCAGTCACCGGTTGCCGGCTGTGGAGGCGGTGGCAGATACCGAAGTCGGCGGCGCCGCGCCGCAAACCGGCAGCGAAACGATCCTGCTCGTCGAAGACAATCCCGAGGTCGACGAGGTCGCCGGCATGCTGCTCGAAGAGCTCGGCTACCGTGTCGTTCATGCCAACAGCGCCGCCGCGGCGCTCACCCGGATCGCGTCGGGGGAGCCCGTCGATCTGGTTTTTACCGATGTGGTAATGCCGGGGGATCTCGACGGGATCGGCTTGGCTGCGCGCATCAGGCGGGAATTCCCCGGCCTGGCCGTGGTGCTGACGAGCGGCTATGCCAAAGCCGCCAACAACGCTGCGGTCGGCTTTCCGATCCTGCGCAAGCCCTATCGGCTCGAAGCCCTGGGCCGCGCCATTCGGCACGCTCTCGATGCGCGCCAGACCACCGGCGCCTGACCCACTTCATCCCGCCTATTGGGCCGCCTGAGCCGGCGGATCAGCTCGCCGAAAGTGGGTCCGGCCGGCAAGGGCTATGTCGAGGCCGGTTTGTGCCGCCGGTGCAGCTGATGCTAAATCTGACCGATCTTCCGCTGAGGCAGATGTCGAGAGCCCGTCATGAAGATCGCCCGCATCGAGTCGTTCATTTTCGGCACCAAGAGCTCGAAGGACCTGCTGTTCTGCCGGGTGGAGACCGAAGGCGGCCTCTATGGCTGGGGCGAAGCTTATGTGACGCACGGCAAGGAAGGTGTGGTCGCCGAATGCGTGCGGGCGTTGGCGCCGCAGGTGGTCGGCCGCAGCGTGTTCAACATCCGCCACACCGGCCAGATGCTGTTCGACGATTTCGCGATCCGGCGCAACTCGCTCGAATTGCTGGCGGCGTGGAGCGCCGTCGAGATCGCCTCGTGGGACATCATCGGCAAGCACACCGGGCTGCCGGTCTACAACCTGATCGGCGGCGCCTCGCGCGAGCGGGTGCGCATCTATGCCAATGGCTGGTCGCGCGGCGCGACGATCGAGGAAGGGGTCGAGCGCGGGCTGAGGGTCAAGGCGATGGGCTTTACCGCCGCCAAGCTCGACCCGTTTCCGGGGCCGTGGCGGACCTTTGTCGATCGCCGCGATGAGGATTTCGCGATCGCTTACGTCGCGGCGATGCGCGAGGCGCTGGGGCCGGATTTCGAATTGCTGATCGAGGCGCACCGCCGCTTCTCGCCGTCGCACGCGATCCGCATCGGCCGGCGCCTGTCCGAATTGGGCATCGACTGGTACGAGGAGCCGTGCCTGTCGGAGAATATCGACCTCGTCGCCGAGGTGCGCCGTGACGTGCCGATCCCGATCGTCACCGGCGAGGCGATCTCGACCAAGGAGGCGTTTTTCGAATGCCTCGCCAAGCGCGCCGCCGACATCCTGAACCCCGACATCTGCGTCGTCGGCGGCATCACCGCGATGCTCGACATCGCCGCGATGGCCCAGCCGCAGGCGGTCGTGCTGGCGCCGCACAACTACAACAGCACGCTTGTCGGGCTGGCCGCGACCGTGCACCTCTCGGCGGTGATCCCGAACTTCCGCATCGCCGAGTATTTTGTGAACTTCCAGGATCTGTGCGCCGAGATCGCCACGCAGTCGTTGCACGTCCAGGATGGCTGGATCGACTTGCCCAGCGGCCCCGGGCTCGGCATCGACATCGATCTCGACAAATTGCGCGCCCATCCGCATCAGGAGGTGACGGGCCGCGGCTTTCGCCAGTATTGGGAGGAATATCCACGCAAGGGCTACCAGCCGAGCCTGCGCGGCTGAGCACTATCCCTTGTGGGCGCAGTCGCGGCCGAGCTCGTACAGGGCGACGGCGGCGGCGTTGGAAATATTGAGCGTCGGTTGCAACGGGCTGGTCGGCAGGCGGGCGAGATAGTCGCAGCGCTCGCGCACCAGCCGCCGCATTCCCCTCCCTTCCGAGCCGAGCACGAGCCCGACGCGCCGGCCGAGATCGAGCTCGGCCAAGGCCGGACCCGCGGTTTCGTCGAGGCCGCAGATCCAGAACCCCGCCGCCTTGAGCCGGTCGAGAGCGCGCGCGGTGTTGCCGGCGCGAATGAGCGGCACGATTTCGAGTGCGCCCGACGCGGCCTTGGCGAGGACCCCGGTTGCCGGCGGTGCACTATGCCCGACGACGACGGCATGCGCGCCGAAGGCTGCAGCCGAGCGCAATACGGCGCCGACATTGTGCGGATCGCTTACGTCGTCGAGAACGACGATGACGGAGCGGGCGTCGGACGGCGCCGCTGCCCGCAGCACGTCATCGAGGTCGCGGCCGGCGAGCGGCTCGACCATCAGCGCCAGCCCCTGATGGACCGCACTCTCCGGCAAAATCGCGGCAAACTCCTTGCGGTCGCGCAGCTCGACCGCGGCGGCGCCGAGACGGCGCGCCGCTGCGGTTTCGGCGAGCCGGCGCGCTTCGGCCTCCTGGCCGGCGAGGGCGACAAGCCGATGCCAGCGCCGCGCGGGATTGGCGAGGGCCGCTGCAACCGCGTGGCGGCCGTAGATCCAGCGCTCGCCGGCTGCCGGGACATCAACCGGCGCGGGTCGTTGCGTGGCCGGCCGGGTGATCCTCATCGCCGCCCAGCCGCCGCCGTGGCCGACAATGCCGGATTGACAAGATGCGGGCTAAACCTTATCAGATCAGGTTTCCGCTGCGCCGGGCGGCACGGATCCCGGAGGGGTTGCCGAGCGGTTAAAGGCAGCAGACTGTAAATCTGCCGACGTATGTCTTCGTAGGTTCGAATCCTACCCCCTCCACCAGCCCTTTCCCGGCACCGTGGGAAACGCGGAACGAATGAGGGTCGGGCGGGACGAGGCCGGGGTGGCGGGATGCGGGTGTAGCTCAATGGTAGAGCTCCAGCCTTCCAAGCTGGCCACGTGGGTTCGATTCCCATCACCCGCTCCAATTTCATCGGGATGTGGCTGGGCGGGGCATTTCTTATTCTGACGGGAAGCCGA
>DASXAM010000002.1:0-10201 GCA_036404275.1 Allostellaceae bacterium
TGATCGACGCTGGTCAGCCATTCGCGCCACAGATAGGGCCACCAGCCCTTTTTGGTGACGATCCCGAGCACGACCAGAATGACGATGCCGACCACCCCCATCGCATAGAGCGGCAGCGGCTGATAGAACGGGATCGCCGACCAGCTCAGCCTGCCCAGCATGTCAGCCTCCCGCCCGAGATGCTGACGGCACCGAGCCGCCGGCATGGGCTTTTTCCAGTCCCGGCGCCGTTTGATCGACGATATGCTCGAAAAGCTGGGGTGCGACCGCGCGATAGGTTTTGGGCGGCACCGCCTCGCTCGGCTTTGCCAATGCCGCATAGCCGGGATCGTCGAGCGCCGACCCCGTCCCCCGCACCTGCGCCACCCAGGGTGCGAAATCGGCGGCCGGCACCGCCTTGACGGTAAAGCGCATATCGGCAAAGCCATTGCCGCTGAAATTCGCGGAAAACCCGGGATATTCGCCGGGCTTGTCGGCCAGCAGGTTCACATGCGTGGTCATCCCAGGCATCGTGTAGATCTGGCTCCCGAGCTGCGGCACGAAAAACGAGTTCATCACCGTCGCCGAGGTTAGGCGAAACTCGACCGGTGTCCCGACCGGGATGACCAGCTGGTTGACTGCGGCAATCCCCTGATCGGGGTAAATGAACAGCCATTTCCAATCGAGCGACACGACGTCGATCGCGAGCGGCTTGGTGTTTGCCCCGATCGGCGCCCGCGGATCGAGCTGATGCGAGCCGATCCAGGCGACTCCGCCGAGCAGGATCACGACCAGTGCCGGGATCGACCAGACGACAAAATCGATACGGCCCTCATAAGCGAGCTCCTCGCTCCGCTGCGCGCGGGTGTTGGACGCCCGGTACCACCAGGCGAAAGCCAGGGCCATGACGATCACCGGAACAATGACCACCAGCATGATTTCGGTGGCATTGATCAGCAGCAGCCGCTCCGCCGACGCGACCGGCCCCTGCGGATCGAGGATGCCGGACCGTTGACACGAGGCGAGGAGCAGCGCGGCGCATAGCACCGGCCAACGAGAGGGGCGCAAGCGCCGCGGCCGTGCCGCAGCCGATGAGACGGGAAACGCAGGAAGCCGATCCTGCATCGGCGCCTCCGGTACTGGGATGGACCGAAATGCTTTCAGCCCGGGCAAATCCTCAACCGCCGAACCTAATGAGAATGCTTCGGCCTGCCAATCCCGCGCGCCACGCACGACCCATGCGTTATCGGCCTTCCGGCCATCCAGCTTTTCCACTACGGTTTTGGTCCGGCGCGCGGCCCGCTCCGGCGATTGGGGAGACAATCGCGTGAGAATCGGCCTCTTCTATCAGATCCAGGTGCCCAAGCCCTGGACCCCCACCAGCGAATCGCAACGCATCTACGAAGCGCTCGAGCAGATCCCGTTTGCCGAGGAGCAGGGCTTCGAGAGCGTGTGGTTTTCGGAGCACCATTTTCGCCCGGTCTGGTCGCATAACAGCGCCCCCGACTTGACCCTGGCGGCGGTCAGCCAGCGCACCAGCCGGATTCGGCTCGGGGTTGGCGTCGTGCTGGCCCCGATCCACCATCCGCTGCATGTGGCGCAGCGCATGGCCACACTCGACATCCTGAGCCGGGGCCGCGTTGATGTCGGGCTCGGCCGCACCGGCTATCCCTATCAGCTCATACCCTACGGCACCGACCTCGCCGACACGCGCGGCATGTGGCAGGAGTTCGCCGAGGTGCTGCCGCGCATCTGGACCGAGGAAGAGATTACCTATCGAGGGCATTACTACCAGATCCCGCGCCGCGAGGTGCTGCCCAAGCCGGTGCAGCGACCGCACCCGCCGCTGTGGTCGGCCTGCGGTAGCGACGAGACCGCGCGCCAGACCGGGGCGCTCGGCATGGGCGGCCTCTTCGGCAGCGAAGGCGGCCCGAACCGAATCAAGGAGCTGATGGCGCTCTACCGCGAATCGCTGGCGACGGCACCGGGGAACGGCGCAGCACCCGCCCCGCGGGCGGCGCTGATGACCGCCGGGTTCTGCCACGAGGACCCAAAGGTCGTCGCCGGCCGCGGCACCGAGCTCGTCGGCTGGTATATCGAGCAGCAGCGCGAGCGCGCCCGCCTCGTCTGGCGCGACTACGACCCCGCGACCGTGCCGCCCGATTACGCCGGCTATTACGCGCGCGACCGGCGCCTCGCCGACGGCCCGCATCCGGGCGAGCCGAGCCCGGCCGAAATCCGCGAGGAAGGCACCAAGTTCTGCGTCGGCACCCCCGCCGATTGCATCCGCTTTCTCGAGCTTTACGAAGCCCTCGGCATCGAAGAAGCGATCCTGCTCTGCGCCGTCGGCCCCGCCAAGCACGACGAAGTGCTGCACACGCTGCGCCTCTTCGGCGAAGAGGTCATCCCGCATTTCCAGCGCAAGAACGAGCCGAGCGCCTCAGCGGCGGCATAAAGCGGAAAGACCCGCCCCATCGTCACGACCGCAGCGGCGCTGCATTGACGAGAGGAAACGCAAGATGATCCCGAATTTCGAGCCCGAGGATCTGTTCGAGCCGACCCATTACGCCGATGTGCGGCGGCCTTGGAACGTCGCCGAGACCTTGCCCGGCTGGTGCTATACCTCGACGCGCTTCTACCAACGCGAAAGCGAACGCATCTTTTTCCGCTATTGGAACTGCATTGGTCATCAGAGCCGCGTGCCCGAGCCCGGCAGCTATCTCGCCTTCGACTTTATGGGCGTGCCGCTGATCGTGCTGCGCGGCGCCGACCACGAGATCCGCGCCTTTGTCAATTCCTGCCCGCATCGCGGCTCGCAGATCATCGAGGCGGGCGAAGGCGCCTGCACGCGCCTCCAATGCCCCTATCACAACTGGACCTTCGCGCTCGACGGCAGCCTCTACGCCACCCCGATGTTCGAGGAGAGCGCTGTTTTCAAAAAGGCCGATCACGGCCTCAGGCGCATCCGCCTCGAATTGTGGGCCGGGCTGATGTGGGTCAACTTCAACCCGGACGGCCCATCATTGCTCGACCATCTCGGCGATTTACCGGGCCGCACGGCCGCCTGGACCGCCGAGGACATGGTCTGCGTCGCCCGCCGCACCTACCCGGTCGCGGCCAATTGGAAGCTCTATGTCGAGAACTTCAGCGATGGCTACCACGTGCCGTTCGTCCACAAGACGACGCTCAATCGCAAATACGTGTCGCGCCGCGATTTCCACGACCCGGCGGTCAATATCGGCAACTACCTGATGCACTACACGCGGTTTGAAGGGACGCGGGGGACGATGGACGGCGGCAGGGTATTGCCCGAGCTCGACCTTCCACCCGAAAACAAGACCGGCACCTTTTTCCCGAGTGTGCACGCCAATTGCATGATGGGGTTTGCGATCGATTCGGTGTCGGCGACCGAGGTATATCCCGAAGGCCCCGAGCACACGACGCTCGTCAGCTCATTCCTGGTGCCGAAATCGACCGCCGAGTTGCCGGACTTTCCGGACATCTTGGCGCGCTACCAGAAAAGCGCCGACATCGTCCGCGCCGAGGATGTGCGCGCCGCCGAATTGCAACAGCTGGGCCTGCGCTCAGCGATCCACGTCCCCGGCCGCTTCACCCCGCCCGACCGGCTCGTCCACGATTACGACCTCTGGATCCTCGACCACGTCATCGGCAACGCCGGCCCTTGAGTCGGAGAGGGCTGGACGAGGGGTCTCTACCAGCCCGCGTCGAGGCCGAGATGGGCGAACACTTGATGACGCAGCTCGGCCAAATGCGGATCACCGCGGTGACGCGGATAAGGCAATTCGTTCACGATCTCGGCCCTGACATGCGCGGGGCGCTCGCTCAGCACGATGACCCGGCCAGCGAGGAACAGCGCCTCTTCCACATCGTGCGTCACCAGGAGCGCGGTAAAGCCTGCCCGCTGCCACAACGAGACGAGCTCGCCCTGCATCGTCAGCCGGGTCAGCGAGTCGAGCTGGCCCAGAGGCTCGTCGAGAATCAGTAGCTTCGGGTCGTTGACGAGGGCGCGCGCCAATGCCGCGCGCTGCGCCATGCCGCCCGAAAGCTGGTGCGGGTAGGCATTGGCGAAGCCGGCAAGCCCGACGAGACGCAGCGCATCCGCGACGCGGGCGCGGTGCATCCGCAACAGACCGCGCGCTTCGAGACCGAGGGCGACGTTGCGCCACACGGTCCGCCACGGATAAAGGGTGGGGTCCTGAAATACGACGACGCGCGAGGGGTCCGGCCCCGCGATCCCCTCGTCTTCGACCAGCAGATGACCGGCGCTCGGCATATCGAGCCCCGCCACCAGCCGCAGCAAGGTCGATTTTCCACAACCGCTCGGCCCCAGCAGGGCGACAAACTCGCCGCGGCCGATATGCAGGCTGATGCGGTCCAGCACCGGCAGCGGCTGTCGATCCAAATCAAAGCGATGGCTGACCTCGCGGATCGTCAGCGCCGCGCCGCGATCGGAGTGATCGTCGCCCGCCGCTACCATCGCACCAGCCCCTTCTGCCACGACAGCAGCCGGTCGCGCAGGCGAAACAGCAGCGTGATGAGCCCGGAGCACAAGCAGGCCATGATCAAGAGTGCGGCGTACATGTTGGCATAGGCGGCCCAGCCCTGGGCCCATTGCAGATACCAGCCGAGCCCGGCCTTGACGCCCAGCATCTCAGCGACGACCAGAACCGCAAACGAATTGGCAAGACCCATGAACAAACCGACAAAGACATAGGGCATCGCCGCCGGTATCGCGACTTTGAGCACGAGAAAGCGCTGGCTGGCACCCAGTGTTCGCGCGATGTCGTAATAGGCGCCGCTCACGCCGGCCACACCAGACCAGGTCAATACCGTCACCGGGAAGCCGGTGGCGAGCGCGATCAGGAAGATGCTGGCGCTAAAGCTCGACGGAAAGACAAAGAAGGCAAACGGCAGCCAGGCGGTTGCCGGCAATGGCCCGATAAACCGCAAAACCGGATGGATCCAATAGGCGGCGAGCCGCGACCAGCCGATCGCCACTCCGGCGGCAAAGCCCACGGCCGCGCCGACCAGATACCCAGTCGCCAGCAGCCGAAAGGAGGCGATCGTGCCCTGGCCAAGGCGCGCCCAGTCATCGATCAAGGCTTCGAGGATCGCCTGCGGCGGCGGAAAAAACGGCAGTGGCAGCCAGCCGAGCTTTGCCGTGACCGTCTCCCACCCCGCAATGAACAACGCCAGCGCCGACAGCCACGGCGCCGCCCGTCGCACACGCCGCATACCGGCAAATCGAGCCGCGGCAATGGCTGCCAATGCCACAACCAGCGCCACGACCGCGCAGAGGGCGGCGAAGTCGCCGGTGTAGCCCCAGTCGCCATCGGGTTTGTCGGGCCAGAACGCGGTGAGGAGAGCGGCGCCAAGCCACGCCGCGACCGCCGCCGATGGGCCGAGCAACGAGCGGGCGGCCACGCTCGCCGCAAAACCGGACGCCGCTCTCGGCCTACTCGAAACCTCGTCGGCGGCGGAGCTGCTCATTGGCCGGCCGTGCGCCTGGGCTCAGCTCAAAACATCGACATAGATCCGATCGGCAAATTTGGCCGAATCGGTGCTTTTCTTGATGACGTGCACGCCTTTGAGCTCGTCGGTGTAAAGGATGAGCTGCTTTTTGAGCGTGGCTCCGACGGGGTGATTGTGGTGAGTGTGGGTGCGATACATGGCGGCAAGATCCGCCACCGATCCCCGGCCGCCATACCCCGAATATACCGCTGCAGCATCGGCGGGATCGTTGGCAACATGCTCCGCCGCCTCCAGGATCGATCGCGTGAACGCGGCTGCTACCGGCAATTCGCCGCGGACGAGACTGCCGCGTATCGCGAGCAGGCAGCAGGTGCGGTTGGCAAATTCAGCGGTTAAGTTGGTCGCGAGCTCGTTGAGCTTGCCGTCCTTGAGCCATAGATATGGCAGAGGATCGATCTCCGCGACCGCCTGCACCTCACCCTTGTCGACGGCGAGCGCCAGGAGGTTCGCAGGGTATTGGCGCCATTCGATCTCCTGCATCGGGTCGATGCCCCTCTTTGCAAAGAAGATCGAGAAGAAGTTCTTTGCCGGGCCCGCCTGGTCGCTGATCCCGATCGATTTGCCACGCAGCGCTTCGAGGCTGTCGATCTTCGCCGCCTTGGAGCCGAGCAGCCGGATGCAGCCGCCGTGAATGCCGCTGGTGATCCGCACGTCAAAGCCCTGCTCCAGCGGCTTCAACCAGCGCAGGGCCAACCCCAACCCGGCATCCGCCTTGCCGGTCGCAATCCCCTCCAGCAGCTGGTCGGTGGTCGTGCCGAAATTGACAAATTCGACATCGAGATTGTGCTTGGCGAAAATGCCGCGTTCCTTGGCAACGGGCGCCGCCACGGTGCAGGCTGCGAACGCATTCCAGGCGAGCTTGATGTGGTGTGGCGGACCCGGCAGCGGCTCGCTGCTGCCGGCGGCAACGCGGCAGATCGGCAGCCCCTCCGGAATATGAGGCGGCCCCGTCAGCGCGCGGGCGGCGCCGATGATGCCAAAGGGCGCTGCACCCGCAACGACGCCGGCCGCACCGAGAATTGAGCGGCGCGAGAGTCCCAACTCTCCGCGGAGCGGGCTCGGTCGGAAATGTTTGCCGATTTCGCGCGGTTCCATATTCCTCCTCCAAAACCGCAAGTCGCTTTGCCGAAGCATCGAGGGCGGACTGCCTCACGCAACGCCTGATCCGCCATTCCGAGATTGTACGCGCCGTTTCCGCGTCGCAGGTGCGAAGCAACTCACATTAGCAAGAAATTCGCAGAAATCGACCCGCGCGCGGGACGGCACAGGGGCGTGCGGGTCGAGGTTGACAGCCGGTTGCCTGCTGACTCTGTTCCGAGAAACCAAACGTGCGTTTGGTTTGGCGGCATCGCCACCATCCGAACGGCTCATTTCGCAGCTCAGTCCCTCCCCCGCCTTCGCCGGCAGAGCGTCGGGGGGAGGCGCAGCACCCTGCCCTAACATCGGGCCTACCCGTAAATTGCGAAATTCGTATGGTATGGTTCACGCATTAAAGAGGCGAGCAGCCGCCCCAGTCACGAATCGGGCTTTGCCACTCGGGTTGCAGATCTGCTCTATCCTCTGCGAGCGATCAGTCGCACAACCAGCGGCTGGGCTGGCTACCGTTGCGCCAGCGATGCCGGTCGGAAATCTCGCTCCTCGGCTCGAATCCGGTGAGCGACATGGCCCGAGCCCGGGAACCGCCATTCAGGAATTGCTAACTCTTGCTCTGTATCAGGGGTTGGCATGGACCTTTCGGTCGTCATTCCGGTGTGCGACGAGGTCGACGCGCTCGGCGAATTGTACGAGGCGCTGACCCAGGCCTTGGACCGGCTGCCGCTCAGCGCCGAGATCGTCTTTGTCGATGACGGGTCGAGCGACGGCTCGGGCGCCATTCTCGACCGGCTGGCGCATACCGATGCACGCGTCCAGGTGCTGCATTTCCGGCGCAATTACGGCCAGACCGCGGCGCTGATGGCGGCGTTCCAGCATTGCACCGGCGATGTCGTAATCCCGATGGACGGCGACGGCCAGAACGACCCGGCCGATATTCCGCGGCTACTGGACAAGCTCGCCGAGGGTTACGACGTGGTCTCGGGCTGGCGCACGCCGCGCGACGACCGGTTGTCGCGGCGCTTGCCGTCGGCGGCGGCGAACCGGCTGATTTCGTCACTGCTCGGTGTGCGGCTGCACGATTACGGCTGCACCTTGAAGGCCTACCGCCGCGAGGTCATCGAAGACGTGCGCCTCTACGGCGAAATGCACCGCTACATCCCAATCTATGCGGCGGCCGAAGGGGCACGCGTCGCCGAACTGCCGGTCAAGCACCATGCCCGCCGGAACGGCCGGTCGAAATACGGCTTTGGCCGAATTCTCCGGGTCGCGCTCGATCTCGTGATCCTCTATTTCATCGGACGGGCGTTTGACCGGCCGATGCAGTTTTTTGGCAAGCTCGGCCTCTTGTTTTGGCTTCTGTCGTTTCTGACGTTCTCTTGGGCGCTGGCGCTCAAATTTGGGCAAGGGATCACCTTGGTCCAGACACCGCTGCCGCTCGTCGCCGCGACAATTGGGCTGTCCGGCGTGCTCTTCATCCTTCTCGGCATCATCGCCGAGGTGCAGGCGCGGATTTATTTCGAAGCCCGCGGCAAGCCGCCCTACAAAATCGCGCGAGTGGTGCAATATTCGGCCGTGGTGCGTCCGCTGGCGCTGGCGCGCAAGTGGTAGCCTGATGTGCGGCATCGCCGGGTTTACCGACCCGGCCCCCGGCGCGCACGCGATCCTCGCCGCGATGAACGCGGCACTCGGTCATCGCGGGCCGGACGCCAGCGGCGTCTATGTCGATCAGCGCATCGCACTCGGTCATACGCGGCTCGCGATCATCGACCGCGCCGGCGGCGCGCAGCCGCGGGTCGATCCCGCAACCGGCGATGCGCTGGTGTTCAACGGCGAAATCTACGGCTACCGGACGATCGCCGCCGAGCTGGGCCGCGCCGGTGTGGCGTTGCGCGACCGCTCCGACACCGAAATCTTGTTCCAGCTGATACGCCGCGACGGCATCCGCCGCGCCCTCGACCGGATCGACGGCATGTTCGCCTTTGCCTATCGCGACGGCGCCAGCGGCGCGCTCTATCTCGTGCGCGACCGCTTTGGCGAAAAGCCGCTTTATTACGGCCGGACACTGCGCGGCCTTGTCTTCGCCTCTGAGGCGCCGGCGCTCTTCTGCCATCCCGCTTTCGCCGGGACGGAGCCCGACCGCCAGGCCGCCTATCGTTTTCTGCTGTTCGAATATTTGCCGGGCACGGCCTCGGGCTGGCAGGGGATCGTCAAGCTCGAGCCCGGCACGATGCTGACCGCGACCGAGCGCGGCATGACGGTCGAGCGCTATTGGCGCCCGCCGCTGCCGAATCGCACCGTTTGGCCGAGCGAGGCCGAAGCGGTCGAACGGCTCGACGCGCTCCTTTCGGCATCGGTGCGCGACCGCGTCGTCGCCGATGTGCCGCTCGGCGTCTTTTTGTCGGGCGGGCTCGATTCGAGCCTGATTGCGGCAATCGCCGCGCGCGCCGCCCCCGGCCTTACCGCTTTCACGGTGCGCATCGGCCGACAGGGTTTCGACGAGACGCCGCACGCGGCCGAGGTCGCCCGTCATCTCGGCTTGCGTCATGAAATCGTTGATCTCGACGATCGCGACCTCGACGCCGCGTTCGCGGCGGTCGGCGAAAAGCTCGGCGAGCCGCTCGCCGATTCGTCGCTGCTGCCAAGCTGGCTCGTCTGCCGGGCGGCGCGCCAGATGATGACAGTGGCGCTCGGCGGCGACGGCGCCGACGAGTTCTTTCTCGGCTATCCGAATTTCGCGGTGCAGCGCTTCGCCGCGCTGATGCGGCTCTTTCCCGCCGCGCTCGCCGCGCCGGCCGCGCGGCTGATGGCGGCGCTTCCCGGCGACGACGGCTACATGAACCGCCGCTTTCTCGCGAGCCAAATGGCCCAGGGCTTCGGCGCCGCCCCGGCGCGGCAATCGTTTCTGTGGATGGCGCCGTTCGGGCCGGCGCGGATGGCCACCCTGTGGCAACCTCAGGCGGTCTCGCCGGAAGCAATGCTCGACGACGGCTTTGCTCCGATCGACAGGCGCGCCGCCGAAGCCGGCGATGTCGGCGCGGTGGAGCGTCTCGCCTACCAGATGCTGACGACCTACCTGCCCGAGGACATCCTGACCAAAACCGATCGCGCCTCGATGCTCAATAGCCTCGAAATGCGTGCCCCGTTTCTCGGCCGCGCCGTCGCGGAATACGCCTGCGGCCTGCCGCTGGAATTGAAGCTGCGCCATGGCGTCAAGAAATACATCCTCAAGCGGCTCGCCCGCCGCTATTTGCCCGAAGCCGTCATCCATCGCAAAAAGCATGGGTTTGCCGTGCCGATCGGCGCCCTCCTCAGGACGTTGTTCCACGACCGCTGCCGCGACGTGCTGATGTCGGCGGCCAATCCCGTCGCCGGATGGTTCCGGCGCGACACGATCGAAGCGCTGTGGCGCGAGCACGAGAGCGGCCGGGCCGATCACGGCAAAAAATTGTGGGCGCTTTACATCTTGTTCGCCGTCGCCGATCGGCGACGAGGCCGGCATTTGGCTCGGGCGGCATGAGCGTTGCGGCAAAAGGCGATCTCGGCGGATCGCCGGAGCGGTTCGGCTATGAATGGG
>DASXAM010000003.1:0-13842 GCA_036404275.1 Allostellaceae bacterium
GCCGGCCGATGCAAAAATCCGCGAACCCCGGGTCTCTCGAATGGCACACCGTCGCTCATGCCGCCCAGCATACCTATCGCCTGCCACGATCCGTATCGCTACCCGCACTTCTGCCGCAGCTACCGCCGACCATTTGAGTTCCATCACCCGGACAGGCCCGGACCGGTGACTGTGCTGCACCCTCGCCGCGGCGCGGCGCCCGGCACATTGCGCTCGATCGAACGGCAAAGCGGTTTGCGACTGAAATCCCGATCATGAAATACATCGCGGTCATCCACAAAGACCCGAAAAGCGATTTCCGGATGAGCTTCCCCGACTTCCCCGGCTGCATCACCGCCGGGGGCACCTCCGAAGAGGCCAAGCTCACGGCTATCGAAGCGCTCGAAGGCGTATCGCGGAGATGCGAGCGGTGGGCGAGCCGATTCCGGCGCCGGCGTCTTTCGATGCGATGCTTGCCGATGCCGATTTCGCCGACGGCGCGGCCTTTATCGTGGTCCAGGCCCGGCAACCGGAGCCGGCATGCAGGCGACCCGGAACCGCATAGCCGACTTCGCGGCAACCATAAAATTGCCGCACGCCTATGCTATGCAAGACGACAATACCGCCGGCGAAAGGGCGCCAGAATGAATGCCGAAGCCCGGACTAATTGCGGCCGCGCCCGCAAGCTGTCCGCTACCTCGGAGCGAAACCTGGTTGCTGATCTGCTGTAGAAGCAGCCATGCTGCGGAAGGTGAACCAACTTGGGGTTGCGCGAGCCGAGATCGGCCTGGAGCGCAATGCTGGCCTCGCGCGGCGGATCGTGGCTAAGCTGTGTAACGGAAAATCATTTTGCGAGTGGGGACGACCATGGATTTCGGCGCGCTGATGTTTTTTACCGATTATGCGATCTCGGCGATGGATCTCGCCAAGGCGCTCGAAGAGCGCGGCTTCGAGTCGGTGTGGGCGCCCGAGCATTCGCACATCCCAGTTTCGCGCAAGACGCCGTTCCCGGGCGGCGGGGAATTGCCCAAGCGCTATGCCGAGGCGATGGACCCGTTTGTCAGCCTGACCGCCGCCGCGCTTGCCACGACAAAGCTCAAGGTCGCGACCGGCGTGTGCCTGGTGCAGCAGCGCGACCCGATCCAGACCGCCAAGCTCGTCGCCTCGCTCGACCAGGTGTCGAACGGCCGGTTTCTGTTCGGCGTCGGCGGCGGCTGGAACCAGGACGAGATGGAAAATCACGGCACCGAGTACAAAAGCCGCTTCAAGCTGATGCGCGAGCGGATCGAGGCGATGAAGGAGATCTGGACCAAGGACAAAGCCGAATATCACGGCGACATGGTGAATTTCGACCCGATGATGGCCTGGCCGAAGCCGGTACAGAAACCGCATCCGCCGATCCTGGTCGGCGGCGCTTTCCCCCAGGCGGCGCGGCGTGCCGTCCGCTATGGCGACGGCTGGTGCCCGATCGGCGGTCGGCCCGGCTCGAACCCGATGGACGCGCTGGCACAATTCCGCCAGATGGCGCGCGACGCCGGGCGCGACCCGCTGCCGGTGACGATGTTCAACCCGCCCGAGGATGAGAAAGAGCTCGCCCGCTGGCGTGATCTCGGCATCGTGCGTGCCGTCGTCATGCTGCCGTCGGAGGGAAAGGACCAAATCCTTCCGGTACTCGACCGCTGGGCCGGGCTGATCCGCCGCACCGCGCATTGAGGAGGGGGCAATGGATCTGCGCTTTTCCGAAAGCGAG
The DNA here is from genome assembly GCA_036404275.1 of Allostellaceae bacterium. Classification (GTDB taxonomy): domain Bacteria; phylum Pseudomonadota; class Alphaproteobacteria; order ATCC43930; family CGMCC-115725; genus AP-15. Next base: position 1,730 of record DASXAM010000003.1, read on the forward strand.
ATCGCATTTCGCGACGAATTGCGCGGCTTTATTCGCGACCATTTGCCCGACGACATCCGCGAGCGGATGCGGCTCGGCTATGCCCCGCGCAAGGAGGATACGGTGCGCTGGCAACGCATCCTCAATGAACGCCATTGGGCTGCCTTCAATTGGCCCAAGGAATATGGCGGGCCGGGCTGGAGCCCGGTCGAGCGCATGATCTTTCTCGAAGAAAACCAGCTCGCACCCGCGCCCGAGGTGTCGTCGTTCAACATCACGATGATCGGCCCGGTCTTGATCCAGTTTGGCACCGAGGCGCAAAAGCGCCGCTTTCTGCCGCGCGCCGCCAATATCGACGATTGGTGGTGCCAGGGCTTTTCCGAGCCCGGCGCCGGCTCCGACCTCGCCTCGCTGAAGACCGCCGCCAAGCGCGACGGCAACCATTACGTCGTCAACGGCCAGAAAATCTGGACCTCGACCGCGCACCACGCCGATTGGTGCTTTTGCCTGGTGCGCACCGATGTTGCCGCCCAAAAGCGGCAGGAGGGCATTTCGTTTCTGCTGATCGACATGAAGACGCCCGGCATCACGGTGCGGCCGATCATCTCGATCGACGGCAGCCATCACTTGAACGAAGTATTCTTCGACGATGTGCGGGTGCCGGTCGAGAATTTGGTCTACGAGGAAAACCGCGGCTGGGACGTCGCCAAATATCTGCTCGGCCATGAGCGGACCGGCATCGCCCGCCTCGGGAAATCGAAGGAGCGTGTCAAATTCGCCAAGGAAATGGCGCATGAGATGCGCGCCGGCGGCAAGCCGTTGATCGAGGACCCGGCGTTCCGCCAGCGCGTCGCCCAGCTCGAAGTCGATATGAAGGCGCTCGAAATCACCCAATACCGGGTGGTGTCCGCCTACGCCAAAAGCGAGGCGGGGAAGCCCGACCCGCTGTCCTCGGCATTGAAGATCAAGGGCACAGAATTATTGCAGGCGACGACCGAATTGGCGATGGATGTCGGCGGCCCGCTCGCCATGCCGGACTGGGCGCAGGAATTGGAAGCGCTCTCGAACGAGCCCGAGCTCGGGCCGGCCTGGGCGGCCGAAGCGACCAAGAGCTATCTCTTTTTGCGCGCGGCCTCGATCTATGGCGGCACCAACGAGATCCAGAAGAACATTCTGACCAAGGCCGTGCTGGGGCTGTGACGGAGGGACCATGAGCCGGTTTTTCGGGCCGTTGGGGCAGATGGGGATTGTCGTGCGCGACATCGATAAGGCAATGCACCATTGGGTCGAGGTCTGCGGGGTCGGCCCGTGGTTTCTCGCCGAAAGGTTGCCACTCGACGGGTTTTGGTACAAGGAGCGGGCCTATCCCGACATTCACCTGACGATCGCACTTGCCAATTCGGGCGATGTGCAACTCGAATTGATCGAGCAGCGCGACGACACGCCCTCGATGTATCGCGATTTTCTCGCCGCTGGGCACGAGGGGTTGCAGCATTGGTCGAGCTGGCCCGAGAACTACCACGAGCTCCTCGACCGCGCATTGCAAGCCGGTTGGACCATCGGTCAGCACGGCGAAAGCCCGCGCGGGCCCTTTGTCTATTTCGCCAATGAGGGCCATTCCGGCACGGTCATCGAGATGGCCGAGCTGACGCCGACTCGGCGGCGCATCTTCGACGCCGTGCGCGAAGCCGCAATCGGCTGGGACGGAAAAGACCCGATCCGCCGCGACTGGCCGCACGGGTGACCGCCATGCCGATGGTGGACACGATCCGCGAAAAGCTCACCACGCGCTTTCACCCGACCCGGCTCGTCATCGACGACGAGTCGCACCGCCATATCGGGCACGAGGGTGCCCGGCCGGAAGGCGAGACGCATTTCGCCGTCACCATCGTCTCGGGCGCCTTTGCCGGCCACAGCCGCGTCGCCCGCCAGCGCCTCGTCTACCAGACCCTCGCCGACGAGCTCGCCACCCAAATCCACGCCCTCTCCCTGACCACCCTGTCGCCGGAGGAGGACAGAGGCAGCTAGCCGATTTCGTCGAGGAACTCGCGCAATCGATCGGTTGGCGCGTCTTTCACGATGAAGGCGTCGCCGATCCGGCGGGGCAGGATCAGGGTGATCCGGCCGTCCCGGACTTTTTTGTCCTTGGCCATATGGGCGAGGAGGCGGTCGGCGGGGATGCCGGCGAGCCCAATATCGGCGAGGCGCGTCGGCAGGCCGGTCGCGGCGAAATGGCGGCGCACGCGTTCGCTGTCCGCGGCCGGGGCGAGCCCGAGGCGCGTGGCGAAGTCGAAGGCCAGCACCATGCCGAGCGCCACCGCCTCGCCATGCAATAGCCGGCTCGAAAACCCGGTTTCGGTTTCGAGCGCGTGGCCGAAGGTATGGCCGAAATTGAGGAGCGCCCGGTCGCCCTCTTCGCGCTCGTCGGTGGCGACGATGTCTGCCTTCATCCGGCAGCTCGTCACCACGGCATGGCGCAGCGGCTCGGGCTCGAGCGCGCAGAGCGCATTCCCCTGCCGCTCGCACCAGGCAAAAAATTCGGCGTCGCGAATGAGGCCGTATTTGACGGTCTCGGCATAACCGGCCAAGAGCTCACGGCGCGGCAGGGTCGCCAGCGCGCCGGTATCGGCGAGGACGAGGCGCGGCTGATAAAAGGCCCCGATCAAATTCTTGCCGTGCCCGGCATTGACCGCGGTCTTGCCGCCGACCGAGCTGTCGACCTGGGCCAGCAAGGTCGTCGGGACCTGCACAAAATCGATGCCGCGCAGCAAGGTCGCCGCGGCAAAACCGGTCAGATCGCCGACCACGCCGCCGCCCAATGCCACCAGCATCGAGCCGCGCTCGATGCCGCAGCCCAAAATCTCCTCGGCGAGGCGCCCGAAATGCGCGAGGTCCTTGCTCTCCTCGCCCGGCGGCAGAACGACCGTATGCTGCGCGATCCCGGCCGCGACGAGGCCGTCGCGCAACGGTGCCAGCCAGTGCGCGGCGACAGTCTCGTCGGTGACGACGACCGCATGGCGCCGGCGCATCAGCGGCAAAATCTCGCCGCCGGCGCTGTCGATCAGCCCCGGCCCGATGACGATGTCGTAAGCGCGCTCGCCGAGCGCCACGCGCAGCCGCTCGGTCCCGGTTGTCATGAGGCAATCTCCTGCGGCGCCGGCTCGGCGGCGAGCGGGCACGCGGCGAGCGCCGCGATGACTCGCGCCGCGGTCGATTCGACGCTCCCCTCGCCGCTGTCGATGACGAGCTCGGCTGCGGCATAGATCGGGTAGCGCCGCGCGATCAGCTCGCCGAGGATCGTCCGCGGGTCGCCGCCCTTGAGCAGCGGCCGGTCGGTTCGGCGCGCGACCCGCGCCGCCAGGATGTCTAGCTCGGCGCGCAGCCACACCGAAACGCCGCGCCGGGCGATCAGCGCGCGCGTCGCCGGGTCCATAAAAGCGCCGCCGCCGGTCGCCAGCACATGTACCGGCCCAGTCAACAGCCGGGCGATGACGCGGCGCTCGCCGGCACGAAACACCGACTCGCCGCGATTGGCAAAAATCTCTTCGATCGTCTCGCCGGCGGCGGCTTCGATCTCATCGTCCGAATCGAAAAACGGCAAGTCGAGGCGCGTCGCGACCCGGCGCCCGATCTTGGTCTTGCCGGCGCCCATCAGGCCGACGAGCACAATCGCGCGCTGCGGGACAAACCGCCGCAGCGGCGCCGCACGCCGCCCGATTGCCGTCGAACCGAACTCCACCCTCGACCCTCTCGGCGCCGGCGCTCTTTTTCCCGCCGCGCCGAGAGCGTACTAGCATATCGTGCCGCCCGCTCGTCAATCGGCGCGGGCCGATATCGGGGGATCGGGTGGACGCCGGTCGGGCCGGAAGAGTCGCCACGGGGGACATGCGAGCCGCGGGATGGGAAAGCTGACCATAGGGTTCGTCGTCATCATTGTTTTGGCGGCGCTCGGCGGCGCTGCGTTTTTGGCGTTATGGAACCCGCCCGCCCCTTCGGCCCCGGTCGAAAAAGTGCTGCCCGACTCGCGCTTTCCCAAGTGACGGTCCAGACCATGCGGCCGCACCGCAAGCTTGTCCCGGTCGCCCGCCATCTCGAGGCGTTTCTCGAAATGTTGGCTGCGGAGCGCGGTGCCGCGCAACCGACCCTTCTCGCCTACCGCACGGATCTCCTCGACCTCGCAGCCTTTTTGTCGGCGCGTGGCCTCGCCTTCGAAGCCGCCGACGAAGCCTCACTCCACGCCTATCTTTCGGCCGCCGCGACGGCGCAGCTGGCGCCGCGCACCCTGGCGCGCCGGCTCTCGGCAATCCGCCAGCTTTACAAATTTCTGGTGATCGACGGCATCCGCAAGGACGATCCCTCGGCCGGCCTCGACACGCCGCGCCTCGGCCGGCCCCTGCCCAAGCTTTTGTCCGAAGCCGAGATCAGAGCGCTGATCGAGGCTGCCCGCGCGCGGCCAGGTGCCGAGGGCACGCGCCTCGTCTCCATCGTCGAGCTCCTCTATGCGACGGGCATGCGCATTTCCGAACTGCTGGGCTTGCCGCTCGCCGCCGCCCGGCGCGCCCCGCGTTTTCTGGTCGTGCGCGGCAAGGGCGGACGCGAGCGCGTGGTGCCGCTCGGCGAAGCCGGACGGGCGGCACTCGCCGCCTATCTCGATTGCCGCGACCATTTTTTGCCGGGAGGCGAGCCGTCGCGTTGGCTCTTTCCGTCGCATGGCAAGGAGGGGCATCTGACTCGCCAGCGCTGCGGCCAGTTGCTGAAGGAGCTGGCGATCGAAGCCGGTCTCGACCCCGCCCGTTTGTCGCCGCATGTATTGCGCCACGCCTTTGCCAGCCATCTGCTCGACCATGGCGCCGATCTGCGCAGCGTGCAGCAGATGCTGGGACATGCCGGCATCGCAACGACGCAGATCTACACGCATGTGCTGAGCGACCGGCTGCGCCGTCTCGTCGAAACCGTACACCCGCTCGCCCGGTGCAAATGAACCGCCATTTTCTCGATTTCGAGCGGCCGATCGCCGAGCTCGAAAGCAAAATCGAGGAATTGCGCAGGCTCTCGACCACAGGCGAATTGAACATTGCCGACGAGGTCGGGCGCCTCGAAAGCTCGGTCGACCGCCTGCTGCGCCAGACCTATGCGCGGCTCACCCCGTGGCAAAAGGTGCAGGTCGCCCGCCACCCGGACCGGCCGCACGCTCTTGACTTTATCGGTGGGTTGATCACCGATTTCCTGCCGCTCGCCGGCGACCGCGTCTTTGGCGAGGACAAGGCGATCGTCGGCGGCATCGGCCGCTTTCGCGGGCAAAGCGTCGTCGTGCTCGGCACCGAGAAGGGGGCCGACACGCAGTCGCGCCTCGAGCGCAATTTCGGCATGGCGCGGCCCGAAGGCTACCGCAAGGCGGCTCGGCTGATGCGTCTCGCGGCACGCTTCGGCTTGCCGGTCCTGACCTTTGTCGATACCTCGGGCGCCTATCCCGGAATCGATGCCGAGGCGCGCGGCCAGGCCGAAGCGATCGCCCGGTCGATCGAAACCTGCCTCGACATCGAGGTGCCGCTCGTCGCCGCGATCATCGGCGAAGGCGGCTCGGGCGGAGCGGTGGCGCTCGCCGCTGGCAACACGGTGCTGATGCTTGAGCATGCGGTCTATTCGGTGATCTCGCCCGAGGGCTGCGCCTCGATCCTGTGGCGCGACGCCGGACATGCCGCCGAGGCGGCCGAAGCCTTACGCCTGACGGCGCAGGATTTGCGGCGCTTCGGCATTGTCGATCGGATCGTTCCGGAGCCGCTTGGCGGCGCCCACCGGCAGCCGACAATTACGGTCGAGGCGTTGGGGGAAGCGATTTTTGCGGCCCTGCAGCCGCTTTTGGGCCTCGACGGCGGCCGCTTGCGCGCCCAGCGCCGCGAAAAGTTTCTCGCGATGGGCGCGCAGGTCGGCTGACGGCGGTTTTGCCGGTCATTGACCGCTCCCCGCCGCTCCCCACATCTAGCGCGGCGCCGCGGCGCCGATGCTCGTCACTCGAGGAGCACCCGCTTTTCCCGCTGTGGAAGGCAACCATGGAAGCCCAGGAACGAGACCTGCTGACGACACTGCTCGCCCGGCTCAAGAGCACGGCGAGTCAGCCCAAAGACCCCGAGGCCGACGCGCTGATCCGCCAGGCGATGCGGGAACAGCCGGATGCGCCCTATTTCCTCGCGCAGACCGTGCTGATCCAGGATCTGAGCCTGCACAACGCGCAGAACCAGATCGCCGAATTGCAGCAACAACTCGCCGATGCGCAACAGGCGGCAAAGCCGGCGGCGACGAGCTTTTTGGGCGGCCTGTTCGGCTCGCGCCAGCCGGCGCCGCCGCCCGCCCCGCCGGCGGCCGCAAGCGTGCCCCCGGCCGGCCCATGGTCGCGCGCGCCGCAGGTCGCTGCCGCCCCGCCGGCGCAGCCCTACGGCCAGCCTTATGCGCAACCGCAGCCGGGTTACCAGCCAGGCTACGGCCAGCCGCCAGGCGGCGGCTTTATGGGCGGCGGCATGGGCGGGGGCGGCGGCTTCCTACGCTCGGCGGCGGCGACCGCGGCCGGCATCGCCGGCGGCGCACTTTTGTTCCAAGGTATCGAATCGCTGTTCGGGCGCAGCGCCAGCGCCGGCATCCTCGGCGGGCAGGGGGGCATGACCCCCGGCCTCGGCGAAACCGTGGTCAACAACTATTATGGCGACCAGGGCGGCCAGAACACCGACGCCTGGGGCGGCAGCGGCGCCGGCGGCGACCAGGATGTCTCCAGTGCCGATTACGGCGGCGCCGGCGGCGACCAGGACTTTTCCAGCGCCGATTACAGCGGCGGCGGCGACCAGGACTTCAGCTCAGACCAGGACTTCAGCGGCGGCAGCGATTTCAGCGGCGGGGGTGACATGAACCAGTGCTGATGCGGCGGCCTCTCGCCGCCGCAGTGTTGTAGGCGGTTTCGCCCGTCGATCGGCGGGCCGATCGCCGTTCCCAACGGCGCCGGTAAGCAGACTAAGCGCGACTTCGAAAAGCTTGCAGCTTCCTGCCCAATATCGTTAGAACGTCTCACAGTGGAACCTTTAACTCTTGCCCTTTTTTAGCGCCTCAATCTGATCGGCAAGCTGATCGACTTTGGCCGACAGGCCGGAGAGCGCGCGGATCACCTGCTCGATGCGCGGGTCGGGCTGTGAAAACGGGTCAAAGACGACGGCGTCGAGCTCGAGCTTCTCCGCCTTCAGCTCCTTGACCTCGCGCTTCTCTTTGCCATCCTTGAACTCCTTGATGTCCTTTTCCTTATCCTTGTCTTTCACCTCCTTGCCGTCCTTGAACTCCTTCCCCTCCTTCCAGGGTTTGTTCTGGCCGTCGAAATCGTCCTTCTGCCAGTCCTTGCCGTCCCAGAAGTCCTTGCGGGTGCCAAGCTGACCAAGGATGGTGGCGAGATCCCGCACCGTGAGCTCTCTGATCGGAGTGTCGGACTTAAGCCGGACCTCCGGGCGGTCGGCCTGCGCAACGAACGGCTTCTTGCCGGGCTCATCGGTGTGGTTGTCGGCCATTGTCGTGCCTCCTTGGGTTAACTGAGATCGGGGTGGGCGGAACCCGGGTGGAGTATTGCCGCCCGCGGTGGTTGACGGGCCGAGCCGTGCAGCAGCTCGGCGAGTGCCGTGCTGATCGGCTGCCCCGTTTGGCGCTCGTAGTAGAGGAAGCCGGGGCAGGGATTGACCTCGAAGCAAAAAAACTCACCCTCGGGCGTTTCCTTGAGATCGATTCCGGCGAATAGGAGATCGAATGCGTGCGCCAGCCCCAGGCAAGCCGCTTCCAATGCCGGCGGCAGGGCGACCGGCTCGAGCCTGGCGGTTAGGCCCTCGAGGTGGGCATAGCGGTAGTCCACCGCCTCGGACTCGATCCGGGTGGCGAAAACTCGCTCGCCGACGGTGTGCACGCGGACGTTGTGGCCGGGAACGAACGCTTGGAATTGCGCCGGCCCGTCGCGCAGCAGTTCGAGGCGCGCGAATTGGTCTGGGCCGACCCGGCGGACAATCGAGCGAACGCCACTGGCCGACTTGTAGATCACCTCTCCGTGCTCGGCATGGAAGGCGCGGGCCGCGGCGGGATCGTTGGTGACGAGCGTTGGTGGCACGCTCAGGCCGGCGCGGTTGATAAGGAGCGTCTGGTACGGCTTGGAATTGTTCGAGAGCCCGCCGCCGATGCGGTTGACCACTGGGCATTCGAGGTCCTCGAGGAGTGCCGTCAGACTCGAGTCGCCCTCGGCCCGGAGCGCCGCCGCGTCGGCGGGCTCGAGGCCGGGCGGCTGCGGGCGATCCTCGGGCCCCAGGAAGCGGGCGTAGACGCCGCTGATCGCGTCGAGATCGAGGCGCCAATCCGCCGTGGCGATCCATCCCTCCGGACCGCCCTCGGTCCAATGCCAGGAGACTCGGTAATCTTCTGGGAAGCGAGCGAGGTCAAGCAGGCGGTAGGGGTAGCCGCAACCCTGCAGTCGCGAACAGACCAGCTCGGTCACGCCGTCGGCAAGGCTGCCGCAGATCAGGATCATGACAGCACCGCCGCAGCCGGAGCGACGGCCGCGTTTTCCGCTGTAAGGAGCGTGACGAGGGCGTCGAAGATGCCGTCGCGGGCGGGCAAGGCAAAGTGCTCGAGCCGCGGCAGCGTGTTGACCAGAACCACCGCGAGACCGCGGCGGACCGGGGCGAGGGCGATCTCGACAAAGGAGAGGTGCGCCGCAGTGGTAAACCGCAACAGCGCGGGTTCGAGGGCGACCGCCTCTGGCGGCGGCGCGCGGTCCCAGATCACCGCATTGCCGACGATGCAGGCGAGCGCAGCAGCGCCGTGCGGTTCGGTAAGGCAGACCGGTGCCCGCACCTGCAATTTGGCGAGGCGCTCCCACGCCTCGTTGTCAGCCAGGAGATAGCCCGCGGGGGGTCCTGTCAGCGGCGTATAGACGGCACCCGGCACACCGCCCTTGGCCAGACGGTGGCGGAAGGCGCGGGCCTCGGCCGGGTCGCTGGTGACGACGACCTCGGGCAGCGGCAGGCCGCAGCGGCGCAGGAGCCTGCGCCAGGAGAGGAGGGAGGCGTCCGGTCGGTACCAGAGCGCGGCGTCCGGTCGGTTGATGACCGGGCAGGCAAGGCCGGCGAGCCAAGCGAGGGTCACGGCGCGAAGTTCGGCTTGCATATAGGCGTGGTCGGCTGCATCCCAGCCATCGGGCTCAAGCCAGCCGGTGTCACGTACGAGAACGCCGTTGATCTCGGTGTCGGGGGTGTCAGGATAGAGGCTGCTTGCGAGACCGGAGGCGTTAAGGCGCCACGTGAACTTTGCCGGCGGCGCCAGCGGTGCAGCGACGATGCGCACGGGAAGACCGTGGTCCTCGAGCCGGGCGCGGACGCCGGCACAGCAAGGATCTTCGGGATGACCCAGCAGCAGGTTCATGGGGCCCATCCCCGCAACGCTGACTCAGGCGCCTACAGGACCGCTGAGCCTGATGGCTAAGCTCACTCCGGCCGCCACGTCAATCGCGTTGCGCCCAGCAATGCCGATTACGAGGAGGCAGCGCAAGTCATCGTCAGTCGGTGGTGCGACTTCTCAATTTCCGCAACAGGGCGAGCGTGATTGCGCGTGCCGGGGGGACTATGCGCCGCTGAGATTGCGGCCGAGCAGCTTCCTCAGCTAATCACGCCGGTACGGCGGAATTGGGCGATCTCGGCTGTCTCATAGCCGTGCTCGCTCAGCACTGCGTCGGTGTCGGCGCCGAATTCGGGGGGCGGGGTTTCGATGCTGGGGCCGCCATGGGCGAATTTGAAGGCGGCGAGCGGGACGCCGAAACCGCCATCGACACCCGGCGCGGAGCTGTAGTGGTGAAAGACCCCGCGGCTTGCGAAATGCGGGTCGGCGACGGCTTCGGCCATCCGGCGCACCCGCGCTGCCGGGACGTGGCGGGCCTGTAGATAGACCTCCCATTCGTCGGCGGTGCGGGTCTTGATGATTTGGGCGAGCACCGCCGCTTCGCGGGCTCGGTCGGCTTCGCGCGCCTCGTTGTCGCTCTTGATCATGTCGGGGCGTTCGAGCACGGTCCACAGCCGGCGCTGCTGGCCGAGATTGCTGGCGCCGATCATCAGCAGCCCGTCCTTTGCCTCGTAGCAGCTATTGGTGGCGAAAGGCTGCTTGTTGCCGTGCGGCTTGGGCTCGGCGCCGTTGCGCATATAGCCGGTCAGGTGCGAGCCCATCAGCATCATCGCCACCCCGACCATCGCGAGGTCGATGTATTGCCCCTTGCCGGTTCGCTCGCGCTGAAAGAGCGCGCTGGCGAGCGCAAAGGCGCCCATCGTGCCGGTCGCGTAATCGACCGCCGGGGCGCCGATCTTGATCGGGTTGACCTCCTCGGTGCCGGTCATCGCCATCAGCCCCGAGGTCGCCTGAATCACATGATCGTAGGCGGTCTGCTCGCGGCGCGGCCCGTCCTGGCCAAAGGCGGAGATCGAGCAATAAACGAGGCGCGGGTTGAGCGCGCTCATCGCCGCGTAGCCGAGCCCGAGCTTATCGAACGCGCCGGGCCGGTAGTTCTCGACCATGACATCGGCGCGGGCGACGAGCCGCTTCAGGATCTCGCGGCCTTCCTCGCTCTTGAGGTTGAGCGTGATCGAGCGTTTGTTCGACCCCTGGGTCAGAAACGAGGTGCCGATATGCCGGCGGTTCAGCGTCCGGTCGGTGCCGGTGCCGCGGCTCTGGTCGGGCTCGGTCGGGTCCTCGACCTTGATCACATCGGCGCCGAGCACGGCAAGCTGATAAGCGGCGAACGGGCCGGCCAGCACGTGGGTAATGTCGATGATGCGAATGCCTTCGAAGGGTCGGGTCATAAAAAGCTCCTGCGGGGTCAGCGGTCGAGGCGGTAGCGGGCGATCAAATCCCAATCGAGGTCGAGGCCAAAGCCCGGCCCTTGCGGCACCTCGATGATCCCGCCCTCTATCGGCGGGCGGTTCTTGATCATCGCCGCCCAAAGGGGGTCGCGTTCCGGGTCGGGAAAACATTCGACATAGGTGCCGTGCGGCACCGCCGACAGCATCTGCACCGAGATTTGCGGCTCTTCGTGATGCGCCATGTCGATGCCGTGGACGGCGCACATTGCTGCGACGCGACGCCATTCGGTGATGCCGCCTGCTTCCGAGGCGTCGAAATTGACGAGATCGACGGCCTCGGCCGCGATCAGCCGGCGCACGCCATGGGCGCTGATCTCGCTTTGTCCGGCGGTGACCGGGATCGTCGTCCGCCGGCGGACCTCGGCCATGCCGGCGGCTTCGTCGTACCAATGACAGGGCTCCTCGAACCAGCGGATGTCGTATGGCTCGACGAGACGGGCGAATTCTATCGCCTCGGGCGTGGGCCAGCCGCGATTGGCGTCGACCGCGAGGATGAAATCGCGCCCGGCGCCGGCGCGGCAGGCAGCGACGCGCTCGGCATCGGCTTCCGCCGACAAGCCACCGACCTTGACCTTGCACCCGGCCATGCCTTGGCCGCGCAGCCATTCCATCTCACGGGCGAGGTCGGCCGGCGTCTTGCCGTCCTCGTAATAGCCGGCGATGGCGATGATCGGCAGCCGCTCGCAAAACCCGCCGAGCAGGGTCGAAACATTGACGCCGAGCGATTTGCCGAGGAGATCCCAGAGTGCGGTATCGACGCAGGCAATCGCCTCCATGACGAGCTTGCGGTCGCGGTTCGGGTGGGCAAGCGGAAACATCTTCGCCCACAATTTTTCGATCTGCGACGCATTCTCACCGATCAGCATGGGCGCCAATTCGTCCTCGACGATCCGAACGATGGCGCGGCCATGCGCGCGGTTGTCGCCGTTGTAGACCTCGCTCGCAAGCCCGCCCGCGGTGCTGATGCGGGTGACGATCGTGCACCGGGAATCGACGCGGTAGCCGCTGCCGGAGAAGACCTTTTTCAGCGGCACCTCGACCGGGATCGCTTCGACCTTGTCGATACGCATGCGCAGGCTCCCGCTCATCGCTGCCCGAGTTTACCCGGCGCGGCCGCCGCGCCAAGCGCGCTTGTCACAAGGGCCGCCGCCGTTATAGTCGCCGCCACCTTTGGGGGAGCGCCGAGGACAAGAAATGTCGTTGCGATTGCCCGTTTTG
>DASXAM010000004.1:0-14200 GCA_036404275.1 Allostellaceae bacterium
TCGGCAAGAAGTGCCAGCTCGGCCTCGATCGCCGCCGACACCACGACGGTTTCGGCCCCTTGCGCGGCGGCATAGTCGGCGACATGGCGGCTCGCCTCGTTGCCGGTAGCGGCCGCGGCCTCGTCGACATTGGCGATGTAAAGGACCGGCTTTGCGGTCAAAAGCTGGAGGGCCGCCAAGTCGCCCCGCCGCTCGGCGGCAATTTCGGCGAGCCGGGCCGGCCGACCGTCGCGCAGTGCCGCGAGCGCCGGCTCGATCAGATCGAGCTGGGCCTTTGCTTCGCGGTCGCCGCCGCGGGCGCGCTTTTGCGCGGCGAGCGCGCGCCGTTCGAGGCTGTCGAGATCGGCCAGCATCAATTCGGTCTCAACCGTCTCGATATCGCGGACCGGATCGACCGAGCCGTCGACATGGACGACGTTCTCGTCCTCGAAGCAGCGCACGATATGGGCGATCGCATCGACCGCGCGCAGATGGCCGAGAAACTGATTGCCGAGCCCCTGCCCCTTCGAGGCGCCGCGGACCAGCCCGGCGATATCGACAAATTCGAGCTGGGTCGGCACGATCCGCCGCGATTTGGCAAGCTTGGCGCAGATGTCGAGCCGTTCGTCGGGGACGGCGACCCGGCCGACATTGGCCTCGCGCGTCGAGAACGGGTATTTTGTCGCCTCGGCCGCCTGGGTCGCGGTCAAGGCGTTGAACAGTGCCGATTTGCCGACATTGGGCAGCCCGACGATACCGCAGTTGAACCCCATCAGGGGTCACCGTAATTGGCGAGGTCGGGGATCTCGGGTGCCGTGAAGCGGCGCGCCACCTCGCTCATAAAGGCCGGCGCATCGCCGGCGAGCAGCACCGGGATCATCTCTGCGATCGCGTCGATCAGCGGCGCCACCCACTCCTTGATCTCATCGGCCGGAAAGTTCTGTAGCACGTAAGGCAGGACCAGGTGCTTGACGCCGGGATGGCCGACGCCGATCCGCACCCGCCAGTAATCCGGCCCCAAATGCGCGTCGATCGAGCGCAATCCGTTATGCCCGGCATTGCCGCCGCCGCGCTTGACCCGGAGCTTTCCCGGCTGCAGGTCGATCTCGTCGTGGATCACAACGATCTCGGCGGGCGGGATTTTGTAAAAGCTCGCCGCGGACAGCACCGACTCGCCGGAATCGTTCATAAAGGTCTGCGGCTTTAGGAGAAGGCGCTTCTCGCCGGCGATCGGCCCCTCGGCCAATTCGCCTTTGAACCGGCTGCGGAAATCCGGCAGGCCATAGCGCCGGGCGATCGCGTCGATCGCCACAAACCCGACATTGTGACGGTTTCTCGCGTAGCGCGTGCCGGGATTGCCGAGGCCGACAAGAAGGCGCATCGGCAGCGGCCGGCTCAGGCGGCCGGCGGCGCCGCCGGCGTCGGCGCGGGCTCGCCGCCGGTCGGGGCAGTCGCCGGGGCCGGGGTTGCCGCCGCGGTCGCCGCCTCTTCGCGCACCGCGGAGGAAGCGGCGATGCTGGCGATCGTGAAATCACGCTCGGTGATCGTCGGCCGGCAGCCTGCCGGCAGCGCCACAGCGCTGATATGGACGCTGTCGCCGATATCGAGCCCGTTCAAATCGACAGTCAGATGATCGGGGATGCCATCGACCGGACAATTGAGCGAGACGCCGTGGCGGACAATGTTGAGGATGCCGCCGCGGCGCAGCCCGATCGACATCTCGTGGTTGACGAAAACGACGGGCACCTCGACGGTGACCCGGCTGTTGGCGGCGACGCGCATAAAATCGACATGCAGCGGCTTGTCGGTCGCCGGGTGCAATTGCACCTCGCGCGGCAAGGTGCGGTGCGTGGCGCCCTCGACGGTGACATCGACGAGGGTGGCGAAAAACCCGCGCTTGCCCAGCGCACGCGACAATTCGCGCGGTTCGAGGCTGATCATCAGCGGTTCTTGGCCGGCGCCATAGATGATCGCGGGGACGCGGCCCATGCGGCGCGTCGCGCGGGCGGGGCCTTTTCCGGCCTGGGCGCGCCGCTCGGCGCTGAGGGCGGTAATCTCGGGCATCGATGACAACTCCTGATATGTCTCTTTGTTTCGGTCGAGGTCGCGGCGGCGCGGCGGCGCGGGTCCGCCGGCGCGTCAATCGAACAGGCTCGACACCGACCTCTCCTCGCTGATCCGGCGGATCGCCTCGGCGATCAGCGGCGCGATCGTGATCTGGCGGATATTGCGGACGGCGCGCACCGGCTCGGTGGCGACGATGCTGTCGGTCATGACCAAGGCCTCGATCGGCGAGGCCGCTACCCGCGCCACCGCACCCCCCGACAGGACACCGTGGGTGACATAGGCATAGACCGCCGACGCACCGCTGTCGATCAGGGCTGCGGCGGCATTGCACATCGTGCCGGCGCTGTCGACGATGTCGTCGACGAGGATCGCGCGGCGGTCGGCGACATCGCCGATGATGTTCATGACCTCCGACACGCCGGCCCGTTCGCGGCGCTTGTCGATGATCGCAAGATCGGCGTCGAGCCGCCGGGCGACATGACGGGCGCGATAGACACCGCCGACATCGGGCGCCACGATGACGAGGTCGTGGTGCGCGTGGTTGTCCTGGATGTGCTTGACCAGCACCGGAGCGGCATAGAGATTGTCGGTCGGGATGTCGAAAAACCCCTGGATCTGCCCGGAGTGCAGGTCGAGGGTCAGCACCCGGTCGGCGCCGGCGGTGGTGATCATGTTGGCGACGAGCTTGGCCGAGATCGGGGTGCGCGGCGCCGATTTGCGGTCCTGCCGGGCATAGCCGAAATAGGGCAGCACCGCGGTCACCCGCCGGGCCGAGCTGCGCTTCAAGGCGTCGAGCGCGACCAGCAGCTCCATCAGGTGGTCGTTCGCCGGGAACGAGGTCGATTGGATCACAAAAACATCTTCGCCGCGGACGTTCTCCAGGATCTCGACAAACACCTCCATATCGGAAAAGCGGCGCACGCTCGCGTTGGTCAACGGCAGGTCGAGATAGGCCGCGATCGCCTCGGCGAGCGGCCGATTGCTGTTGCAGGCGAGGATTTTCATGCGTAAACGCGACAATTCATGCCGGCGGGTCCGGTCCCGCGGCTTCACCCCCGCGATATAACAACCGTCCGGCCGTCTGGCAACGCCCGCGGGGCGGTCGCGGCGCGGTTGTCACTCGCGGCTAGACGGAGCAAACAGCCCAAAAAAATTGTCGAAGAGACCGTGCGGTGCCGCGGCGGTCTGGGCCGGCGCCGGCGGCGGTGCGCTCGGCAGCGGCCGCACCGGCATCCCTTGGGTCGCCGCCAGCATGAACCGGCGCCAGGTCCGGGCCGGCAGCGAGCCGCCGGTCACCCGGTTCATCGGCCGGTTGTCGTCGTTGCCGAACCAGACGCCGGCGACGAGCTGCGCGGTGTAGCCGATAAACCAGGCGTCGCGGTAGTCCTGGGTGGTGCCGGTCTTGCCGGCCGCCGGCCGCGGCAAGGCGGCGCTACGCCCGGTGCCGGAGGCGACGACTCCGCTCAGCATGTCGTTCATTTCGCCGGCGAGTTCGGGGCTCAGCACCCGGCCCGGCCCGGAGCCGGCTCGCCGGAACAACACCTTGCCGCCGGCGTCGCGGATTTCGGTGATGCCGTAGGGCCAGACGCCGATCCCGCCATTGGCGAAGGGCGCATAGGCCGAGACCAGCTCAAGCAAATTCACCTCATCGGTGCCGAGCGCGATCGTCGCGTCGCGGACCAAGGGCGACGCGATGCCGAGCCGGTGGGCGACATGGACGACATTGTCGATGCCGGCGCGCAGCGCCACCTCCACCGCGACCGTGTTGATCGATTGCGCCAGCGCCTCGGCCATCGTCACATCGCCGCGATAATGGTTCTGGTAGTCGTGCGGCCGCCAGCCGCCGATTCGGATCGGCGCGTCGTCGAAATGGTCCGAGGGCTTCAGCCCGGCTTCGAGCCCGGCGACATAGACAAAGGGCTTGAACGACGAGCCCGGCTGACGCTGCGCCTGAGTTGCGCGATTGAACTGGCTGGCACGGTAATCGGCGCCGCCAACCATGGCGCGCACGGCGCCGTCGGGCGACATCGCCACCAGCGCCCCTTCCCGCACCGCCGCCTTGGCGCCGTCGCGGGCGAGCGCATCACCGATCGCGGCCTCGGCCATCTGCTGCATGCGCGGGTCGAGTGTCGTCTGCACGATCAGGTCGCGGCTGCCGGCGCCGGCGAAATCGGCGAGCCGGTCGGTGATCCAATCGGCAAAATAGCGCACCCCCGGACGTGCGACCTCGACTGCGCCGAGCGAGCCCTCTTCCTGCTCGGCCATCTCGGCCTGGGCCTCGCCGATAAACCCGGCATCGACCATGTTGGCGAGCACCTGAGCAGTGCGTGTCGCGGCCCGGTCGCGGTCGCGCGCCGGATTGAACCGCGCCGGCGCCTTTAAGAGGCCGGCGATGACCGCGCATTGATAAAGGTCGAGATGGCGCGCCGATTTTCCGAAATAGCGATGCGCTGCAGCATCGACGCCATAGGTCCCGGCGCCGAGATAGACCCGGTTCAGATAGATTTCGAGGATCTGGTCCTTGGTGAAGCGGTGCTCGAGCCAGAGCGCCAGCAAGGTCTCGCGGATTTTGCGGCCGAGGCTGCGCTCCGGGGTCAGAAACAGATTCTTGGCCAATTGCTGGGTGATCGTGCTGCCGCCTTCGACGACGTGACCGGCCGAGAGGTCGGCCAGCGCGGCGCGGACGAGCCCGATCGGGTCGATGCCGAAATGGCTGTAAAAGCGACGGTCCTCGGTGGCGATCACCGCCTCCGGCAGATAACGGGGCATTTCTTTCAGAGTCAGCGGCTGCCCGAACAGATCCCCATAGGTCGCCAACAGGCTGCCATCGGCGGCGAGGATCGTCACGCTGGGCCGGCGGGCGGAACGGGCGAGGCCGCTGGTGTCGGGCAGGGTCAGCGCAAAATAGCCGAGAGCGCCGCCGCCGAGGATCACCGTCCACAGCAGCAGCAAAATGGCGATCCGGACGAGCGTGGCGCGGCGGCGCGGTCGCGGCGGGGGCTTGCGCCGCGGCGCCGGCTGACGCGGCGCGCGCGGCCGGTCGGCTGGATCGGCGCGCAACCGCGGATCAGCCATCGGCGCCTGGCGGAATCATGCGGTCGCTCACCCTT
The DNA here is from genome assembly GCA_036404275.1 of Allostellaceae bacterium. Classification (GTDB taxonomy): domain Bacteria; phylum Pseudomonadota; class Alphaproteobacteria; order ATCC43930; family CGMCC-115725; genus AP-15. Next base: position 5,157 of record DASXAM010000004.1, read on the forward strand.
TCCCCCCGCTCGACGGGGCAATTATTCGCCAAACTATGGCGATGGTTCGACAGCCGATTGTGCGCGCTATCTGCCGGAACTCCGGTGTGCCGGAGTTGTTTCTGTGGCGGGCTTTTTTATCATCCGGCGACGGGCGGGGCTTTGCGGGAGCACGGCAGATGACCGACACAAGCGATTCGAGAGCGGACGCCCCCGGACTGGAGCGCGGCTGGCAGCGGGCGCGCACAATGCTCGATGAGTTTATCGATGCGGCGCGCATCGCCGGGCTCTCGATCGCCGAGGACGAGCGTCGTCGCGCAGCCGGGCAGATTGCGGGCTTTGCCGCTGCGGCGCGTGCGGCGGCGCAGGCGCTTGGCGGCAGCAACAGCGTGCGCAGCGCCCGCTGCGCCGCCCGGACCGCGGATACGATCGATGGTTTTGCCGACGCGGTCCGTCATCGGCGTTGGAACGACATTCTCGCCGATGCCGAGAGTTTCGCGCGCCGGGAGCCGCGCCTTTTCATGTTGGGCGCAGCAGCCCTCGGCTATATCGCCGGTCGCATGCTGGTCTCTTCGACCGAAGCCGAGCCGGGCCGCATGGCGCAGGAGGCGGCTTCCCGCCAAACCGAGACAGTCACGGCGGCCGTATCGAGCAGCACCGGCAACGGCGAGCTTGTTGAAACCGTCCGGGCCGACCCGGCTGCGCACGAGGTCCAGTGATGGACCAGGACCACTTTACGACCTCCGACTTTGGTGCTGGCGGGCGCAGTGCCGATCGCTCGTTTGCGGCGCTACTTGGCGCGCTTGCCGAAGAAACGGCTGCCCTGATCCGGCAGGAGCTGGCGCTGCTGAAGGCCGAGCTGGACGAAAAGCTCGGACGTCTCGGCGCCGGCGGGGCGGCGCTGGCGATCGGCGGCGTTCTCGCCTTCAGCGGTTGGCTGGCGCTGTTGGCTGCAGCGATTCTCGGCCTGGCGACGGTGTTGGCGCCATGGCTCGCAGCCCTGATCGTCGGCGTCGTTGTGATTTTGATCGGAACAGCGGCCCTCTTTTTCGCCAAAAGCCGCCTCAATGCCCGCGCATTGGTGCCGCGGCGGACCTTGCGTTCGCTCGGCAAGGACGAAGCGTGGGTCAAGGACCAGTTGCCGTGACCGCATCGCCGCAGGAGATCAGAATGAGCGATACCGACAAGCCGGCCGTGACCGGATTCGGCGCGGCATTCCGGGCAAACCCGGTTGCCCTTGCGCTGATTGGCGCCGGCGCCTTGTGGCTGGTGGCCGAAAACACCGGGCTCCTCGGCGAAAATAAGACCGATGGCGCAACCGGCGGCAACGGCTGGGCCGGCAAGGCGAGCGAAGCGGCGCAAGGCGCTTGGAGTACGCTGCGCGACGGCGGCGATGCGGTGTTGGAGCGCGCCGGCCGCTATCTCGAAGACGCCGAGGCGGCGGGTAGCCGGGTCAAGCGTGCCGGCGCCGGGCTGGTCGAGCGCATCGAGGGCGATCCGCTGACCGCCGGGCTGATCGGGCTCGCCTGCGGCGCGGTCGCCGCGCTCTTGCTGCCGGCAACCCGGGGCGAGCGGGAGCTGGTCGCCGATGCGCGCGACAGCCTATGGGAAAAGGGCGAGCAACTGGGCCGCCAAGCCGCCGATTGTCTGCGCAGCATGGCCGATCGCGCACCGCCATCCGGACCGGGCGAATTCGGCGCGCACGATTAGCGCGCTCTTTGCCTCGGTCGCCGCGCCGGGCATAGTCATCGGCCGCCAATTACCGAAGGAGCGAATTATGAAGGGCTCGATCGGCGTGCGCGCCGGGGTCGTTGCAGGAGCATTGTTGTTGGCGGGTGCCGGTGCGGCAAAGGCGCAGATGCCGCCGCCGAGCGAGGCTGCCGCGGTCAACGCCTGCCTCTGTCTGCAGCAGGGGCTCGCGGCATTGTCTTCGGACATGAACGCCAAAACCCAGGCGCTGGCGGCGATCCGCCAGCATCTCGCCGATCTCGACAACCAGCTGTCGCAGGCGCGGCCGACGGTCCAGGTCAACAACCCCGATTCTGTTGCGCGCTACAAGGCGCTGCTCGACCAGCGTGACGCCGCCTATAAGCAATCGACCGGGCCGGTCGTGGCACAGGCCGACCAGGCGGTCGCCCGCTATAACGCGCATGTCAACCAATACAACCAGAGCTGCGCGAACCATCCGTTCGACGCGGCGATGATGGCGGAGATGCAGGCGCACCTGTCCTGCCCGCCATTGCAATAAATCAGCTGCTTTCCGGGTAGAGCACTTCCGGCGCAATCTGCGGCTCGGCGATCGTCACCCAGGCGCCGCCGCGCCAGGCGCGAAAAAAGCAGCTGCGCCGGCCGGTGTGGCAAGCCACCCCGGTCTGCTCGACCAACAGCAAAAGCGCGTCGCCATCGCAATCGAGGCGCAATTCGTGCAGCATCTGCACCTGCCCCGAGGTTTCGCCCTTGCGCCACAGCCGGTTGCGCGAGCGCGACCAATAGCAGGCGCGGCCTTCGGCGAGGCTCGCCCTGACCGCCGCACGGTTCATCCACGCCAGCATCAGCACCTCGCCGGTATCGTGCTGCTGAGCGATCGCCGGCACCAGCCCGTCCGGCCCGAACTCGATCAGCGCCAGCGCCTCTTCGATCGGATCGGCCATCTAGCGGTCCCTTCCCCGGTTGCCGCTACTATGACCCGGCGCCAGCGAGACGGGACGCAAATTCTCGGCTCTCGCGGGTTCGGCGTGGGCGCTGATCGAAGGGCTTTATTCGAAGGTGCGGGCGATGTGGTTGTAGAGGGCGCGCAATGCGGTGGCTTCGCCGCCTTCGGGGCGGCCGGGACGTGATTGCGGGTTCCAGGCCATGACGTCGAGATGCGCCCACGGGATGCCGGGGCCGACAAACTCCTGCAGATAAAGGGCGGCGGTGATGGCGCCGGCATAGGGCCCCTCGGAGACGTTGTTGAGGTCGGCCGCCTTGCTGTCGAGCATCTTGCGGTAGGGACGCCAGAGCGGCATGCGCCAGAGTGGGTCCTCCTCGGCCGTGCCGGCGTCGAGGAGCGCGGCGGCGAGCGCGTCGTCGTTGCAGAACAGCGCCGGCAATTCCGGGCCGAGCGCCACCCGCGCCGCCCCGGTCAAGGTCGCCATGTCGATCAGCACCGCCGGGTTTTCGGTCGATGCCTCGGCCAAGGCGTCGCACAAGACGAGCCTACCCTCGGCGTCGGTGTTGCCGATCTCGACGGTCAGCCCCTTCCGCGTGCGCACGATGTCGAGCGGGCGCATCGCATTGCCCGAGACCGAGTTTTCGACGCAAGGCAGCAGCAGCCGCAGCCGCACCGGGAGGTTGGCGTCCATGACCGCCTGCGCCAGGGCGAGCGTGATCGCCGCGCCGGCCATGTCCTTTTTCATCAGCCGCATGCCGCCGGCCGGCTTCAGATCGAGACCGCCGGTGTCGAAGCACACCCCCTTGCCGACGAGCGTCACTTTGGGTGCCGCGGGATCGCCCCAGACGATATCGACAAGCCGGGGTGCGCGCGTGCTGGCGCGGCCGACCGCGTGGATCGTCGGATAGTTCTCGGCGAGGAGCTGCTCGCCTTCGATGACCCGATGGCAGGCACCGGCCGCCTCGGCGACTTTTACCGCCGCCTCCGCCAATTCGGCCGGGCCCATATCGCCGGCCGGGGTGTTGACGAGGTCGCGGGCGAGAAAGACGGCGCGGGCGAGGCGCTTTGCGCGACCCCGGTCGGCGCCCTCCGGCCAGACCAGCACCGCACCCTTGGCCGGGTGCTCGCGATAGCGGGTGAAGGCGTAGCCGGCGAGCGCCCAGCCGAGTGCCAACCGCGTCGGGTCGGCGCCGCCGGGAACCGGGTCGAGCCGGTAGCTCCCTTCCGGCAAAGCCTCGATGAGACCGGAAAGCGCCCACATCGCGGCCGCGCCGCCGTCTTGCTCCAACCCGGCCAGGACGCGGCCGATGCCCCCCTCCTCGCCCGGCACCAGCACGAACTTGCCGGCTTCGGCGGCAAAGCCCACGGCGCGCACCCAATTGCGCTCGCGCTCGGGTGCCGCGTCGAGCCACGCCCGCAGCCGGTCCTTGGCCAAAGCGGTGATCGGGACGGCGCCGGGAGCGGGCTCGATCAGGGAAATTTCCATCGCTTCGTCTCGCGAATCTTGCGGCCTTCGAACAGAATGGCGTTCTTCCGCCCGATTGCAACCGTCGCTCCCCCTTTGCGGCAAAGCGGAATTGCCGCCCGGAAATATGGCGGGCCGGCTGGCAGTGGGGCCGGGCATCGCCTATTTTGCAGCGGTAGGTTGGGCTTAATGGATCGAAGGATGGCGTTGCAACGGGCCGACGTCGCGCACATCGCCGCCTTGGCGCGGATCAGGCTTTCCGAGGCCGAGCTCGAGGCGCTGGCGGCGGACCTGTCGCAGATCTTGACCTGGGTCGAGCAGCTCGACGAGCTTGACACGGCCGGTGTGGCGCCGATCGCAAGCGTCGCCGCGGCGGCGCCGGCGATGCGCGAGGACCGTGTCGATGACGGCGACTGCCGCGACGCGATCCTCGGCAACGCGCCGCGCGCGGCGCACGGGTTCTTTGCCGTGCCGAAAGTCGTCGAGTGAGCGCCGGGCTGACCGGGCTCGCCTTGGCCGAGGCGCGTGACGGGCTTCTCGGCAAGAAATTTTCCGCGCGTGAATTGGCCGATGCGCACATCGCTGCGGTCGCAGCGGCGCGGCCGTTGAACGCCTTTATCACCGAGACACCGGAGGCGGCGCAGCGCATGGCGCAGGCCGCCGACCGGCGCCTCGCGCGCGGCGAGGCGCTGCCGCTCGACGGCATCCCGATCGCGGTCAAGGACCTCTATTGCACCAAGGATGTGCCGACGACCGCCGCCTCGCACATTCTCGACGGTTTTCGGCCGCCCTACGAAGCGACGGTGACCGAAAAGCTGTGGCGGGCCGGCGCGGTCATGCTCGGCAAGACCAATCTCGACGAATTCGCGATGGGATCGTCGAGCACGACGAGCTTTTATGGTCCGGTCGAGAACCCGTGGCGCCGCCGGGGCGACAACCGGCCCCTGGTCGCGGGCGGCTCCTCCGGCGGCTCGGCGGCAGCGGTGGCGGCGCGCGCGGCGGTGGCGGCGACCGGCACCGACACCGGCGGCTCGATCCGTCAACCGGCGAGCTTTTGCGGCATCGTCGGGTTGAAGCCGACCTATGGCCGCTGCTCCCGTTGGGGCGTGGTCGCCTACGCCTCCTCGCTCGACCATCCGGGTCCGATGACGCGCACTGTGCGCGATGCGGCGATCATGCTGGGCGCCATGGCCGGGCACGACCCCAGGGACTCGACCTCGGCGCCGCTGCCGGTGCCGGATTACGAAGCGGCCTTGACCGGCGACATGCGCGGCCTGCGTGTCGGCGTTCCGCGCGAATATCGCGCCGACGGCATGGCGGGCGAGATCGAAACGCTGTGGCAGGAGGGCATCGACTGGCTGCGCGACGCCGGCGCCGCGCCGGTCGAGATCAGCCTGCCGCACACCAAATACGCCTTGCCGGCCTATTACATCATCGCCCCGGCCGAGGCATCCTCGAACCTCGCGCGCTATGACGGGGTGCGCTTCGGCCTTCGGGTTGAGGGCGACAGCCTCGACGAAATGTACGAGCTGACCCGTGCCGCCGGGTTCGGCGCCGAGGTCAAGCGCCGGGTGCTGATCGGCACCTATGTGCTGTCGGCCGGCTATTACGATGCCTACTATTTGAAGGCGCAGCGGGTGCGGGCGCTGGTGGCGCGGGATTTTGCGCAGGCTTTCGAGCAGGTCGATTGCATTCTGGCGCCGACCGCACCCTCCGCCGCCTTTGCGATCGGCGACAACAGCGACAACCCGGTCGCGATGTATTTGAACGACGTGTTCACGGTGCCGGCGAACCTCGCCGGGCTGCCGGCGATCTCAGTCCCGGCCGGGCTTTCGGCCGACGGGTTGCCGCTCGGCTTGCAGGTGATCGGCCGCGCCTTCGACGAAGAAACCGTGCTGCGCACCGCCGAAGTGCTGGAGAAGGCGGCGCAGTTCCAGCGGCTGCCGGCTTTTGTCGCAGGCATGGGCGGATGAGGGCACAGCGGCCGGCCGGTGGGCCGGGCCGGATGCCGATAGAGCGGGAAAGGCGATCATGATCGAGGGCCAGGGCGGCGTTTGGGAGACCGTGATCGGACTGGAGGTGCATGCCCAGATCGTCTCCGAGGCCAAATTGTTTTCGGGTGCGGCGACCGCGTTCGGGGCCGAGCCCAACACCCAGGTCTCGCCGGTCGATGCCGCCTTTCCCGGCATGCTGCCGGTCGTCAACCGGCATTGCGTCGAGCAGGCGGTGAAGACCGGGCTCGGCCTCGATGCCGAGGTCAATTGCTACAGCGTGTTCGACCGCAAAAACTATTTCTACCCCGACCTGCCCGCCGGTTATCAGATCTCGCAATACTCGCAACCGGTCGTCGGTCGCGGCCGGCTCGCTCTCGACATGCCCGACGGGACGCGCCGGGAGATCGGCATCACTCGTCTTCATCTCGAGCAGGACGCCGGCAAGAGCCTGCACGACCAGCATCCGAGCCGGACCTATGTCGATCTGAACCGGGCCGGCATCGGCTTGATGGAAATCGTCTCGGAGCCCGATTTGCGCAGCGCCGAGGAAGCCGGGCTTTACCTGCGCAAATTGCGCGCAATCCTGCGCTGTCTGGGCACCTGCGACGGCAATATGGAGGAGGGCTCGCTGCGCTGCGACGCCAATGTGTCGGTGCGCCGACCGGGCGAGCCCTACGGCACACGCTGCGAGATCAAAAACCTGAACTCGGTCCGCTACGTCATGCAGGCGATCGAGTACGAGGCTCGGCGCCAGGTCGAATTGCTGGAAGACGGCGGCAGGGTCGCGCAGGAAACGCGGCTGTTCGATGTAGGGCGCGGCATTACCCGGCCGATGCGCTCAAAGGAGGAGGCGCACGACTATCGCTATTTCCCCGACCCCGATTTATTGCCGCTGGTGCTCGACCCAAATTGGGTGGCGCGGTTGCGCGCCGAGCTGCCGGAATTGCCCGACGCCAAGATGGCGCGCTTTGTCGGGGCGCTCGGTCTCGCCCCCGACGAGGCGGCGGTGCTGGTCGCCGAGCCGGCGACGGCGCTGTTTTTCGAGCGTGTCGCCGCGGGCCGCGACGCAAAGAGCGCGGCCAACTGGGTCACCGGCGAGCTGTTCGGCGCCTTGCACCGGCTCGGCGTCGGCATTGAGCAGTCGCCGGTCTCGGCCGCTCGGCTCGGCGCGCTGCTCGACCTGATTGCCGACGGCACGGTCTCGGGCCGGCTCGCCAAGGATGTGTTCGCCGAGATGGTCGCATCGGGCGCCGATCCGGCGCAGATCGTCGAGCAGAAAGGATTGCGCCAGGTCACCGACCAGGACGCCATCGCCGCTGCGGTTGACGCCGTCCTCGCCGCCAATGCCGATAAGGTCGCCGACTACCGCGCCGGTCGCGACAAGCTCTACGGCTTTTTTGTCGGCCAAATCATGCGCGCCACCCAAGGAAAGGCCAATCCGGCCCTCGTCAACGAATTGCTGACGAAAAAGCTGACGTGCTGATCAATCGACGGCCTGCTTCACCGGCGACGCCCCATGAACATAAAAGTGGATCGCCTCGTCTAGATCGGCAAACGGCACCAGATGTCCGCGATGAAGCACCATCCCGAGATCGCAATATTGCCGCACGGTGTTCGGATTGTGCGACACCATCAATAGGCCGGAGGAACGCCGCCGCCGCTCGGCGAACGCCGCGGCGCATTTTTCCCGGAACCACACATCTCCGGTCGAGGTGCCTTCATCGATCAGATAGCAGGTGAAATCGATGGCCAGGCTGATGCCGAAGTTCAGCCGACCGCGCATCCCAGAGCTGTAGGCGGAGACCGGCTCGTCGAGATAGGGGCCGAGTTCGGCGAAGTCCTCGACGAAGGCAACCGCTTCGTCCTCGTCAGTCGCGTTGAGGCGAGCGATGAACCGCACATTTTGGCGACCGGTCATGTCAGGGCTGATGCCGCCGCCATAGCCGAGTGGCCACGACACTGGCACCGTGCGGATGATGCTACCCTGGTCGGGCATCTCGACCCCTGCGATCATCCGCAGCAAGGTCGACTTTCCGGCGCCGTTGCGGCCCAGCACCGCCACCCCGCGATCGGTCGGAATACTCAGTGAGGTGGGAAACAGGACGATCCGGTCTCCAGCCCAGGTCGAGTATTGTTTGGAGATATTGACCAGATGGATCATTACGCCGCCGCCAGATAACGCCGTGTCGCCCGCTCTAGCACCAATATTAGCACCATCCCTACAATAATAAAAACCAGTGGATATTCCCACATTGCATAACGGGACTGATATTGCCGAAAAAACGCCTCACGCACGAACTCTATCAGCTCCAGCAGCGGATTGAACGACGCATAATAAGCCATTTGAGGTGGAAGATCGTTGGCAAAAAAGAAGCATCCGGAAAAAATGAACATCAATCGCATATAAAACATCTGGACCAGATGCAGCCACGGGATGGCGAGCTGTCCCAGGCCGAACAGGACCCCGCCGATCGCTGCGAGCATGCTCATGCCGGCGACCGCGACCAGGATCGTGAGCGGGTCTGCAATCTGCGGGTTGCTTTGAAAAAGGCCCAGACCGCCGACGATCACCACATACGCTATCAGTGCCGTCAAGAATTCTCGCAGCAGATTGGCTACGATTAATATCAGCGGGGTCACTCGGCGGAAGTGAAGCAGGTTGGTGTTACCCGTCACTGCGCTGCTAACCTTCCCCAATACATGGGCATAGAAGAGAAAATACGGGGCGAGGCCGCTGATCAGGAAGGCTTCCAAGGTAACGCCATGCTTGGCAGTGTGGTCTCGCAAGTGCCAAGCAATGTCGATCGCGACAACCCAGGCGAGCGGCTCGAGGAGCATCCCGGCATAACCCATCCCCTTTTGGCCCTTTTTGAGCATTTCCCGCAGCATAATCGTGCGTATCAAGCTCAGATGCGATGAAAGGCCATCGCGGAGCCGCGCGCGCTTGCCGATC
>DASXAM010000005.1:0-4854 GCA_036404275.1 Allostellaceae bacterium
ACCACGCGCGACGACATGTGCTTCTGGCTCTACACGTCGGGCTCGACCGGCCGGCCGAAGGGCGCGGTCCACACGCATGCCGACCTGCGCCTCACTGACGAGCTTTACGCGCGACCCATTCTGGGCATCACCGAGAACGACATCTGCTACTCGGTCGCGAAGTTGTTCTTCGCCTATGGACTCGGCAACGCGCTGACTTTTCCGATGGCGGTCGGAGCCACCACTGTTCTGCTGCCGTCACGGCCGACACCGGAAGCCGTGGCCGAGCTTCTGAAAAAGCATCGCGTCACCGTGTTTTATGCGGTGCCGACCTTCTACGCCGGCTTTCTGGCCAGTCCGGCGGCGCCGCAAGCCGGGGAGCTTAAGTTGCGGCGCTGCGTCTCGGCCGGCGAGGCGTTGCCGCCCGACGTCGGCCGGCGCTGGCGCGAGCGCTACGGTGTCGACATTCTGGACGGGCTCGGCTCGACCGAGATGCTGCACATCTTTGTGTCGAACCGGCCCGACGATGTGAAATACGGCACCAGCGGCAAGCCGGTACCCGGCTACGACATTCGTCTGGTCGACGACGACGGCAATGTCGTGAGCAAATGCGGCGACATGGGAGAGCTGCAGGTGCGCGGGCCGACCAGCGCGATGATGTACTGGAACAATCGCGCGCAGTCGCGCGCCACGTTCCTGGGCGAATGGACCCGCTCCGGCGACAAATACGTCGAGGACGAAGCCGGCTACTTAGTTTATTGCGGCCGCCGCGACGACATGATGAAAGTCTCGGGCATGTACGTGTCGCCGTTCGAGGTCGAAGGCGCGCTGCAAAGCCATCCCGACGTGCTCGAGGCCGCCGTGGTCGGCTGGCCGGACGACGACAAACTCATCAAGCCGAAGGCGTTCGTGGTGCTCAAATCGTCGCAGCATGGCGGCGATGCGCTGGCCCGCACGCTGCAGGATCATTGCCGCAAGCAACTCGCGCCTTACAAATATCCGCGCTGGATCGAATTTCGCGTGGAGCTGCCGAAGACGGCGACGGGGAAGATTCAGCGATTCAAGCTGAGGGCGGAGGCGGAGGGGAAGTGATAAAATCTCGGGACGATTGACCGCCTTATTTCTTCTCGATCAGAGAAAGCCGTCGATCGCAATGGCGGCTGTGTGTTTCGAAAGGATTGTTTTGTCAAGGGCGCGAAGCGCCGCCTTCGGCGGTCAACAGACGCTTGACAAAACAATCCTTTCGAAACTTTTGCTTGCCATTGCGATCGACGGCGTAACGCGACGGACAATAATCAGGGCGTTGCGTCAATCCAGCGGCTCGACCTTGACGATCGATGCCCCGTGATTACTCCCGATCCAAAGCGTGCCCGGATTCCGGCTGTCGTCGACGAATACGCGCCGGATATTGGTCGGGCGCGGCAGCGGGTATTCGGTGTAGCGGCCGGTCTTGACGTCGAGGCGTGCCACGCGGTCGGTGTTCATCGAGCCGGTCCAGGCCTCGCCGTTGCGGTCGAGCGCGGCGTCGTAGGGCGACGACCACGGCGTCGGCACCTTCCACTCGGCGATCTTGCCGCTCTGCGGATCGAGCATGCCGATGGCGTTGCCGAAATACTCGGCGAACCACAGCCGGCCCCGATCGTCGACGCGGCCGCGGCGCGGATGCGAGTTCGGCGTCGGCGTCAGATAGACCGTCGGCTCCTTGGTCTTGGCATCGATGCGCACGATGTTGCCGGCCGAAAAGTCGAGAAGATAAAGATTGTTGCCGGCGTCGGAATGAATCCCGTAGGTGCCGATGCGCTTGCCGGTGCGCGGATCCTTCGGCGAGCCGAGATCCTCGAATCGGTTTGAGGCGAGGTCGAGCCGGTAGATGTGCCCGCCGGCCGAATTTTTGATCCAGACTTTGGAATCAGCCGGTGTGCCTTCGACCGCGAGATGGCCGAGCTGGCCGGCATCGGAATCCCATTCCTTCGGCGTCGACCAGGTTTCGAACTTGCCGGCCTTGCGGTCGAACTTGGCGATCGCGCTCTGATACATCAGGCCGATCCAGGGATTGCCGTCCTTGTCGATCTCCAGATCGAGGGTGCCGAGCGAATAGCCTGGCTTGACCACCGGGATCGGATACTGCGTGACCTTGCCGGTTTCCGGATCGAGCTCGCCCAAAAACATCTCGCCGAAATCCGAGTACCAGACGTTGCCGGCGCGATCGAGCATCACGTCGTGCGGCTCGATCTGTTTGTTCGGCAGATCGTATTCGGTGATGATGACGTGGGTGGATTGGCCGGACAGCCGCGGCAAGGTCTTGAGCGGCCAGCTCCAGTGTTCCTGCGCGCTCAGATTGACGCCGGCGAGCCACTCGGCGATCTTCTGCGCCTCCGGCCCGTGGCCGATGTTGCGCACGGCGTCGCCGGTGAGGCGCTGCGGATGCAACGGCGTCGAGCCCGGATAGTAGCCGGCCATGCGCTGGAACACCTGCATGAATTCGGCGGCGTCGTGGGTCGATTTCACGATGCGCTCGAGCGTGTGGCAGCTGTTGCATTGGAGCAGAAAACGCTTCTGCTCGTCGCTGCCCGGCATGCTGATCAGCCACTCGGCATTGGTCAGCTGCCCGCTCAGATTTCGCGCCGGTTTCAGTTTCAGCGCGAGCTTGCTCTCCTGCCCGGCAGCGAGCGTGACGTCGCGTGGGCCGTCGAGATCGTAACCGGTGGCGCGAATGCCGACCGCGTAGTGCCCAGGCTCGAGCCGCGCCGCCGGGAAGGCGAAATGCCCCTTGGCGTCGCTGACCACCGAAACCGTGATGGTCGAGCCGTCCTTCTTGGCGCTGACCACCACGCCTTCCATCAAGCCGTCCTGGGCCGAACTGACCTCGCCCGACAGTGCGGCTGCGCTCTGCGCCAGGGTCGGCGGTATTGCCCATAATCCAGCCGCGGCGAGCGCGAACGCGGCGGCGAGCGCGATTGTCCTGATCGGCATGGCAATCCTCCCGACTGGCCGGGCGGAGCAGGGCTCAACGTCCGGCGGTGCCATTGCGACCAGCGAGCCTAGACCCGTGTTCCGAGCCGCTCAAGGAGCTTGGCCGGACCGCCATCCGCGCCCCGCATTTCTTGCGTTAATACTCCGCGCGTATTACTTGGACGCCAGCGCCGCGGTAGCTCAGCTGGTAGAGCAACGCATTCGTAATGCGTGGGTCGGGGGTTCGAATCCCTTCCGCGGCACCATCCCCAAGTGCATCATTTGGTTTCCGATCCGCATCGCCAATCTTTGGCGCGTGCTATCATTCGCGCTTTGCTGAGGGAGCAAGACCTTGCCCGCCATGTCCGGAAAACGCGCCTTCCTGGAGTTGCTCAAGCAGGAGGGCGTCGACATCATGTTCGGCAATCCTGGGACCACCGAATTGCCTCTGATGGATGCGCTCGCGGTCGACAACGAGTTGCGTTACGTGCTCGGCCTGCAGGAGGCGACCGTCATCGGCATGGCGGACGGCTATGCGCAGGCCTCCGGCAAGCTCGCTGTCGTCAACCTGCATGTGACCCCTGGGCTCGGTAACGCCATGGGCATGCTGTACGACGCGCAGAAGGCGGGATCGCCGATCCTGGTCACCGCCGGCCAGCATGACCAGGATTTCAACACCACCGAGCCGATCCTGTGGGCCGACCTGCCGCCGATCGCGCGGCCGCTGACCAAATGGTCGGCCGAGGTGCATCGGCTGGCCGACCTGCCGCGGCTCGTTCACCGCGCCGCCAAGACCGCACTGGCGCCGCCGACCGGTCCGGTGTTTCTGGCGCTGCCGGGCGACATTCTCAAAGCCGAGGGCGAGCTCGACCTGTTGGCGCCGACGCGCATCGCGCCGCGGCTGCGCGGCGATCCGGAAGCGGTCGCAAAGGCCGCTGCGCTCTTGGCGCGCGCCGAGCGGCCGCTGATCATCGCCGGCGACGCGGTGGCGCAGGGCCGCGCCCATGCCGAACTGGTCGAACTGGCCGAGCTGCTCGGCGCGCCGGTCTACACCGAGCTGGTGCCCTCCACGGCGTCGTTTCCGGCCTCGCATCCGCTGTTCCGCGGCGGCATGACCCGCATGCAGGGGCCGATCCGCAAGATTCTCGAACAGTATGACGTGCTGTTCTCGGTCGGCGGCGATCTGTTCACGCTGTCGCTGCCGTCCGACATCGAGCCGATGCCCGCGGGCCTCACGCTCATTCATCTCGACACCGACGCGTGGGAAATTGGCAAGAACTATCCGCCGAAGGTCGCGATCCTCGGCGATCCCAAAACCACGCTGCCCGATCTGACCAGGGCGGTGCGCGACGCGATGACGAGTGGCGCCCGCGGCGTGGCGCGCGAGCGGCTTGAAGCCGCCAAGCGCGCCGGCCTCGCCGAACGCGAGGCGCTCAAGACCAAGGCGCGCGCGCTGGCGGAGCAAACGCCGGTGCAGCCGCTGGCGCTCCTCGAGGCCATCGGCGAGATGCTGCCGAAGGATGCGGTGGTGATCGACGAGACCATCTCGTCGGGGCTCGGCATCCGTTCGCTGATCCGCAGCGACGATCCGCAAAGCTTTTTCGGACTGCGCGGCGGCGGCATCGGCTGGGGCCTGCCGGCGGCGCTCGGCGTCAAGCTGGCGCTGCCCGATCGGCCGGTGCTGGCGCTGGTCGGCGACGGCAGCGCCATGTACACCTGTCAGGCGCTGTGGACCGCGGCGCACGAGCGGATCGCCGTGGTTTTCGTCATCTTCAACAATAGCTCGTACCGAATTCTCAAGCAGCGCCTGCACGCGCAGCGCGGCCTGGCGGCGCAAGTCGACCGCTACGTCGGCATGGAGCTGACCGATCCGGCGATCGACTACGTCGGGCTTGCACGTTCGCTCGGTATCGCGGCCGAACG
>DASXAM010000006.1:0-2687 GCA_036404275.1 Allostellaceae bacterium
GCTCGGGATGGCGCGTGGGTGGCGGCTCGCTGTCGCCCTGTTTCGTGCCAGGCAGCCACCAGCGCCCGACCTCGACCGGCTTCGACGGGTTTTTCACGTCGATGATCCGGTAGAACTGGTCGTCCTTTGGGTGGGTCGGGAGAAAATCGGCCGAGCCCGAGCTCATATGGATGTATTCGCCGTCGGCGAACCACAGCTGGTGGACACCGCGCGAATGGGGGCCGGAGCAATCGAAAAACGTAATTGAGCGCGGGTTCTCGGGCACCGAGATGTCGAACAATTCGAACCCCGCCGGCTGCAGCCCTTGATGTGTCGTCTGATAGGCGACCGCCATGATGTCGCCGACGGTTTCGAGCGAGTTCGAACGCATATGCGATTGCGGCAGGTCGCGCCGGGCGACGAGCTTGGGCTGGCGCGGATCGCTGACATCGACGGCGGTAAAATTTTTTGGCGCGCTTTCATGCGCAAGCCACAGGATGCGCCGGCCGTCCTTGGCGATCTGGATCGACATGCCCTCGCCGATCCCGCCAAAGCCGTCGAGCTCGTGATGCGCCAATTGCTTGAAATTCCAGATCGCCGTGTCAGGCATCGCTCCCATCCCTCGAATTAAATCGGACTATGACACCGCCGCACCGTTGCGCGTTTGCGCCGCACGGCGGTCACGGATATCCTCGCCGCGGGTCGGATGGGCCGTCAACACAACTCTTTAGGAGCGGCCTCATGTCCATCGCCAGACTGATCCGCGCGACCGCGCTCGGCGTCGCTGCGACGGCATTGCTGTCGGCACCCGGGTCGAGCGCCCACGCCGGCACGATCACCTTCGAAGACCTAACCGACAATGTCTCGGTCCAAGACACGACCGGCCGGATCGCCTCGTCCGATTGCGCGGGCGAAACCTGCACCATCGAGCTTTCGGCCCCGCCCGGCGCAACAAGCGTCTCGGCAACACCGACTGGCTTGAACATCCGAGAGCAGGGCGGCGGGCTGAGCGACGTTCTGGTGCTCGCCGGCTTCGATACGACCGGCGGGATGATCCAATTTGTGTCCGATACCGAGGGTGGGCCGATCCTCGACCCGGTGCCCGGCCCATTTATCGACGAGACCGGATTGGTGCAGGACGGCGCGACCATCGTCTGGACGCTTTTCGACGGCAGCATGGTCACCGACACCGTCGCCTTTGTTTCCGATCTCGATCTGCCCGAGCCCGCTTCGCTCGCGCTGATCGGCGCCGGCATTCTCGGCCTCGGCCTGATCCGCCGCAGAAGGCGCTGACACTCTGGCATCACGGGCCGCTACGGCATAACAATCGCCGGCCATTTTGCCGGAAGGATTGTAATGCCGTCGGTCAGCTTTACGGTGAACGGGCGCGCGGTCGAAATCGAAGCAGATCAGGACCCGCCGCTGCTCGATGTGCTGCGCAACCGGCTCGGGCTCGTGGGCGCCAAGTTTGGCTGCGGCCTTGAGCAATGCGGCTGTTGCATGGTGCTGATCGACGGCGAGCCGGTAAAGTCCTGCGGCCGAGCGCTCTCGACTGTCGCCGGCCGTACCGTCGTGACGATCGAAGGGCTCGGCAGCCGCGACCGGCCGCATCCGCTGCAGCAGGCATTTCTCGACGAGCAGGCCGGCCAATGCGGCTATTGCCTTCCGGGCATCCTGATATCGGCAAAGGCGCTGCTCGATCGCAACCCCACCCCATCTCGGGCCGAGATCGCCGCTGCCCTTGATGACAATATCTGCCGCTGCGGCAGCCATGTGCGCATCCTACGAGCGATCCAGCGTGCCGCCGAACGGATGCGCGCGGGAGCCGCGTCGTGAGCGGGAATAGAGCGCTGCCGGCGATGCTGGCGGCCAATCCCAGGCTCGACCAATGGGTCGCCTTCCCGGCGCCCGGACAGGTCCGCGTCAATACCGGCCGGGTCGAAATCGGCCAGGGGGTGCTGACCGCGATGCGCCAGATTGCCGCCGAGGAGCTCGATGTGGCGCCCGAGCGCATCCTCCTGCAATCGGGCGACACCGACCGGACGCCGAATGAGGGCTACACCGCCGGCAGCCAGTCGATGCAGTTCGGCGGTGTGGCATTGCGCCAGGCCTGCGCCGAGGTGCGCGCGCTCTTTCTCGACCACGCCGCAAAAGAGCTCGGCTGTCGCCGCGACGATCTCGCGGTCGATGACGGCGCCATCACCTTGCGCGGTGCCGCGACCGGCCACGACTATTGGTCGCTAGCCGGCGCCGTCGATCTCTCGCGCCAGGCTCAGGGCGGAGCGACGACCAAGCCGGTCGGCGACTACAAGCTCGTCGGCCGCAATGCGCCGCGCATCGATCTCGCGGCCAAGGTGTTTGGTGAGGCGGCATTTATCCACGACATGGCGCTCGACGGGATGGTGCATGCGCGGATCGTGCGCCAGCCGCGCCGGGGTGCGGTGCTCCGCAGCGTGGACGAGGCGGCGATCCGCCGCGCCGCAAAGGGCCCGGTCGAAATCCTGCGCGACGGCAACTTTCTTGGCCTTCTCGGCGATGACGAAAGCGTGGTCGAAGCGGCGGCGGCGGCGGCGCCGAGCCACGTCGCCTGGGACGGGGTCGAGGCGATCGCCCCCTTTCAGGAAGAGGCGCGCTGGCTGTTGCAGCAACCCTCGGACGATCGGCTGGTCGGGCCGCCGCCGGCCGAGCCGGGCCCGGGCGCGAGCCGG
>DASXAM010000007.1:0-9153 GCA_036404275.1 Allostellaceae bacterium
TCCGTTTCGATTACCCCGTTGCAGCCACAAAAACTCATCCAGCAGGAACCTCTCGTCTATTTATTTGTACGACAGTTAGAGCCAGACATGGGCTAAGGGAGGAATGCGGTGGATAAGCCTTCCCCGGATAATGCTGGTCAGAGACGGCATCGACGCGAAAAGGCGACTATCGATCACCTGGTCGAGCGCGTGTTCGACCCAGAGGGCCGCGAAAAGGTCCAGCAGCCGGCAACGACCGAAACCGGCGCAACGGTTGAGAGGCAGGTGCGCAAGAAATGGGACCCGAAGAAAGGCGGCCTTCCAACTTTTTGATAACTATGCGCGATGAAACGATGGACCTCTTGAAACTTCGCAAGCGGCAGCTCGAAGCGGATGCGGCCACCGGCATGGGGACGGCGGGCGAGATCGATATCGTCGGCTGCGCCGTAGTCGCATATTCGTCCGAAGATCCGGCTCATCCGATCGAGCATGCTTTGGATGGAAATAGCGGCCCCGGAGTCACCCGCTGGATCAGCGCTCGTTCCGACACCGAGGAGCGGATCGTTGTCGAATTCGACCGGCCGCAGGCGCTTTCGCGGCTTGCCTACGAGGTCGAGGAGGATCAGCGCGAGCGCACTCAGCAGGTCCGGGCGGAAGTCTCGGAGGATGGCGGCCGGTCTTATCGCCAGCTCTTTGTTCAGGAGTATACCTTCAGCCCACGAGGCGCCACCTATCAACGCGAGGAGCAACGCTTTACGCGGGTTCACGCCAGCCATCTCCGGCTGGCGATTTTTCCGAACAAGAATGGCTCCGGCACCGCGACGCTGACGGCGCTCCGGCTTTTCGCCTAGCTAGCCGTCGGGCCAAGTGGCGCCGCGGGCGCCCGTTATTATTCGCTTTCCGGCGTGCCCGAGGGCATGGGATCGGTCCTACCTGCAGCGAAGTGGCAGAACACGTGATTCGCGATGCGGACTCAGCACCGTTGTCATGAATTAGCGCGATCGTAGTTTGCGCGACAAGCGGACGATCCCGGTCAAATCGTCAGAGAAGCCCGCGCTGCCGGATGATCTCGTCTCGGCGGTGCCCGGCGACGGTCGCCATTACCGCCGCGATAAACGCGCCAATCAGCATCGAGAAGGCAGTGAAGAAGGCTACGTAGGCCGAGGCCTTGCGCGCCTGATCGGCGGCTTGTCGGGTCTTTGTCCAAGCAGTTTTAACCTGAGCATCCACCTCGCCCACGCGCTTGGCGGCATCGGGCCCGCTCAACCCGGTGCGGGCGGCAGCAAGCCTGGCGAGATAGCTTTTGTCGGCGTCCGGAATGCTGCCTTCGCTCAGAGCGCGGGCGATGATTGGCGTCGCCTCGTCGCGTACAGGCTGATTGTTGGCGTTGCCGTCGGGATGATCGCTGCGAAACAGCTCACTGACGAGGTAGGCGGTCGGATCGAACGACTTCGCGATGGACGGTGCAGTGGAGGCGCCGGCGGCGGGTGATGCCGCGGCGGTGCCTGCCACTTTGACGACCCCGCCGGCCAGGGTCGATGCGGCCGAAGCGAGCACGGCGGCGGTGATCACGGCGGCCACCGCCCAGGCCAGAAAGCCGTGCGCGGTGTCGCGGAAGTAAATCTCGTCGCCCGGCACTGCAACCCATTTGGTGCGCAAGCGGCCGGTCAGATAGCCGCCAAACGCCGCCGACAGCCACTGCACGACAATGAGCCAGATGGCGGCGGCGACACCGAAGCTCGTCACCGACGGGTTCGAATTGGACCAAGGCGACACGGAGGCAAAGCCGAGGCCGGCGCCGAGTGCCAGAAGAATCAGACCGATCGCCGCCATCGCAAACGCGCCGGCGATGATCGCGGCCCATGAGATCGCCGGGAGCGGGCTCTCAGCCGGCGTCAACGCGGCCGTGACGATGCGCTCTTCCCCGGCCCGGACAGAGGTGGTCTGCATTGTGAGCCTCTTAGGTTCGGCTAATGCCAGAGCAGAAGCAGGATAATGATGATCGGTATCGGCACCCCGAGCAGCCAAAGCAGGATGGCACCCACGGTTGCGTCCTCCATGAAGCTAATCACCCGCGGAACGGCAGCCTGGCGCGGCGAGTTCCAGAAAAGATTGCCGGGGCTTCGCATGGCTGCCGAGACTGGCCAGGCATGCAGACCGGACTGATCGCGAGAATCCGGCCACTCGTCTGGGATCAAACATAGGAGAAATGTGCGGGCGGCGAATGACGAACCAGCAGTATCGGGATCGCGAAGCCGAGTGCTATTTGGACGAGCTCGCCGATGCGCAGGCGCAACGTGCGCCGCTGCCACAACGTGGTGAACGCCAATCCGTAGTGGACGAGAAAACCGCCGTAAAGCAGCAGCTGCATCGGCGGTTGCGACCAGACCGCGAAGACCTATTGCATTACCTCTTCCATCGCGGCGACCGAGACGAGGCCGGCGATGTGGTTGGCGAGATGCATCGTTACATAGGCGAGCATCACCAGGCCCGAGCCCAGCCGCAGCCGCGCGATCACGCTCGGCGACCCCGACTAGAAATCGCTGGGGCGGGCGGCGGTGCGCCGTTGCGCCGCGGTGCGGGCGCGGTCCGAAAATGGCACAACAGAGCCGCCATGCTGGGGACCCGGTCTATGCTGGAGATCCGAAACCTGGCCAAATCCTTTGGCCCGGTGGTTGCGGTGGACGACATCTCCTTCTCTGTGCCACAAGGCGAGGTGCTGGGCTTTTTGGGTCCGAACGGCGCCGGCAAATCGACGACGATGAAGATGATCACCGGGTTTCTGGCGCCGACCGCCGGAACCGCCATCATCTGCGGCCATGACATCGTGGCCGAGCCGATTGCCGCAAAGCGCCGGGTCGGCTATCTGCCGGAAGGGGCGCCCGCCTATCCCGACATGACGCCCGCGGCGTTTCTCGGCTTTATCGCTCATATCCGCGGCTTCTCGGGTGCCGAGGCCAGGCGCCGGATCGACCGGGTGGTCGAGGAAATCCACCTCGCCGAGGTTATGGAGCAGCCGATCGAAACCTTGTCCAAGGGGTACAAGCGCCGCGTCGGGGTGGCGCAGGCATTGCTGCACGATCCCAGCGTCTTGATCCTCGACGAGCCGACCGACGGTCTCGACCCGAACCAGAAATACGAGATGCGCAAGGTCATTGCCGAGATGCGGCAGGAGAAGGCGATCGTCATTTCGACCCACCTTCTCGAAGAGGTCGAAGCGGTGTGCAGCCGCGCGATCATCATCGCTCACGGCCGCATTCTCGCCGACGGCACACCCGCGGAATTGGCTCGCCGCTCACGCCACCACAACGCCGTGCGCCTCGCCGTCACCGCCGGCGACCTCGAGGCGATCCGCGGCGAGCTGCTGCGGCTGCCGGGAGTGGCGGCGGTCGAAAGGGTCGCCGACGACGAGGGCAACGGGCTGATGATCTTTCCGCGCGGCACAGCACCCCTCGTCGCCGACATCGCCGATCTGGCGCGCGCCCATCGCTGGCCGCTCGCCTTGCTGCGCGTCGAGCGCGGCCGGCTCGACGAGGTGTTTCGCAATATCACCGGCGTGCCGGCGGCGCCCGAGCTCGCCGCCGCATAAGCGCGATGAAAAACGTTCTCATCATCTTCCGGCGCGAGCTTGCCGCCTATTTCACCACCCCGCTCGCCTATGTCTTCATCATCATATTTCTCGTCCTCGCCGGGGTTCTGACCTTTTTCCTCGGCAACTTCTTCGAGCGCGGGCAAGCCGACCTGCAGCCGTTTTTCGGGTTTCATCCGTGGCTCTACCTGGTCCTGATCCCGGCCCTCTCGATGCGGCTCTGGGCCGAGGAGCGCAAAAGCGGCACGATCGAGCTGTTCTTGACCTTGCCGATCAGCATGACCGAGGCGGTCGTCGGAAAATTCCTCGCCGCCTGGTGCTTTGCCGGGATCGCGCTGGTCTTGACCTTTCCGTTCTGGCTGACGGTGCTGTTTCTCGGCCATCCGGACAACGGCGTCATTTTGGCGAGCTATATCGGCAGCTGGCTGATGGCGGGCGCGCTCCTCGCGGTCGGGGCCTGCATCTCGGCGGCAACCAAAAACCAGATCATCGCTTTTGTTGTGACCGCGGCGATCGCCTTTGTGCTGGTTGCGGCGGGCTCGCCCGTGGTGGTCGGCCTGTTCCAAGGCTGGGCGCCCGAATGGCTGATCCACGGCGTGGTCGGGGCGAGTCTCCTCGGCCATTTCAACGCGATCACGCGCGGCGTGATCGATGTGCGCGACCTGGTTTATTTCTTTTCGCTGATCATCGGCTTCCTGTTCGCGAACGCGATCATGGTCGATCTCGAAAAGGCCGAATGAGATGGCGGCGCCGACGCCCTCGCGCGGCTTTTTTGCGTCGCGGCGCAGGGTGGCGATTGCCGCTTTCGTGGCGATCCTGGCAATCG
Source organism: Allostellaceae bacterium (assembly GCA_036404275.1). Lineage (GTDB taxonomy): Bacteria > Pseudomonadota > Alphaproteobacteria > ATCC43930 > CGMCC-115725 > AP-15. Next base: position 4,395 of record DASXAM010000007.1, read on the forward strand.
TCGTCTCGGTCAACATCCTTGCCCAGCGCTTTTTGCCCTACCGCCTCGACCTGACCGCCGAGCGGCTCTACACGCTCTCGCCCGGCACCTTGCGCACCCTCGCCAAGATCGACGAGCCGATCACCTTGCGCTTTTATTATTCGAGCCGGCTCGGCGACGAGGTGCCGTCCTACGGCGTCTATGCCCAGCGCGTGCGCGAATTGCTCGACCAATACGTCGCCGCCGCGCACGGCAAGATCCGGCTCGAAATCTACAATCCGCAACCCTTCTCGGCGGTCGAGGACCGCGCCGTCGCCTTCGGCTTGCAGGGTGTGCCGCTCAACGCCCAGGGCGAGCAGGTCTATTTCGGGCTCGCCGCGACCAATTCGACCGACGACACGCAAATCGTCGCGTTTTTTGCGCCCGAGCGCGAGCGCTTTCTCGAATACGATTTGACCAAGCTCGTGCACAGCCTTGCCTTTCCAAAAAAGATCGTGGTCGGGCTGATGTCGTCCTTGCCGCTCGAAGGCGACATGATGGCGATGATGCAGGGTCGACCAAGCCAGCCGAGCGCGGTCGTCGACCAGTTGCGCCAGCTCGACAAGATCGAGACGCTCTCGCCCGACATCGATGCGATCCCGCCCGATGTCGATGTGCTGATGCTGGTCCACCCGCAGCACCTCTCCGACAAGGCCTTGTTTGCGATCGACCAGTTTGTGCTCAAAGGCGGCAAGGCGATCGTCTTTGTCGATCCGCTGTCCGAGCAGCAGGCGGCGACGCGACGCGCCCCGCCGGGCTTGCCGGGTGCCCCGGTAGCGGCCAGCGACCTCGCGCGTCTCTTCAAATCCTGGGGGATCGAGCTCCTGCCCGACACCGTCGCCGGCGACCGCCGCGACGCGCAGCGGGTCAGCGTGCCGGTGCCGGGGCGCGGGCGCGAGGCCCTCGATTACATCGCCTGGCTCGATTTGAAGCCCGAAAACCTCGACCGCCGCGACATGATCACCGCCGATTTGTCGCATATCACGATGGCGAGCGCCGGAATCATCGAGCCCGTCGCCGGCGCCAAGACCAAGATCGAGCCACTAATCGAGACCTCGACCGACTCGACCAAAATCTCGGCCGCCCAACTCGGCGGTTTGCCCGATGTCGCCGGGCTCCTCGACCGGTTCAAGCCCGACAATAAGCGCTACATTCTCGCCGCGCGCATCTCCGGCCCGGCGGCGACCGCGTTTCCCGACGGCCCGCCCAAGCTGGCCTCCCAATCCAAGGAATCGAAGCAGCAAAGCACCAAGCCGCCGCCCTCCTGGCTCAAACAGTCGGTGCATCCGATCAATGTCGTTGTCGTCGCCGACACCGACATGCTGGCCGACCGGCTGTGGGTCGAGAGCCGAGACTTCTTTGGCCAGCGGGTCATGAACCCGATCGCCGACAATGGCGACTTTGTTGCCAATGCGATCGATGTCCTGGCCGGCGGCGAGGATCTGATCGGATTGCGCAGCCGCGGCACCGGCGCCCGGCCGTTCACCGTCGTCGACCGGATCCAGAGCGAGGCGCAAGCGCGCTACAGCGCCGAGGAGCGCAGCCTGCAGCAGAAACTGAAGGCGACCGAAGCGAAGCTCGCGCAATTGACCGGCAAGGACGAGACCGGCGCCCCGACGACGCTCTCGCCGGCGCAAACCAAAGCGATCGCCGAGTTCCGCACCGACATGCTGCAGACGCGACGCCAGCTGCGCCAAGTGCAGGCGGCATTGCGCAGCGATATCGGGCGGCTCAAGGCCGGGCTCGAATTTGTCGATATCGCCCTGGTGCCGATCATCGTCGCAATCGTTGCGATCGTGCTGGCAGCGGTGCGGCTGCGGCGACGGCATCGGCGGGCGGTGCAGGGGTGAGAGGCAGCCGGTGCAAAAGCGAGGCTTGATCGGGCTCTCGACAGCGGCGGTGGTGTGCGTCGTCGCGGCGGCGGCATTGGCGACCGGCGGGCCGGAAACCAACACGGTGGGCCTGGATGCGCGCGCCTTGCCGGCGCTCGCGGCCGAGCTCGGCGAGGTCGGCACGGTCGAGCTGAAGCGGCAGGACCTCGACGTGACCTTTCGCCGCAAAGGCGAGGACTGGCTGGTCGAGCAAAAAGGCGGCTACCCCGCCGATGCCGGCAAGGTGCGCCAGGTCGTGCTGGCCTTGGCCGACATGACCCTGGTCGAGCCGAAGACGCGCGAGCCCAAGCTCTATCCGCGGCTCGAAGTCGAGGACCCGGGCAAGGGGAAATCGGCGCTCGTCTCGCTCTCCGGCCAAAAGGGCGAAAAGATCGGTGCGCTGATCATCGGCAAACGCAGCTATGACCGGCTCGGCGCCGGCAATGACGGCGTCTATGTGCGGGAGCCGGGGAAGGCGCAATCCTGGCTTGCGCGCGGCGGGCTCGATTTGTCGGGCGATCTCGTCGGCTGGCTCGACCGGCAGGTGATCGACATCAAGCAAGGGCGCATTGCCAAGGTGACCCTGACCCAGACTAATGGCACAAGCCTTGTTTTGAGCCGCAAGACCGCGGACGGAAAATTCGCGGTCGAGGGCGCCGCCGCCGACACCAAGTACAAAAACGACACCGCGACCGGCGAGCCGGCCCAGGCGCTCGAAACCCTCGATCTGACCGATGTGGTACCGGCCGCCAAGATGCCGCTGCCGAAGAAGGGGGTGGCGACCGCTTCCTACACCACCTTCGACGGGCTGACCGTCGAATTAAAGCTGTTCGAGGACAACAAAAAGGATTGGGTCGCAGTTGCCGCGACCGGCACCGGCAAGGCCGCGGCCGAAGCCAAAAAAATCGAGGCGCGGGTGTCGCCATGGCGCTATCAGATCCCGCAATTCAAGGCGCAGATGCTGCAGACCAAACTTGCCGACTTGTTGGCGCCGCCGCCACCGCCGCCATCGCCACCCGCGCCGGCGTCCCCTCCTGCGCCACCGTCACCACCCGCACCGGCGCCGAAAACGCCGTGACCAATCTGGAAGGTGATCGCAGCGGGGTCCCGGAATCGCCGTGCATCGGCATTTGCCTGATCGATCCGGCGAGCGGCTATTGCCGCGGGTGTTTGCGCAGTGTCGCCGAAATCGCCAGCTGGTACAGTGCGACCGTAGCGGAAAAGCAGGCGATGCTGAGATCGCTTGCGGCGCGGCGGGAGAGTTCTCAATGACCGGTCGATCGAATGGTCCCGAGATCGGGATCGGGTTGCGGATGGCGGGTTCGATTCTCGGCTGTCTGTTGCTGACGGTGTGCGCCGGCCAGGCCACAGCCACCCGCTGGGTCAAGGCCGGGGCCGACGACGCGGCAATTTCTCGCGAGCTCGACAATTGCCGCCAGCAGGCCAATGCGGCGATGGCCACCCAGCAAGGCATCGACCAGGACATTTCGAGCACGCTTGGCGGCAACTGGCAGCGCAGCTACACCACCGGCATCGAAACCAATTCGATGAATAACCAGGCCGCCGGGATCGCGACGCAAACCCTCGACAATTGCATGCGGTCGAAAGGGTTCGTCAAAGCGGGCTGAGCCGTCCCCGGTTCGCCGGCGGGAACTTGCGGCAATTATCGGGTCGGACGCCATGACCACGGATAATTCGGCGACGACGGTCGCCATCATCGGCGCGGGGATCGGCGGCGTCTATCTCGCCGCGCATCTCGGGGTTGCCGGATGCAAGCTCCGGCTGCACGATATCGACGACGCCCGGCTCGCCGACATCCGCGCGATGGGCGGCATCGATGTCGAAGGCGAGGGCGGCGGGTTTGCCGCAATCGAGCACGTCACGCCCGATCTGCGCACCGTGATCGAGGGTGCCGACGTCATCATCGTCGTTACCGGCGGCGGCGCCCAGGAAACCGTCGCGCGCTCGCTGGCGCCGCTGCTGCGCGACGGGCAGGTCATCCTGTTGGTTCAGGGCAACACCGGCGGCGCCTTGGTTTTCCGCCGCGCGCTCGCCGCTGCGGGCTGCCAAGCGCAGATCGATGTTGCCGAGATGGACAACTATCCCTATTCGTGTCGGCGGCTGGCGCCGGCGCGGATTCGCCCGATCGTCGGCAAGCGCTGGCTGCAGATCGCGGCCTTTCCCGGCAACCGCAGCGAGGCGGTATCTGCGCGGCTGGCGCCGTTGTTCCCGCAGGCCGTCGCCGCACCCAATGTGCTCTATACCGGGTTTACCAACGCCAATGCGATGCTGCATGTCGCCAATTGCGTCGCCAATGCCGGGCTGATCGAGCGCGGCGGCGGCTATAAATTCTATGCCGAAGGCGTCACGCCGGCGGTGGCGCGGCTGTACGAAGCGATCAATGCCGAGCGGGTCGCGGTTGCGGCGGCGTTCGGCGCCGCGGTCCCCGATCTCGCCGAATGGTTCGACCGAGTCTACGGCGTGCGCGGGGCGAGCCTCGACGCGGCCTGCCGGCGGCTGACCTTTGACAATAACGGCCCCTATCAGGCGACCGGCACGCCGGCATCGCTCGACCACAAATACATCAGCGAGGACGTGCCGACGGGTCTCGTCCCGATGATGGCGCTGGGGACCGCCGCCCGGGTGCCGACGCCGGCGATCGCGGCGCTCGTCGAAACCGTTCGACACCTGACCGGCAAAGACTATGCCGCCACAGGCCGCACCCTCGCCTATCTCGGTCTCGCCGACATGACCCCGTCACAGATCCGGCGCACGGTCGAAATCGGGCTCGGCTAGAGCATGATCCTCGGGAGCTGAACTATTTTACACCGCGCCTCCGCTGCGCTGTCCCGGCGAAAGCCGGGATCCAG
>DASXAM010000008.1:0-3265 GCA_036404275.1 Allostellaceae bacterium
GCCGGCAGCGCCTTTGGCAGCCGCCAGGTGCTGTACGAGCGCTTCTTCGCCAGCGACCCGTTGACGCGGGCGCGCGCCATCGCCACCATTTATCCGAAACGGGAAGTCATGGACCGCGTCCTCGACTTTCTCGGGCGCGACGACGACCATTTCTGACGGAGGAGCCGAGCATGACCGTCAAGCCGAAATATTTGGGTCACGTCAACGTCTTTGTCCGCGACGCCGAGCGCTCGAAGAAATGGTATGAGGACGTGCTCGGCCTCCACACTTATGAATACCGGCCGGGTTGGGCCGCCTTTATGTCGGCCGACCGCGAGCAGTCGCACGAGGTGGCGCTGATGCAATTGGGGCCGAAGGCGCCGTTGCAGGAAAAAGGCCAGGTCGGGCTCAACCACATGGCCTGGCGCCTCGACAGCCTCGACGATCTGAAAGAGTTCTACGCCCACATCAAAAAGATCGGGGTGCCGATCAGCCGCGTCGCCGACCACGGCATCTCATTGGGCATCTATCTGAAAGACCCCGACGGCAACGGCGTCGAAGTCTATTACGAGATGCCGCGCGCCGAATGGCCGCGCGAAGACCACGTTTTCACCCGCGAATTGATGGGCGACGGCCGCTTCCCCGGCCCGTGGGATGTGGAATTGGCCGCCCAGCGCGCCGCTGCCGAATAGGCGAGCAATACGAAGACGCCCGCCCCCGGACTGGAGGGCGGGCGCCGATAGCGGGCCGGCAGACGCGGGCTAATCCGCGGCTTCGGTCTTTTCGGCCGGCAATGGCTCGGTGCCGGTCCACGGATGCTCGGCGACGTCGAACAGGATGCCTTCGGGGCCGTAGAACTTGACCTCGAAGCCGCCGATCCGTTCGGCCTCGGCCTGGTCCATGTAATGCTTGCCGCCGAGACCTTCGAGCTTTTTGCCGGCTGCTTCGACATCCTCGACCAGGACGCCGAAATGGTGCAGCCCCTGATAGTCGAGGCCGCGGCCGAGCTGGTCGGTCTTGAAGCGCAGGATGGCAAGGTCGATCGTGCCGTCGCTCAGATGATGGCCGTAAGCGAGCGGCCCGTCATTCGAGCGCACCAGCTTGAAATCGAACGCCTTCATATAGAAATCGGCCATCGCATCCGGGTCTTTGGCGGCGATGGCGATGTGGCGCAATTTGGCCATTGGCCCCCTCCCCTACTCCGCCGCTTCTTTGATTGGCGCAGGCAGCGGCTCGGCGCCGGCCCAGCCATGCTCGGCGATGTCGAACAGCACGCGCTCGGGGCCAAAGAATTTCTTTTCGAAATAGCCGGCCTGGTGGCCGCCCTGGCCCTGGTCGATGTAATGCTCGGCGCCAAGGCTTTCGAGCTTTTTCGAGAACTCCTCGACATCTTCGACCAGCACACCGAAATGATGGATGCCGCGGAAATCCATGCCCTTGCCGAGCTGGTCGGTCTTGAATTTGAGGATCGCCATGTTGAGCGTGCCGTCGCTCAAAAACACGCCGTCGGCGAGAAACCCGTTCGGCCGCCCGACCTCGACAAAATCGAACGCCTTTTTATAGAACTCGGCCATCGCCTCCGGGTCTTCGGCGGCAATCGCGATATGACGCAATTTAGGCATCGGCGACCTCCACGTTGCGGTTCGACCAAGCCTAGCACGGCCGGGCGGTCATTTCGAAGCCTTGCGTTCGATCTCGGATAGAACCCGCGCCATGCCCTTGCCGACCCGCTCCAGGGCTTCCTCCCAGGTGAACCAGCCGAAGCGGTCGAATTCCGGCAGCAAGGTTCCGTCGGCAAGGGTGAAATGCGAAGTGCAAAGGAGGGTTTTGGCGTCGGGCGGATCGGTCGGCGACCAAGCGAAGAGCGCCAAATCCTTGCCGCGCAGATAGGGGTGGAGGCCGAGCGGGACGAGTGCCGCGGGCGGCACGACGAGCCCGGTCTCCTCGCGCAATTCACGGGCGGCGGCCTCGGCGTGGCTTTCGCCGGGCTCGACCCGGCCCTTTGGGATGTCCCAGCGCGGCGAGCGGGTGGCATGGCCCAGCAGGATGCGCTCGCCGTCGGCGACAAGGACGCCGCTGCTCGTCTCGGCGGCTTTCACGGATGGGTCCACCCGCCGGTGACGCCGCCGTAAAGCCCGTTCTGCTTGTCCTGCTCCGAGGTCGTGCCGCTCGCCGAGCAGCCGGCGATGGCCAGCGACGCGGCCAGGATCAGCCATAATCGAATCTTCATTTGCGGCATGCCCCGTTGCCGGTTGGAGCGGCGGATAATATCACGGCGCGCCACGAACAAATTGCGGCATCGGCGCGATGACCTGGCGCGGCGGCGAATGGACGATGGAGAAGCAGATGTCCACCACCGCCATCGGCAATCTGCTGCTCGGCCATTGGGCATATATGCGACAATGCCGGCGCGGCGAGGCATGCTTTGCCTCGCTCCCCGGTGTCGGCGTGTCGGTGCCGGAGATGCGCGAGTCGTGCACGCAGACGGCGGGAGAAACGAAGTGACAATCGAGACGCGTTCCTATCGGCCGCTGGCGATCGGCCGGCGCGGTGCGGTCGCGGCGAACCACCCGCTCGCCGCACAATCCGGGCTGATGGCGTTGCGGGCGGGCGGGAACGCGGTCGATGCGGCGGTGGCGACGGCGCTGACGCTGAGCGTCGTCGAGCCGATGATGTCGGGGCTCGGCGGCGACGGCTTCTACCATGTGTTCGACCGGCTGACGGGTCGCGCCGTCGTCTATAACGGCACCGGCCCGGCGCCGGCCGCCGCGACGCCGGAGCGCTATCAAGGCGCCATCCCGCGCACCGGGCCGCTTTCGGTGTCGGTACCGGGCATGCTCGCCGGGCTCGATTTGATGCACCGCGACTTCGGGCGATTGCCGTGGCGCGATTTGTGCGCCGAAGCCATCGGCTACGCCCGCGGCGGGTTTGGTGCCACCCGCGCCTACAGACATTTCGCCGACGAGTATCGGGCGACCTTGCTGATCGACCCGCGCGCGACTTCGATTTTTCTGGAGGATGGCCGGGCACCACATCTCGGCGCGCCGATCGTGCAGCCCGACCTCGCCCGCACGCTCGAAGAAATCGCCGAAGACGGCGCCGAGACCTTTTACCGCGGCCCTTTATCGCGGCGCCTCGCGACGGGCCTCGAAGCCGCGGGCGTTCTCGTCGGGGCCGCCGATCTCGCCGCCTTCGCGGCCGAAAAACAGGCGCCGATCGCGATCGATTACCGCGGCTTCACCGTGCTCGAAGCGCCGCCCAACTCGACCGGCTTTGTCTTGCTCCA
>DASXAM010000009.1:0-4369 GCA_036404275.1 Allostellaceae bacterium
TGCCCGGGCCATCCGGAATACCATTTGACCTCCGGGGTCGAGACCACGACCGGCCCGCTCGGCCAGGGGATCGCGACCAGCGTCGGCATGGCGATCGCCGAATTGTGGCTCGGGCGGCACTTCAACCGCCCCGGCTTCGACCTGTTCGACTATCATGTCTACGCGCTGTGCGGCGACGGCTGCATGATGGAGGGGGTCGGCGCCGAGGCCGCCTCGCTTGCCGGCCATCTGAAGCTCGGCAACCTGACCTGGATCTACGACAGCAACCACATCACGATCGAAGGCCATACCGCCCTCGCCTTTAGCGAGGACGTCGCCGCGCGCTTTCTCGGCTATGGCTGGCAGGTGTTGCGGGTCAGCGACGCCAACGACCGCGACCGCATCGCCGACGCCTTGGCCGACGCCAAGCGCACGACCGACCGGCCGACCTTGATCATCGTCGAAAGCCATATCGGCTATGGCGCGCCGCACAAGCAGGACACCTCGGGCGCGCATGGCGAGCCGCTCGGCGCGGAAGAGGTCAAGCTCACCAAGCGCCGCTACGGCTGGCCCGAGGATGCGAAATTTCTGGTGCCGGACGGCGTGCGCGAGCATTTCGCAGGCAAATTCGGCATGCGCGGCAAGAAATTGCGCGAGGATTGGCTGGCGCTCTTCGCCCGCTACCGGACCCAATACCCCGATCTCGCCGAAGCCTGCGAGCGGATGCAGCGGCGCGACCTGCCCGAAGGCTGGGACCGCGACATCCCGGCTTTTCCAGCCGACCCGAAGGGGATCGCCAGCCGCGATTCCTCGGCCCGTGTGCTGAACGCGATCGCCCCTCGCCTGCCGTGGCTGCTGGGCGGCGCCGCCGATCTCGCCCCCTCGACCAAGACCCGGCTCACCTTTGCCGATGCCGGCGATTTCGAGGCCGGCGACTACGCCGCGCGCAATTTTCATTTCGGCATCCGCGAGCACGCGATGGGCTCGATCTGCAACGGGCTCGCGCTCTCCAAATTGCGCCCCTACGGCTCGGGCTTTCTGATCTTCTCCGATTACATGAAGGCGCCGATCCGGCTTTCCGCGTTGATGGAATTGCCGGTCGTCTATGTCTTCACCCATGATTCGATCGGCGTCGGCGAGGACGGCCCGACCCATCAGCCGGTCGAGCAATTGGTCGGGCTGCGCGGCATCCCGGGGCTGATCGTGCTGCGCCCGGCCGACGCCAACGAGGTCGCCGAGGCCTGGCGGGTGGCGCTCGCGCACAAGCACCAGCCGGTCTGCCTGATCCTCTCCCGGCAGGCGCTGCCGACCCTCGACCGCACCCGCTATGCGGCGGCGAGCGGGCTCGCACGCGGCGCCTATGTGCTGGCCGATTCCAGCGACGAGATGCCGGAAGTGATCCTGATCGCCACCGGCAGCGAAGTGGCGCTCTGCGTCGGCGTCTATGAAAAGCTCAGGGCCGAAGGGGTCGCGGCACGGGTGGTCAGCATGCCGTCCTGGGAATTGTTCGAGCAGCAGGACGAGGCCTATCGCGCGCAGGTCTTGCCGCCCGCGGTCACCCGCCGCGTTGCGGTCGAGCAGGCCTCGACCCTCGGCTGGGAGCGCTATGCCGGGTTGCGCGGCACGATCATCGGCATGAAAACCTTTGGCGCTTCCGCACCGTTGAAGGAATTGCTCGTAAAGTTCGGCTTCACCCCGGAACATGTCTACGACGCCGCCAAGGCCCAACTCGCCCGCAAGGAGTAACGGCAATGCCCAATCCGCTGAGGACCCTCAATGAATACGGGCAGTCGGTATGGCTCGACTTTGTCAGCCGCGACCTGTTGAAAAGCGGCGGGCTGACAAAACTCATCGCCGAGGACGGGCTGCGCGGCGTCACTTCGAACCCATCGATCTTTGAAAAGGCGATCGGCCACGGTGACGATTACGACGCCCAGATTTCCCAATTGCAGGGCTCGGGCGACCTCGATCCGGGCGCCTTGTTCGAGCGGCTGGCGGTGACCGATATCCAGAACGGCGCCGATGCGCTGCGCCCGGTCTATCACCAGACGCAAGGGCGCGACGGCTATATCTCGATCGAGGTGTCGCCCTATCTGGCGATGGATACCGGCCGCACGATCGAGGAGGCGCGCCGGCTGTGGCACGAGGTCGGCCGCGAAAATCTGATGGTCAAGATCCCGGCGACCAAGCCGGGGCTGCCGGCGATCCGGGCGATGATCGCCGAAGGCGTCAACATCAACATCACATTGCTGTTCTCGCAGCAGGTCTATGCCGAGGTCGCCGAGGCGTATCTTTCGGGGCTGGAGACGCTGGTCGCCAAGGGCGGCGACCCGCACCGTGTGGCCAGTGTCGCGAGCTTTTTTGTCAGCCGCATCGACACGCTCGTCGACGAAGCGCTCGACCAGAAGATCGCCGCCGCCGGCCCGGCCGACAAGGCGCGGCTCGAAGCGTTGAAGGGCAAGGTCGCGATCGCCAACGCCAAGCTTGCCTATGCGCTCTACCAGAAGATTTTTTCGGGCGAGCGCTGGCAGCGGCTGGCACAAAAGGGCGCCCAGACCCAGCGGCTTCTCTGGGCCAGCACCGGCACCAAGAACAAAGCCTATAGCGACGTTCTTTATGTCGAGGAGCTGATCGGCGCCGACACGGTCAGCACGATCCCGCCGGCGACGATGGACGCGTTTCGCGATCACGGCCGGCTGCGCGCCAGCCTGACCGAGGATGTCGAGGGTGCGCGGGCGGTGATGGACGCGTTGCCGCCGCTCGGCATTTCGATCGACGCGGTGACGTCGAAGCTCGTCGATGACGGAGTGCGGCTGTTCGCCGACGCCGCCGACCAGCTCTACGCCGCGGTGCAGAGCAAGCGTCGCACCGTGCTCGGCGGCAAGCTCAACCGGATGAGCGTCAAATTGCCCGACGCGCTGGCAAAGGAGCACCAGGCCGCGCTCGAAGATTGGCGCAAGGAAGGCAAGGTGCGGCGCCTCTGGGACGGCGACGCATCCTTATGGACCGAGAACGACGAGAGCCACTGGACGGGCTGGCTCGGGGTCGTCGATCAGGGGCTCAAGGCGGCGGACCATCTGCGCGCCTTTGCCGACGGGCTGAAGCGCGACGGCATCAAGGACGTGCTGTTGCTCGGCATGGGCGGGTCGAGCCTCGGGCCCGAGGTGTTTGGCGTCACCTTTGGCGCCAAGCCCGGCTCCCCCGATCTGCATGTGCTCGACTCGACCGACCCGGCGCAGATCCGGCATTTCGAGGGACTCATCGATCCGGCGCATACCTTGTTTCTGGTGTCGAGCAAATCGGGCAGCACGCTCGAACCCAACATCTTCAAGCAATATTTCTACGAGGTCGCCAAAAAGGCGGTCGGGGCCGCCGAGGCGCCCAAGCGCTTTGTCGCGATCACCGACGCCGGCTCGTCGCTCGAAAAGCTGGCGCGCAACGAGGATTTTCGCTGCGTCTTTCACGGCGTGCCGAGCATTGGCGGGCGCTATTCGGTCCTGTCGAATTTCGGCATGGTGCCGGCGGCGGCGATCGGGATCGACGCGCAAGCCTTTCTCGAAAGTGCGGCGGAGATGGTGCGGTCCTGCGCGGCGAGCGCGCCGCCGGTCGAAAACCCCGGCGTCATCCTGGGTGCTGTGCTCGGCGTCTGCCAGCGTCACGGCCGCGACAAGGTGACGATTCTCGCCTCGCCCGGCATCGCCGATTTCGGCGCCTGGCTCGAGCAATTGCTCGCCGAATCGACCGGCAAGCTCGGCAAGGGGATCGTGCCGGTCGATGCCGAAAGAGTGGGGCCACCCGCGGTTTACGGCAATGACCGCGTCTTTGCCTATCTGCGGCTCGCCGCCGATCCCGACGAGGAGCAGGACAAGGCCGTCGCGGCTCTCGAAACAGCCGGGCATCCGGTGGTGCGGATCACCGTTTCCGAGCCGATGCAGCTCGGCCAGGAATTCTTCCGCTGGGAGATGGCGACCGCGGTCGCCGGCTCGATCATCGGCATCAACCCGTTCGATCAACCGGATGTCGAGGCCAGCAAGGTCAAGACGCGGGAACTGACCACGGCCTACGATGAAACCGGCAAGCTGCCGCCGGAGAGCCCGTTCGCCTCGTTCGACGGCATCGAGCTTTTCGCCGACGCACGCAACGAGGGCGAGCTGAAGCCGGCGGCGACAAGCCTCGTCGCGGCGCTCAAGGCGCATCTCGGCCGCGCCAAGGCCGGCGATTACGTCGCGATGCTCGCCTATATCGACCGCACGGCCGCGCATATCGCGGCGATGCAGAAGATGCGGCACTCGGTGCGCGACACCAAAAAGCTGGCGACCTGCCTCGGCTTTGGCCCGCGCTTCCTGCACTCGACCGGCCAAGCCTACAAAGGCGGGCCGAACAGCGGCGT
>DASXAM010000010.1:0-3518 GCA_036404275.1 Allostellaceae bacterium
CGACCTGTACCACGCGCTCGAGCGCGGCGACCGCGACCTCGCCGTCCACGCCTACAAAAGTTGGGGTTTCCGCGACCTCTCGCACGAGATGGTCGAGGTGCTGAACCGCTGGGCGCTCTACGTCTACGGGCCGCTGCTCGACGACCGCGCCCGGCTGATCCAGGAAAAAAAGGCGCGGGGCGCCGACGGTGCCGCGATTGTCGAGAGCGTGCACCGCGACATCCGGCGCTTGGGCGGGGTCAGACCGCCGCGCGAATTCGTGTTTATGGACCGCGCCGCGGTCGGGCTCGGCTCGGTGTTTTTGCACCTGAAGGCGGAAATCAACTGGCACCGCCTGTTTCACGAGCTGATCGACGATTTCGACGAGCCCGCCCTCGCCGCACGCCAGCAGGCGGCGCTGGCGGCGGCCGGGGTGCCGCCAGCGTGAACCTGTCTGCCGCTATAATTCTCCGCAAGCCGGTTGCGCGCAGCGTGTTCTCTCGGCAGATTCCGCTGCGATAATCTCAAGCTGGACCCGGCATGCGCTCGTTGCTCGTACCCGCCTCGTTGGCCGCACTCGTCGCCGCTTGCACTCCTTATATCCCGGTCAAGGATTCGTTCGGCACCAGCGCGCTCCGGCCGGCCGGCTCGATCCCGCCCGAATTCGCTGCGTTCAACAACTATGATCCGCGGGTCAATGCGCTGCTTGCCGACCAGCTTTGCGCCACCCCCGACACATTGCTGGTGACTCAGGCGGCTCCGGCGGCACCGGGCGAGGTCGTCGGCGCCACCGAGCGTTGCCAAGATTACACGACCGGGCTTCCCGAGGTCGCCCCGCCCTCCGCCGCGTGGCCGCCGTGACGGTGATCCTCGATTACCTCGAACAAACCCGCGACACGATCCAGGCGGCGATCGACGATCGGCAGTTCTGCGATGCGCTCGCCGCTATTGCCGAGACCGTCGGGACGGCGCTCGCCGCCGGCCATAAGCTGATCCTCGCCGGCAATGGCGGGAGCGCCGCCGACGCCCAGCACCTCGCCGGCGAGCTGGTCGGGCGGCTGAATTACGACCGCGGCCCGGCGGCGGCGATCGCGCTGACCACCGACACTTCGGTCTTGACCGCGATCGGCAACGATTACGGCTTCGAGCGGGTGTTCGAGCGGCAAATCCAGGCGCTCGGCACCCCCGGCGACGTCTTTATCGCGATCTCGACCTCGGGGAATTCGCCGAACATCCTGCGAGCGCTCGATGCGGCGCGCGAGAAGCGGCTGGTGACCGTGGGCTTCGCCGGCCGGCACGGCGGCGAGATGGCGTCTCGCTGCGACCGGCTGCTGCGGGCGCCGACCGATTCGACGCAGCTCGTCCAGCAGCTCCACATCGTCGCCGGCCACATTCTCTGTGCGCTGGTCGAGGAGCGCCTGTTCCCGCGCTCCTGATGACAACCCAACTCGCGCGCCGACCGGCGGCGTTTCTCGACCGCGACGGCACCTTGAACCATGATGACGGCCACCTGTGGCGCACCCGCTTTCGCTGGATCGACGGCGCGCCGGAGGCGGTCAAGCTGCTGAACGAGAGCGGCTATTACGTTTTTGTCGTGACCAACCAGGCGGGCGTCGCCAGAGGATTTTTTTCGGAAGACGACGTCCGCGCGTTTCACGAGCAGATGGCGCGCGAGCTGGCCGCGGCAGGCGCCCATTTCGACGACATCCGCTATTGTCCCTATCACCCCGAAGCCGCGCTCCCGGCGTACCGTCGGGTCAGCGACTGGCGCAAGCCCGCCCCCGGGATGATCCTCGACCTGCTGCGCTGCTGGCCGGTGGACCGGGCGGCGAGCTTTCTCGTCGGCGACCAGTCGACCGATTGCGCCGCGGCCGAGGCCGCCGGGATTCAGGGTCATCTCTTCCGCGGCGGCGATCTCCACCGTTTCGTCGCCGAAATACTGGCGCAACAAAGCGGCTAGGGGTGATTCCGGCGAGATGGAATCACCTCCGTTTGCTCTCCGTCGTCTCGCGAAAGCGGGAACCCAGTCGCCGGCGCTTCGTCGCTTCCCCTGGCCCCCTCTCCAGACGATCGGCCCTTGCGGGCCGTTCCCGGGATTGCGCGGGAGACGAAAACGAGTGACCACACCTAACCCGGATCACGCTGCTGGGGCATGACCTTGGTGGAACGGCACTGATTGCGGACACGGTCGGATCGCTATCACCGCCAGGATTGGCGGACTATGCGGCCCTAACCATCGCGTCGGCGATTTTTTCGGCGGTCATCAGGGTCGGAAAGTTGGTGTTGGCGCACGGGACGCAGGGGAACAGCGAGGCGTCAACGACGCGCAAACCGGCGACCCCGCGCACCCGGCCCTCGTTGTCGGTGACCGCCATCGGGTCGTCCTCCGCACCCATGCGGCAGGTGCAGGTGGCGTGCCAGACCCCGATCGCGTTTTTGCGAATAAAGTCTTCGAGCGCGTCGTCGTCCTGCATCAACTGGTCGAAGCGGTAGCCTTCGACAATGACCTTTTCGATCACATAGCGGCGCAGCCACTCCGGACCGTCGAGCAGTTTGGCGACGACATTGGTGATGCGCTTGTTTTTGGCGCTGACGACGCCGATCTTGCGCACCCGCTCGGTATAGGCAGCCGGGAACGGGTCGCTGGTGGCTTCGCGCAACGCCGCGCCCACTTGCATTTCGCCCAACCGGCGAAAGGCGTCCATCAGCCGATCGAGGTCGCGCCGGTCGGAGAGAAGATTGAACTCGACCACCGGCTCGGCACGCCAGTCGCGCGAGGCGAGCTTGACCTGGCCGGTCTCGGAAAACGTCTTGTAGACTGCGGCCAAGAGCGAGGCGATCTGCTCGCCGACCGCGTGCCAGGCGGATTTCGAAACCCCGGCGACGAACATGTCGCCCTGGGGGGCGCCGCCGATCCCGGACGAATAGCGCAGCGCCAGCAGGATATGGCGGCGGGTCAGGCCGTTGAGCCGCGCCTCGGGCTTGATAAAGGAGGATACCGAGATCGACGGATGATCCATCAGCCGCTGCCCGACCCCCGGCACATGCGCCACCACCTCGATGCCGAGATCCTTCAAATCGCCGGCGGGACCGATCCCGGCGCGCAGCAGATGCGCCGGCGAATGGATCGCCCCCGACGAGACCACGACCTCGCGGCCGCGGAACTCCTGTTCCTTCCCCTGGACCAGCGCCTTGACCCCGACGCAGCGCGCACCCTCGAACACCAGGCCCTTGACCTGGGTCTCGGCCGAGATCGTCAGATTGCCGCGGAGCCGCGTGCCCGGATCGAGATAGCCGATCGCCGCCGACACCCGCCGGTCGTAAAGGTTCGAGATCGTGATCGGAAAATAGCCGTCCTTGAATTCGCCGTTCTGGTCCTGGATATAGGGAAAGCCGGCGGCCTCGAACGCCTGCGCCACCGCCTTGGCGTGCCCATTCCACATATCGGGAAAGATGCGGCGCACCGGGATGCGGCCATCCTTGCCGTGCCACGGCCCGTCGAAATCCATGTCGCGCTCGACTTTTTTGAAATAGGGCAG
>DASXAM010000011.1:0-3660 GCA_036404275.1 Allostellaceae bacterium
ATCATTACGCCCTATCAATTTTGGGAGCAATCGCCGTGGAGCCAAAGTACCTTTTGCCCGGCGCAGCGCTGCTGAGCCTCGTATCGGGGCCGGCCGGCGCGGCATTGATCGGCACCTTTACCGAAAGCGTCTCGACCAAGACCCCGTCGCCCGCCGGGAGCACCGGGCTCGGCCCGAAGGGGGCGATCGGCGGCATGGTCGGGGGCGCGGTGACGTTCACCGCGCCGTTCGACGGCACTTTGACGATGCAGGTTGCCGATCTTGCGCAGCAGGGCGACGTCTACCAGGCGTTTGTCAACGGCCACTCGCTCGGCTTTACGACCCCCGTCCCGCTCGACATCGAGGGCACCAACAACAGCACCGGGACCTTCACTACACACGTGTTGGCGGGCCCCAATACCTTCGATCTCAACGACCAGCTGCTGTCTTATCTCGGCACTTCCAGCCCGTACGGCCCTCCAGGGGAATTCGTTCCCGCCAGCTATACCCCGGGCAGCGTCTCGGTTACGCTGACCGAACAACCGGGGACAGTCACCACACCCGAGCCCGGTGTGCTCGCGGTCGCTGGCAGCTGGCTGCTCGCAGTTGGTTTCCTGCGACGCTTCCGGTGGCCGCGGCGGCGCGCATAGCGGCCTGACGTCTTGCTGCGACCGCACTCGACAGGTTGCGGCAGCTAGCTCGCCGTACCGTCCAAAGCTTCGAGCAACGGCGCCAGCATGTCGTCGGGCGGTCGTCGGCGGCCGATCGAGCTGCGGTAGATCGGCCGGCGCACCTGAGCCGAGCTCGCAGTGTGTACCGGGCGCTGCGTGCGGTGAAAATCGAGGCACGCATCGTGCCATTCAAGCCCGCAATGGGCGACGATGCGTCGCGCTTCGCGCTCTATATCCGCGACCACATCCTCGTACCGGATATCGAGCATGACTCCGGGCGGCAACACCTCCCGCCAATGCTCCATCAGCCTCGCATAGGCGCGGTAGTAGCGCCCGAGCTCGGCCAGATCGTAGGTATGCGGCTGCTCGCCGCCGAATAGAATCGAGAAGCAGGAGAGGCAGGTGTCGATCGGGTCGCGGCACATATGGATCAGCCGCGCATTCGGCAGCGCCAGATGGATCAAGCCGGCGAAGCGAAAGTTTATCGGCATCTTGTCGCTGATGCGCGCCGCCGCCGGCGCCAACGCACGTACCCCTTCAAGATAATGCGCGCCGAGCCGGCGCAGCTCGGTCTCGCCGATATCGGGGGGCACACCCGCCGGTCCGGCGAGGCTCGCCACCGCCGTCTCGAAATTGCGCAGCTCTCCGCCGCCATGCACCCGCGGATGGCTCGCCAGGATCTGCTCGACCAATGTGGTGCCCGAGCGCGGCATGCCGAAGATGAAGATCGGCACCGGCGAGGGGTCGCCCAATCCTTCCCTCGCTCGGATCACCTCAGCGCTGAACAGCCGCCGCGTTTGCTCGAGCTGGGCCAGAACCGCCCGCTCGTCATAGGGCGTGGCTCTGCGCTTCAAAGCGTTACCGGCAACCAGGTGCCCGAACGACCGCGGATGCTGGCCGAGATCGGCATACATCTTGCCGAGCGTGAAATGGAGGTGGGTCTGCTCCTCCTCAGAGAGCGAGGCAATATTGCGGGCCAGCATCTCGAGCTGCGCGACATGCGGGTCGCCCGGCGCGAACTCCTTCAGCTCGCCGAGCGATCGGTAGAACTCTGCCCGGCGCGGCGCCAGCTCGATCCCCCTCTCGATTGCCCGGCGCGCCTCGTCGAGCGGACCGAGCGTGCGCAGCGCCGTGCCGCGCCCGTGATGCGCCTCGGCCAGACCGGGGTTGATCGCCAGCGCCCTCTCGAAATGGCGCAACGCCTCGCTGTGCTGGCCCAATTGCTGCAGCGTCGCGCCGAGGTTGTTGTGCGCTTCGGCAAAATCCGGGCTGATCGCCAGCGCTCGTCCAAAATAAACCAGCGCGTCTCTGGGCCGGTTGAGCTGGCGCAGCGCGACGGCAACGGCATTGTGGGCTTCGGCAGAATCGGGTTTGCGGCGAAGCGCATTCGCTAGAAGCCTGAGCGCGTCCTGCCGCGCACCCAAGTGAAGCCGGATCAGACCGAGATTATAGAGTGCGTCAGCGTGCTCGGGATCGCTTTGGAGCGCATCTCGATAGACTGCTTCCGCCTCGGCAAGACGGCCCCTGCGGTGCAACGCCAGCGCCTGCTGGAAAACGGCTTCGACGCTGCGAGGCCGGCGGCCAAGGCTGAAGACTTTCCAGAGCATGCTCCCGTTGACGCTTGTTGCACCAGCCCCCTGTTTGACTACCTGGCGGGGTCGTCCGGCAACCCGAACGACACTACGCCAAGGCAGTCCCTTTTGGTTTAGTTCAGTGCGTCACAGCGGAGGCGCAATTGCAGCCTGGCACGGGAGCGGGTGGCGGCGACGTGGATGACGATGCGGGGGCGGTCGGCATCGCCGGCAGGGTGTTGGCGTCGGTGCGCGGGATGACCGCCCATTTGGGGCCGCCGGCGTTGGTCGCCCAGTCGGTGACCTTGGTGTAGACGTTGTCGTGCATCCAGCCCCAGGCTTGCGCCCCGCCGGGCTCACTGGCGATCTGTGCGGCGGCGGCGACGGCCCAGCCCTCATAGCCGTCGGCGTTGAGGTTTTGCGCAAAGAATTGCGGCAGCGAGGTCGCCCCCGATTGCAGCGGCGACCAGCCTTTGCCGGTCAGCCACGCCGGCTCGAGCGCCGCGACCAGAGACGACCAGCTCGCGAAAAAGCCGCCGCCCTTTTTTTCGACCGGCATCTGATATGTCGTCACCAATTCGGGATAGCCCGAATTGTTGATCATGCCGGTGAACCATCGCGCGGTATGCGTCAGAAGCGGCCCGGCGGCAAACCCGATCTCCTTTGCCCGGCCGAGCGCGTAGAGCACATAGTTCTGCATCCAGGGTGCAGTGAACGAACCCGCGGCTCCCGGCTCGTAGATGCCGGCCGCTTGGTTTGCGATGATCGTGGCATTGGCTTGCGTCGGGTTGCCGTTCGATTCCCAATTGCCGAGGGTCGGCGCCTGGCCGTTTGCCGGGCCGCCATTCTCTGTCAGAGGATTGCCGGTCTTGGCGCCCCAGAGCTTTTCCGCGGTCCCGTCATAGACGGTCCCGGCGATGCCGAGGCCGCCTTCCCAGCGCGCCAGCGCATCGTTTGCCAGCGTGGTGAACCAGGCCTTTTCGGGGTCGGCGTCGGGCGCCATCAGCGCGGTCTCGACACGGCCGCGCAACACCCAACCGTCGCCGCGCAGCTCGTCGGCGACGCCGCCTTCGGCCCCGGTCGGACCGCGGCCATCGGCGGTCGTAATCGCGGCGCCATTGTAGCGTGCAGCGCTAAACCCGGCCCACAGGTAAGCCTGGTTCAGATACCACGGGTCGCCGGTCAGCACATAAGGCACAAACCAGGGCTGCGGCTGGTGCGCACCGTCAAAGCTCCAGGGCTGCCGCAAATTGAGCGGGCCGACAATCTTGACCCGGTCGCCGAGCTTGGTCCCGGAATAGGTCAACAGGCTCGGCGTGAACAGGCAAATCGTCCGGCGGTCGGCGATCGAAATTGCATGACCAAGCCCGGTGCCGCTGCCAGCCGGGTCGCTCCGGTTGAGCCGCTTTGTCGGATCGCCCTCGCGCAGATTGCCGGGA
>DASXAM010000012.1:0-8228 GCA_036404275.1 Allostellaceae bacterium
CCCGTTTCCGCGCCGATGCGGTCGGCGGTCTCGAACGCTGAGCTTTGGCGCCGCGGCTGCGACATCCTGGCAGCAGCGGCCTGTGTCGGCGGCGCGGGCTTTATGCTATGAGGGCGGCATGCGCAGGAAGATCCGGATACAGCCGCGCCAAGCGGCGCTGATCGTCTGCGCCGCGGCGCTGGTCGGGCTGGTCTACGCCGAGGGCTGGATCTGGCCGCTGAAAGCTGCCGCGGTGATGATCCCGGTGTCGCTTGTCGTCGGCTGACGGCTCGACGGGACACCGCAAAAGAGACCGCACTTTCCGAACGCCCAATCATCGGCGAAATCGCGGCCGAGCCCCTCGCAAGCAGCCGCAAAACAATCCGAGCCGTGAACTGGGAAGAAGAGTGGAGACAGGACCTTTGCGCTGCCGACGCGACGGCGCGTTGGTGTGCGTGTCTCGGCTTGGCCGGGCTCGGTCTGGCCCCAGGATTGTCGGCGCCTTTTGCCGCTTGAACCTATGCCTAAACGAAAATGCCGACGATCGTCCAATGGGGCCATTTCGTCCCCGCCTTCGACACCTGGTTCGATCACCTTTACATTTACATTGACCTTGCAGGAATTCGTTTACGTGCTGACCTTTATTTCGGCTTCAGCGCAAAAGCCGACCCCCTTGGGGGTGGCGACCGATTTGGTGCGCGGCGACATTTACTATTGGGGCGAACTGATGGCCGGCGCCCTGATCGCCGCGGTCCCCCGTCGCGATCGCCTACGACCTCTTTCTCGACCGCTTTATCGCCGGCATCACCGGCGGCGCCGTCAAATAATCCGATTGTGGCGTTCGCCCCGGGCCGAACGCTCTGCCAGCACCGGTCGATGTCCGGTCGGGCGCAGCCAACGCAATCAAAACAATCGCGCTAGCCGCTTTCCGCCGGCAATGCGACGAAGCGGCTGCTGGCGCCGCGCTCGACGCGGACAAGGAGGTGCTTGCGGCCGGCTTTTTTGGCGGCGTCGGCCTTTTGCTTGATCTCCTCGGGGGTCGCGACCGGCTGATGGCCGACCGCGGCGACCAGATCGCCCGGCTGCAAGCCTTCACCCGCCCCGGCGCTGTTTGGCGGGACCTCGGTGATCACCACCCCCTTTGCCGCCTCGGGCAGTGAAAACTGCTTGCGCAGATCGGGGGTGAGCTTGGCGAGCTTCAGCCCCATTGCATCGAGGCTCGGCGGCGGCTTGGGCTTTGCCGGCTCGGGCGGCGGCGGGGGCGGCCGGTTCGGGTTCAATTCGGCGACCTTGAGCGCGACCTCCTGCTGCTTGCGGTCGCGCCAAATCGTCAGCTTGACCGATTTGCCGGGTGCGGTGCCGGCAACGAGCCGCGGCAATTGCCGGCTGCGCTCGATAGGCTTGCCGTCATAGGCCAGGATCACGTCGCCCGGCGTCAGCTTGGCGTCGACCGCCGGGCTCGCCGGATCGATCGCGGCGATCATCGCCCCCCTGCTCTTTTCGAGACCGACCGCGTCGGCGAGCGCTTCGGTGACCGGCTGGATATGCGCCCCGATCCAGCCGCGCTCGACCTTGCCGGTCGCTTTCAGTTGATCAATGATCGGCCGGGCATAGGCCGCGGGAACGGCAAAGCCGATGCCGATCGAGCCGCCCGAAGGCGAAAAAATCGCGGTGTTGATGCCGATCACATTGCCTGCCAGATCGAACATCGGACCGCCGGAATTGCCGCGGTTGATCGAGGCGTCGGTTTGCAGAAAATCGTCGTAGGGGCCGGAATGAATGTCGCGCGCGGTCGCTGAGATGATCCCTGCCGTGACCGTGCCGCCGAGGCCGAACGGGTTGCCGATCGCCAATACCCAGTCGCCGACCTTGACTTTGGTCGAATCGCCCCAGCGCGCGGCCGGCAGCGGCGCCTTGGCATCGACTTTGAGGAGTGCCAGGTCGCTGACCGCGTCGCGGCCAACGACCTTTGCTTTCAGCACCGTGTCGTCGGACAGGGTAATCGTGATCTCTTCGGCGTTGGCGATCACGTGATTGTTGGTGACGATGAGGCCCGAGGGGTCGATGATAAAGCCGGAGCCGAGCGAGGCGATGTGCGGCGCACGCCCATTGGGGCCGCCGGGCGCACCCTTCTCGCCAAAGAAATCACGGAAGAACTCGTCGAGCGGCGATCCCGGCGCTGGCGATTGCGCCTCAGCTCCGCCCTTGGCCGGCGGGGCGATGATCTGGGTCGTCGAAATGTTGACGACGACGCCGACCAGTCGCGCAGCCAACTGCGCAAAGACTTGCGCAAACGGTGTCGCCTCCGGCGGCGGATCGGCGCGGCCCGGCACTGCCGCGGTCAACGACACGGCCAGCAGCACCGCACGCCCCGCCGCGCCGCGGCCGAAAACCCTCACCGCAACTCTCCCTTGCGCCAAACGCCGCCCATTGCTTTTCGCCGTGCCGCGGCTGACCGAGCTCGACGCGGCTACGACGCTCGATAGGCAATGACGGCGTCGTTGGCAAGCCGCAACAGCGATGTGGCGCAGGATCCGAACGCGACCGCGGCTTTGCTGCGGGGATTGTTCGATGCCGCCCTCGCCGCCGCCGATCCCGCGCAAGCGCTCGACCGGCATATGCCGCGGCCGGTTCGCGGACGCACTTTCGTCGCCGGCGCCGGCAAAGCGTCGGCGGCGATGGCGCAGGCGTTCGAGCGGCGCTGGCCGGGTTCGCTTGAAGGTCTGGTGCTGACCCGCTACGGCCATGCCGTCCCATGCGAGCGCATCGAAATCGTCGAGGCGAGCCACCCGGTCCCCGACGCCGCCGGAATGCGGGCTGCAGAGCGCATCCTCGACCTCGCGCGCGGGCTCGGCGCGGACGACCAGCTGGTGTTTCTGGTTTCGGGCGGCGGGTCGGCGCTGCTCACCCTGCCCGCACCCGGCCTCGGCCTCACCGACAAGCAGGCGGTGACCCAGGCGTTGTTGCGCTCGGGGGCGACAATCACCGAGATCAACACCGTGCGCAAGCACCTCTCGGCGATCAAGGGCGGTCGGTTGGCCGCCGCCGCGGCGCCGGCGCGGGTCGTTGCTTTGGCGATCTCCGACGTACCGGGCGACGACCCGGCGGTCATCGCCTCGGGACCGACGGTGCCCGACATAACCACCTTCGCCGACGCTCGCGCGGTGCTGGCGAAATATCGGATCGACGCGCCAAAGGCGGTCGTCCGCTATCTCGACGCCGCATTGGAAGAGACGCCGAAACCCGACGACCCGATTTTTCAACGAACCAGGTTCGAACTCGTCGCCAGTCCCCAGGAATCGCTGCGTGCCGCCGCGGCTGAGGCGTCGCGGCAAAAAATCGCGCCAATTGTGCTGAGTGACCGGATCGAAGGCGAGGCGCGCGATGTGGCGCTGGTCCATGCGGCGATCGCCCGCCAGCTTCGCGCCCGGCAGTTTCGTGCCGGCCGCCGGCGGGTATTGCCGCCGGCGGTGCTGTTGTCCGGCGGCGAGACGACGGTCACGGTCGCGGGCAACGGCCGTGGCGGACGCAACGTCGAGTTCCTATTGGCGCTCGCCGTAGCGCTCGACGGCGCACTCGGCATCTTCGCCCTCGCCTGCGATACCGACGGCATCGACGGAACCGAGGACAATGCCGGAGCGATCCTTTATCCGGATAGCATTGCGCGCGCCGCCGTCCGCGGCGTGAGCGGCGACGCGGCCCTCGCGGACAATGACGGCTACAGGTTCTTCTCGGCTATCGGCGATCTTGTGGTGACCGGCCCGACCTTGACCAACGTCAACGATTTTCGAGCGATCCTGGTCCTCCCCTGAGGCGCTCCGAGCGAGGAAACGGAAGATGCGGCGCCAGCGCAGTGCCAAGATCATCGCCACCCTCGGGCCCGTTAGCTCGACCCCGGAACGCATCCGTGCGCTATTCGACGCCGGGGTCGATGTGTTCCGGCTCAATTTCAGCCACGGCACGCATGCCGACCACGGTCGCAGCCTCGCGGCGATCCGCAGGGTCGAGAACGAGACCGGTCGGCCCATCGGCATCCTCGCCGATCTGCAAGGGCCCAAGCTGCGGCTCGGCACCTTTGCCGAGGGGCCGGTCGAGATCGTCGCCGGTGCACATTTCCGTCTCGACCTCGACCGCCGGCCGGGCGATTGCCGCCGGGCGCCATTGCCGCATCCGGAAATCTTCGCAGCATTGCAGCCGGGGACCGAATTGCTGCTCGACGACGGCAAGGTGCAGCTCCAGGCAGAAAGCTGCGGCGCCGGCTATGCCGAGACCTTATGCCGGGTCGGCGGCGTCTTGTCCGACCGCAAGGGGGTCAACGTACCGGGTGCGGTGCTGCCGCTGTCGGCGGTGACCGAAAAGGACCGCGCCGACCTCGCCTTCGCGCTGGATCAGGGGGCCGACTGGATCGCGCTTTCGTTTGTCCAGCGGCCCGACGATGTGGCCGAGGGCCGCAAGCTCGTAGCAGGGCGCGCTGGGATCATGGTCAAGCTCGAAAAGCCGTCGGCGATCGGGACTCTCGCCGAAATCATCGAGCTCGCCGACGGGCTGATGGTGGCCCGCGGCGACCTCGGCGTCGAGATGCCGCCCGAGGATGTGCCGAGCGTGCAAAAGCGAGTGATCCAGGCTTGCCGGCTCGCCGGCAAGCCTGTCGTGGTGGCGACGCAAATGCTCGAATCGATGGTCGCCGCACCTACCCCGACCCGCGCCGAGGCCTCGGATGTCGCGACCGCCGTCTACGAGGGTGCGGATGCAGTCATGCTTTCGGCCGAAACCGCGGTCGGCCATTACCCGGTCGAAGCAGCGACGATGATGGACCGTATCGCCCGTCGGGTGCAGGACGACCCGCTTTATTTCCCAGTGCTCGAAGGCATGCGGATCGAGCACGAGCACACCGCACCCGACGCGATCAGCGCCGCCGCCTGCCAAGTAGCAAATATGATCGACGCCGCGGCGATCGTCTCCTACACGACCTCGGGCGCCACTGCGCTGCGCGCGGCGCGCGAGCGCCCGGCAGCGCCGATCCTGGTGCTGACCTCCGATCTCGGAACCGCGCGGCGGCTCGCGCTGTTGTGGGGCGCTCACTGCGTCCACACCAGCGATGTCAAAAGCTTCAACGACATGGTCCATAAGGCGGTACGGATCGCCCATCGCGAGGGGCTGGCCGAACCCGGTCAGCGCGTCGTCGTCACCGCCGGCGTTCCGTTCGGCACCCCCGGCGCCACCAACGTGTTGCGCATCGCCTGGGTAGATCGCTGAAATTAACCGTTATTCACGGTTGCCCCTGTCGGCTCGACTGTAGATAGTCCCTTTCATTTAGCTGAACAGGAGGCGGCCGGTGAACGTCATCGTCAACGCATTTCAATCGACCCCGGCGGGAACCGGCGACGACAAGGGCACACTGGTGGTCACCGGCACTGGAATCATTGCCTATGACGGTGACGCGGCAGTCTTTATGAGCGGCGACGATCAGCGCACTACTGTCTTTGGTGAAGTCTATTCCACAACCGGTCGGGCGATCCTGTCGCAGGGCGACAACGCAAAGGTGTTTATCGGCGCGTCGGGCGAGGTTTCCGGCACGACAGGCATCCAAACTGGCAAGAACGGCTTTGTTCAGAATGCCGGGACCATCGAGGGCCAAGTGGCTTTCGATAGCGGCACCCTGATCAATACTGGCTCGATATTCGGCTTCGTTGAAATATTTTTTGGCGGTTCCCTTAGAAATTACGGCGATCTGATCGGTGGACTGACCGTCGAAACCAGAAATCTGCAACAAGATTTCCCGGTCTACAATTCAGGACATATGCAGAATTTTGACTCTCGTGCCTTCACCACAACAATCGAAAACGACGGGTTAATTGATAATTACTACACAGAAAACGTGTTGAGGCTGACCAATACCGGCACGATCCGCAATTTTCGAGTGGACGGCGCCGCTACAATAATCAATCGCGGGCTGATCACCGGCGACGGAATCGGCTCCGGGAACCTGATCTTTCTCTCCGATGCCGACGATAGCTATGACGGGCGCAGCGGCGCGATCGCGGGCACGATCATCGCCGGCGGCGGCAGCGACACGCTTCTCGGCGGCGCCCAAGCCGACAGCTTCGACGGCAGCGACCGAGGTGCGTCGGGAGCCGGCGACGAACTCTACGGCAATGGCGGAGACGACACCTTGATCGGGGATGCCGGCGATCTGCTTTCGGGTGGAACAGGAGACGATACGTTCATCATCAACACGAAAAATGTCACGATAGAGGAACGCTCGGGCGGCGGCATCGACACGGTGCAAAGCGGCGTCACCTACCGGTTGGGGGCCAATCTGGAAAATCTGGTGCTGACTGGCGCCGGCAAGATCAACGGCTTTGGCAACAGCTTCGCCAACGACATCACCGGCAACAGCACGGCCAATCTGATCGATGGCGGGGCCGGCGCCGACACGATGCGCGGCGGCGCCGGCAACGACACCTACACCGTCGACAACCGCGGCGACGCGGTCGTTGAGCGCGCCGGCCAAGGCCGGGACCTGATTCGCTCCTCGGTCACCTTTACGCTGAGCTCGCAGGTCGAGGGCCTGACGCTGACCGGCGCCGCCGCGATCAACGGCAGCGGCAATACGCTGGCCAACGTCATCACCGGAAACGGGGCGGCAAACGTCCTCGACGGCGAGACCGGCAAGGATACACTGCGCGGCAACAGCGGCGCCGATACCTTCGTTTTCGACACCAAGCTCGAGACCGCCAACATCGACCACATCGTCGATTTCTCGGCCAAGGCGGATTCGTTCCATCTGAACCATAAGATCTTCAATGCGCTGGCGACCGGGACGCTGCCCGCCGCCGCCTTCAAGGACGTTTCGACGGGACCAGTCGACACCAGCGACCGCATTCTCTACAACCACAGCACGGGCAAGCTCTTTTACGATCCCGACGGCAGCAGGCTCGGAGCTTCCGTCCAGTTCGCCGTTCTCGACAACCATGCTGTGATCACTGCCGCCGATTTTCTGATCGTGTAATCGGCACCGGCGCTTGGAGCCGGCTCGGGCCGGAGCCGGCCGCGGCTGCGATTTGTCGATATCGCGTGGACGTGGTAGATCGGCCGGGCGTTCGCCCCACCTGGGGCCCTTTCCCGAACCGGCGCGATGGACCTCTCCGTCGTCATTCCCGCAATGAACGAAGCCGAGAACGTGGCGCCGCTCGTCGCCGAGATCGGGGCCGCGCTTGACGGCGTGCTTGCTTACGAAATCCTCTATATCGATGACGGCAGCATTGATGACACTGCCGCCGAAGTCGCGCGGCTGCAGAAGGGATTGCCGCAGTTGCGGCTGCTGCGCCACGCGCGCAATTTCGGGCAAAGTGCCGCGATTTGCAGCGGTGTGACAGCGGCGCGCGCCTCCTGGATCGCCACCCTCGACGGCGACGGCCAGAATGACCCGGCCGATATACCGCGCTTGTGGGATTTGCTGCGTGCTGCGCCAGCGCGGGCGCGTCTTCTGATCACCGGCGACCGGCAAAAGCGGCAGGACCGCGCGTCGAAGCGGGCGGCCTCGCGGGTAGCGAACCGCGTGCGGGCGCGTTTGCTCGGCGACGCCACGCCCGATACCGGATGCGGGCTGAAGCTGTTTTCCCGCGCTCTCTTTCTGGAGCTGCCGGCCTTCGACCATATGCACCGGTTTTTGCCCGCGCTGGTGCTGCGCGCCGGCGGCACTGTGCGCTCGGTGCCGGTCAATCATCGGGCGCGACGCGCCGGGGTCTCGAAATACGGATTGCTCGACCGGCTGATGGTCGGCATCACTGATCTCTTCGGCGTCTGGTGGCTCCAGCGCCGGGCGCTTCGGCCGCAGCTGCTCGCGGAACCGGCAGAGCCGGCTGCCGCAACCTCCCGCGCGGCGCTAGTCAAGTAATGCGGCCTTTGGTTCTTCACCGGGCAGCCCGCATGGCCGGGCTCGGCATCCTCATCCTCGGGATTGCGGCGGCATGGCATTGGCACGCGCTGATCGGCTATGGCGAAATCGGAGCGGCGATCGCACGTTGGCCGGCGGCGCCGCTGGTGTTTGTCGCGGTTCATGTCGCGGCGAGCCTGCTGTTCGTGCCGCGGACGCTGTTGGCGGTCGTGGCCGGGCTGCTGTTCGGCATGGGCTGGGGGATTCTCTGGGCGGCATTCGGCAGCGTCGCCGGCGCCGCCGCCGGGTTTTTGACCGCGCGCTACCTCAACTCGGGCCTGATCGACCTCGATCGCAGCGCTCGGCTGCG
>DASXAM010000013.1:0-1851 GCA_036404275.1 Allostellaceae bacterium
TGCGCATAATCCCTGATCGCCGCGGGATCGAGCGTCGCCGGCTCGCGCGTTCCGTCGCGGCGCACCAGCTTCCATTCCGGGGCGCTTTCGGGGTCGGGCGTCAGCAGGCAGCCGGCGCGCAGGAACCCGTCCAACGGCGCGGTCGCCGCGACCAGCGCGAGACCGAGGATATAGCGGCGCAAGGCGCTGCCGTTCGCGCCATCGAGACGGCGGAGCGCCACGAGGTTGACGGTCACGTCGCGAAGAATGGGCCCGCGCGCGACGATACCGCCATGTCCGCCCGTAGCCGGCACATGCACAAAACCGCGTTGCGCCAGCGGACTTTCGGATCGGCCCTCGGCCTTCTGTTTGTCTTCTTCGGTGAAGACGCCGAGCGCGGCGTAGTCCACCGCCGGGTTGTATTGCGCCGAGCGCTTGAGGTCGCTGACATCCCAGGCGCAGATCACCGATTGCACGATGCGCGGCAATTTGGCTTGCGTGTCACGCGAATCCCAGACGCCGAACACCAGCGAGGTCGGCGCCAGCTTGGCGATCGCGGTGGCGTCGCCGTGCAGGAATTCGTCGAACGCTTCGCGCGCCATGCGCGGCAGATCGAACGCCTCGCTTTTCGATGTCCTGATGATGGCGTCGCCGAGCCGGTGCCCGGCGTCGAGGATCGAGATTTTCTTGTCGTTGCCGTAAGCGATGTCGATCTGCGGCACCAGCCGGGAATAGGGCGGGCTCTTGAAGATCGGCTCGATGCGGTTCGCTTGGCTGCCGACGCTGTCGATCGTGCAGACCTTGGTGCCGTCCGCCAGCTTGTCGATGTTGTAGGGCGATCTGTTGTCGCCAGTGGCATAGGTCGGCGGGAAGATCACCGCACCCTCGCCTTCGACCGGCAGCAATTTCTGCTTGAGGTGCAGCGCGACCGGGCCGTCGCCATCGTCGGCCCAGGAATTGATGATGTCGGCCGAGAGAACTACCATGTGCGAGGCTCCTCCTCAGCGAAAGTGACGACCTTGTTCTTGCCGGACAGGTCGAGCTCGAAGCGGAACCGCCGCAAGGGAACCGCAGCAAGCCCGCCGCACAGCGCCGCCCGCGCCAGCATCGGGGGCAATTCGGCGCCCCAGGCGGCATATCGCACCTGTCGCACCGCGAATTCGTCGGGGCGGGCGTGCTCGAGGCCCCAGGCGGCAAGGAATTCGACGACGGGCGACGCCTCGATCGCATGCTTGTGCTCGTTCGGCGAATAGCCGGCGTCGATTGCCGTCCAGGCGCCGCGCGGATCGAAATTGAAGCTGCCGCCCATCGGGGTCAGCACGTCGAAGGGTGCGGCTGTCAGCGAGACCCGATCGGCCTCCCATAGCTGCCTGACGCCCTTTGTCCTCAGCTCGCCCGGCTGGCCGGCGGCCCGCTGCCTGACCGTCGGCTTCTTGCGCACACCCATCAGCATCGCCCGCGCGATGCGATCTGCCGAGCGGTTGCCGGCATAAAGCTTGAAGCTGTCCCGGCTCGACCCGTCGGTCCAGTGGCCAAGCTCGACGACAGGCCGGTTGCCGCCACCGAGCCGGATCGGCAGCGCCATCCGGTCGGCGTTTTCGGCCGGAAAGGTTCTGGCCAGCTCCGGCGGTGCGATGGCGGCATCCTCCACACCGTCATCGTCCTCGCCGAGCTCATCCTCGCTTTCGCCTTTGCCCTTCTTCCGCGCTGGATCGCCGTAGCCGACGGGCGCCCACCGCCTCGGCTCGGCCTCGGCCAGAAATTCCAGCACGGTCGCAAACGGGTTGCCGGCGCCGATGGCGCACAGGCGGAATTGCACGTTTGCCTCGTCGGACCAGTCGAAACCGCCTTCCGCTTCGGTCAGCAGGATGT
>DASXAM010000014.1:0-8253 GCA_036404275.1 Allostellaceae bacterium
TTCTTGTCTCAATCGGATTCCCTCTCCCCGCAAGGGGGGAGAGGGTTAGGGTGAGGGGCCTTTTCGAGTTCCGACTTCAGCATTTGCAAAACGCCGTCGATATTGCCGAGAACCTCATTGTTCCAAATCCGAACAGTCCGATATCCGAGTTTGCGCATCGTTGCATCGCGCTTGGCGTCTGTGGCACTTTCGGCGTGGTGGCCGCCATCGACTTCGATCACGAGACGCCGCTCGCGGCAGACGAAGTCCGCGAAATAAGGTCCGATCGGCTCTTGACGCACAAACTTGAAACCGGCGAGTTGCCGATCGCGAAGATGTCGCCAGAGCACAAATTCAGCGCGCGTGCTCCGCCGGCGTAGTGCGCGGGCTCGCTCTGTCGATATCACGCTCGGTCCACGCATTACCGCCCCTCACCCCGGCCCTCTCCCCGCCAGCGGGGAGAGGGAGCTCTCCGAGTAGCTTTGCATGCTGCGAACCCTAGCACTTCTACGTATTTCCTGAGCGCAGCACGCCGAAGCGACCGGGGTATTGCGCCTTCGGATTATGCCGCCACTGGAACTCGACGGTCACTGGGATACTCCATTTCTTGGCAAGGCGATCCACTTCCTTCCAAACATCCGATGCCGACTGACCCTGTACAGAGATCCCGAGGTGGGGGTGAAACTTAAACCCTTCCTCCTCGTACCGCTCCGTCTTTGACGGGATCCGCAGCTCCCGGACCAAGCTGTCGCCCTTGAATCCCTTAGCCTTAACTTGCTCGATCATCGTCATCAGAATGGCGGACCAACGTGGGTTGGGGATGGTCTTGCCGTTTACAGATGCGGAAAGGGGCTTTGTAAAAGCGAGCCCAGGCGCGTTTTCAAATTCTATTGCGCCGTTGCTCGTTCTGTTAGTAGTTGCTTCCGGCTCATTGTCACGTTCCATTCCAAGCTGATCCATCGCGTCTCGCACAACGCGGTCGATGGTTTCGCTGGGGGTCTTGGTACCTAACCAGGTCGCGATAGATTTGAGGTCGGCAAAGGTGGCGTCGTTGATCCTAACCACGGGCATCATAGGCTTCTCCAATCGGTAGCGATAGGAGCCATGTTACATATTTCATCGTGTCATAGTCAAGGAGATATGTAACATATGATGGGTAGGGGCACCCGTCGATCGGACTACGCTGGTAGATGGCTCGCCACGTTCAATACGACACGTACACGTCCGTCAGCAGGTCGGCCTCGGCCGGGGATGCGGCAGTGCGGGCGGTTTCGACGGCGCGGTCGATCAGCGCCGAGACTTCGGCGTCGATAGCGTCGAGGGCCGATGCGTCGAGCAATGCAGCTTCGCCGACGCGGCGGCGGAAGTGCTTGAGGCAGTCGCGCTCTTCGCGCAGGCGGCGAACCTCGTCCTTGCCGCGGTAGAGCTGGGCGTCGCCCGAATGGTGGCCGTAAAAGCGGCAGGTATCCACTTCGATCGCCGACGGGCCCCCGCCCTTGCGCGCCCGCTCGATCGCCTCGCCCGCAGCGTCGTGCACGGCGAAAAAATCGTCGCCGGACACCTTTACCGCAGGCAGGCCGAAACCCGCCGCACGGGCGGCGATGTCGCCGCTGCCGAGGTGATAGGCCACACCGGTGCCCTCGCCGTATTGGTTGTTTTCGAAGACGAAGACCGCCGGCAATTTGAGCACGACTGCGAGGTTCATCGCCTCGAAGGTGGTGCCCTGGTTCGAGCCGCCGTCGCCGGTGAACGAAACCGCGACCGTGCCGCGCCCCAGCGTCTTGGCGCTGAGCGCCGCCCCCACGACCAGCGGCGGGCCGCCGCCGACGATGCCGTTGGCGCCGAGCATGCCGCGGTGGAGGTCGGCAATGTGCATCGAGCCGCCCTTGCCGCCGCAGAGCCCGCCCTTTTTGGCGAAGAGTTCCTGCATCATCGCCACCGGGTCGCAGCCTTTGGCGATCGAATGGCCGTGGCCGCGATGGGTCGAAGCGATGTAGTCGGCGTCGGAGAGATGCGAGCAGACCCCGACCGCGCACGCCTCCTCGCCGGCGTAGAGATGGACAAAACCGGGGATGCCGCCCTTTGAAAACTCCTCCTGCACCCGTTCCTCGAAATGGCGGATCGTCGCCATCGACCGGTAGGCTTTGATCAGGTCGTCGCGGCTCAGCTGCATGGCGGCACCCTCCCTGTCGGCTGCCGCCGATTCTGCACCGCCGGCCGCGGTTTCACAATGCCGAGCGGGACGCGTCTGCTTGCGGCACCCGCCGTTGCCGGCGCTCGAACCGTTTCGACAGGAGCGTGGCGGCCACAACGGCAAGCCCGAGCGCCAGCACCCAGCGCGCCAGGATCATCAGTCCGGCGGCGGTCGGCTGCGGCCAGGGTGTCTGCCACAGCACCTCGCCGCGCTCCATCATCCAATGCCAGGCGACATGGGCGACGATCGCCGACAGCACGATAACGCCCATCCGCCCTGCCATGGCACCCCGGAACAACAGCGCCAATGCCGGAACAAAGACGCACAGCACCGCGAGCTGACCGATCTCGATGCCGATGTTGAACGACACCAGCGAGACGAGAAGATAGGAGCCGGCGAACTGCAATTGTTCGCGCAAGACATCGGCAAAGCCGAAGCCGTGCACCAGCCCGAAGAGTGCCGCGATGATCCAGCGGCGGCGCAGATTGGCGCCGACGATGTTCTCGATCGCCATGTAAAAGATCGAGGCCGCGATAGCCGCCTCGACAAAAGGCGGGAACCAGGCGCCGGCCGGGGCGAGGTTGTAGGCGGTGCCGATCAGGGTGATCGAATGGCCGAGGGTGAAGGCGGTGATGACCGGCACCAAAGGCTTCACCCGCCGGTACGGGATCACGAGGCAGAGCAGGAAAAGCAGATGGTCGATACCGCTCCAAATGTGCTCGATGCCGAGCCGGACAAAGCCGAACGCGGCTTCCCACCAAGCCGGGTCGAGCGCGACTCGGCCCGAGCCGCCGGGGATCATCAAGGCACGGCTCGCCCCGTCGAGCGGGATAAAACGGACCGCGAGCTTGGTCGTGTCGCCCAAATCGGCGGCGACCCGGCTTTCGATTGCGAACACCGAATGGGGCGAGCCGATCGGATAAACGAAATGGGCGTCGAGATAGCCGAGCTCGTAGCCGATGCGGGTATCGGGCGAGGGGGTCGCCGCGATCGCCGCGACCGCCTGCCGATAATCCTCGAATGAGCGGTCGGCCAGAGGCGCGAGCCGACCCGTCGCCTGTGTCGGCAGCAGGCGAACATGCCCTTCCCAGAGCGACAGGTCGGCGGATAACCCGCTCAGCGCCGTCTTGATCGCCGGCGCCGAGCCCGCGAGGTCGTAATCGCCGCCGACCACTTTGAACGGAACCGCGCGCAGCAGATCGAGCGGCACCCGGACCACGAGATCGGCCTGATGAGGGCCGATCCGGACAAAGCCGTTCATAAACCGGTCGAGCGGCAGATCGTGCGCGCCGGCCTGGGGTATGCCGAAGGCCATGGCCACCAGCCATGCCGCGGCGAGGGCGATCCAACGATGCGGTTTCATCAGGAATACGGCGCCGGCCGGGAATTCCCGCTCCCGGCCGGCGCGCGCAGGCCTCGGTCGGTCAGAACCGGCGATGATGGTCTATCGCCACGAATTTCTGAATGCGGCGGCCGGTGACGGTTTCGGCCACGTAGATATTGCCCTCCGAATCGACCGTCGTGGTATGGCCGAAGGCGAAATGGCCGGCATTGTGACCGGGGCAGGGAGCGATGCCGCAGGCACCGAGCGCGCCCAGGACGATGCCGCTCGACTTTTCGATCAGCCAGGTATTGTCGTTGCCGAGATCGACATCGATGATGTTCTTTTGGCTCGTCGGGCTTTTGCTGGCCAGGTAATCGATGTTCGGCCAGAAATCCATGTCACAGGCACGGGTCCCGGCGAGCAGGATCGCCTTTCTGTCGCCCTTGGTCGCGGTCGGGAAGCGGTTAATGTCGATGACCCGGACCGGCTGGCAAAGCGGCTGAGGGTTAGCGGTGGTGGACGGCACGGCGCAGGTCTTCTTGAACACCTGGATGCGGTTGTTCGGGCGGTCGCAGACATAAACAAGCCCGTCATTGCCGAGCACGACGCAATGCGGATGGCCGCCGCCGGTGGCGCCAAAGGTGCCCTTGGGGCAGTCCTCGCTGTCGGTGGCGCAAGCCTTGCCCCACTGGCCGACATATTGGCCCTTGGCGTTAAAAACGACGATACGGTGGTTGCCGTAGCCGTCGGCGATGTAGATGTCGCCGCGCGTGCCGCTGATCGGGCCCCTATCGGGATCGACAGCCACATCGGCGGGCTCGTTCAACAGCGTGTGGCTGGTGTTGGCGTCGTTCGTCTCGTTGCACGAGGTGAAGGGGTTCGCCCCCGCTGGCGGCGGCGTGGTCGTGTCGCAGTTGCCCTTCGTCCCGATCTGCATGACGAATTGCGCATTGGCGCCGGCCACCGCCGCGGTATGGGGGTTGTACTCCTGCACAATCCCGTCGCCATTGCCGGCAACCCAGATGTTGCCGCGATAGTCGATAAAGCAACCATGGGCACCGTGCGGCATATAGGCGGCAAAGCCGTAATCCGCCCCGGTTTGAATTAGGCTCGGATTACCCCAGCCGGCGATCGTGTTGCCGTCGCTGTCATAAGCGACGATCGGCGGCGACGGGATCGCCGAAGCGCTCGCGTCTTGCCCGTTGATCGCGCCTCCTTCATTGCCTTGCAGCACGCCACCGACCGTTAGCCCAACCTCCCAGCCGCGGTTGAAGGTATAAACGTTGTCGCTTTTGTCGACGCAGCTGCCGGCAACCTCGCCGGTCACCCAGGTATGGGCGACGCCATCCTTGCCGGTCGGGGCGGGCAGCGGTTTCGGCCAGAACGGATCGACCGCAAAGCTCGGGCCGCGCTCGCCCCTGTCGGCTTTGGCCAATGGCTGCCAGAGCCCGGTGGCGAGGATAAAGGCGATTGCGGCCGCGCCGACCGTTCCTGCCATTGCCATATATCGCTTGATCTTCATGAGCTTTCCTCCAGCGATTTTTGGGTCGCAATTTGCTGGCAAGCTCAGGCACCGTGATACCGGTGTCCCGGCGGAAGGCTCGCGCTGTGGCGGCCGGGTGTCAACATTACGGCGGTGGAGTCGGCAAATGCCGCTGCATCGCCACAGTTGTGGCCGGTCGGAGTTTAGCGCTGCAACCGGCTCAGCACCTCGGCCAGACTGGCCGGGCGGAAATCCCACACATCGACGCCGACATCGTGTTGCCCGGGTAGCGGCTTGAGGCGGCCGTGGCTGTGGCCGTGCAGATTGATCCAGCCTTTGTCCATGCCGCGCCAACGACGAAACGGGTAGTGGCACAGCACCAGCGATCTGCCCTCGACTTGGATCTCGGCATAGGGCTGCACGCCGGCCCAAGCCGACTGCTCGGTGGTCGCCGGGGGATCGTTGTTGCCGGTCACGAGGTGCTTTTTGCCGTGCAGCCGCGCCAGCCACTCCGCAATGAGCGGCGGCGATTGGCGGATCGCGAAGTCACCAAGATGCCACACTTCGTCGTCCGGCCCGACGGTCGCGTTCCAGCGCGCGACCAGCGCCTCATTCATCGCCGCGACCGAGGCGAACGGCCGGCGATAAAAGCCGAGCGCGCCGCCATGCCCGAAATGCGTGTCCGCGGTAAAAAATACCGTCATCGGCCCTGCCCGATCGGCGTGGGCTAAAGAAAACGGGCCAAGCCTCCGGAGGGCTCGGCCCGCATTGCTGTCATCATCGGCCGCCGTTGTCGGCGGACCCTTTATCGCACCGGCGAGAACGCAGCCGGGATCAACAGCTTGTTTTCCTGGCGGACGGGACGCACTCCGGTCTGGGCCGGCCAGCCGGTGCCGGGCCGCCGTGATTCCTCGCGAACACGGGCCCGCTCGGCGAGGTCCTTATAGACCCATACATGGACAAATTTGTTGAGCCCGCCGAGCTCGCTGGTCCAGCACGCCGCCAGCGGCGAGAACTTCTCGCGCGCTTCGATCGCCTTGGCCCAGCCGTCGAGCACCTTTGGAATATTGCCCGGCGCGTAGGTGTAGGTGCGCATCTCATAGACGTTGCCGGTGCCGTAATCGCGGCTGCCGAGCGGCTTCATAAACGGCGCCGGGATCATGATCTCAGCCTCTTGCGCGACGATCAGCTCGCCGCCGCCGGGGAGCGCGTTGCGTTCGGCGTCGTTTGCCATTGCATGGCGCACCCGCGTGCGATGCCCGAGATCGTCGTAAGGGTAGACGTGCACGACCTGGTTCAGCGGGCCGAACTCGGTGTGCCAGAAGGCTCCCAGTTTCGAGTGTCTCTCGCGCAGCGCCAGCCGCTTCTGGTAGCGCTCCTCGAATTCGGCGACGCTGCCGGGCTGCAAGGTGTAGGTGCGGACTTCATAGATCATCGTCGCATCCTCCAGCTGAAAAGGCGGGGAAACCCGCGGCCGGCGAGCCGGCGGCGCACCCCGCCTTTGTTGTTCGGGCTGACGGCCGGCCCTGCTAGACGGTCTCTTCTTCCTTGACCGGGGTCAGCTCATAGCGCTGCATCGCAAAGCTGATCGCTTCGTTCCAGCCGCGGCTGCGGATGTCGAGCTGGACATCGTCAGGGCCGAGATATTTCAGATTAACCGCGTCGCCCATCGGGGTCGTCTCGGCGCGTTCGGTTTTCGGGATCGGCACCGGCGAAAAATGCGCCGCCTCGAGCTCTTTTGCGGTCGCCTGCTCATCATCGACATAAAAGCCGATATGGTGGATGCCGCGCAGATCCGAGCTCTGCCCCGGGCCGAGCTTGGGCGCGCCGGGCTCGCCGTATTTCAGCACTGCGAAATAGATATAGCCGTCGCTGAGCCAGACCCCCTTTTCACCGGTGTCGCCGGGCCGTCGATAAAGCTCGGTCAGCCCGAAGTGCTGCTTGTAGAACTCGGCCGTCTTTGCCGGATCGTCGGTCACGAGCGCGATGTGCCTGATGCGAGCCATGCTTGGATCTCCCTCGGGTAACGGCACTTGCCAAAAAAGCGGGCATCGCCGTGTAGGCCCTCGGCTGCGCAGCCGTCAAGAGGACACCATGAGCGAGACCGGCATGTCGCCCGCGGAGGCACCTGACACGCCCGCACCATAATTGTGTCGCAATGTCAGCAGAAGCCGAAAAGTACTCTGCTGGAATCAAGATTTTACGGTCGTGGACAGAAGCCCGGAGGACGGACCATGACGAATGAGTCGTGCCGCAGGTGGCTCGGCAACGTTGTGGCGGCTGCATTCCTCGGTGCGTCCCTGCTCGCCGGCCTGCCGGCATGGGCCGGTGACAATGGGAAATGCCGGCCAATGCCGTTGGCGCTGTGGGGCGATGGCCGGCATGACGACACCAAGGCGCTCAATGCCTGGTTTCGCGGTGACAATGTGGTTTGGGCGCAGACTGGAGAGAGTGTGGGCAACAAAATATCCGGCCGCGTCTTCAAGCTCAGCGCCGCCGTCTACATTTCGAGCGGCACCGGCCGCCGGCTCGAGCATTTCGAGATGGTCTGGCCGACGCATGGCGAGCGCGTCACCGGCGGCATGATCCTTGCCGGCGGCGACCGCAACACGCCGCCCGTCGCCACCGGCATCAGCAAAACCGGCGGCGACCCCGGCGAAGGCCTGCCGGTCTCGACTCCCGATCCGACGCCGCAAGCAACCGAAACCGCGGGGACGAACTGCCTCGTCTCTTGAGCGCTCGCCTCATTCGGCAGCGAGCAGCGGGGCCGCTACGACCGCGCGCTCCGCTGGCATCATCGGCTGCGGCCACCAGCGGTCCTCCCATTCCGAGAAGAGGCCCATGAGCCGCGGCATGACCTGGTCGGCAAAAAGCCGCGTGTTATAGGCGGCCAAATCCTTGCCCATATTGCCGAACTGCAACAGCAGCATCAGGTGGCCGACATTGAGGTCGGTCGCAACCTCGGTCAATTGCTCGGCCACCTCGTCGGGCGAGCCGACGATGACATAGCCGCGCTCGACGATGTCGGCGATGTCGGTCGTGGCGCGTGCCTTTTGCCGCGCGTCGAGGCTCGCGGCTCGGCCGATCTGGCCCTGGATGCCGGCACGCTGGGTGGCTTCGGTGATGTAGCCGGGCGGCATCGCCCAGCGCGGATCGACGCGCAGGCAGCGGCCATAAAAATATTCGGCCGGCTCCTTGTAGAGCTGCATCGCCTTGGCGCGGCTCTCGGCGACACCGACAAATTGCAAAAACCCGGCGCGGTATGGGTTCCGG
>DASXAM010000015.1:0-8061 GCA_036404275.1 Allostellaceae bacterium
GCGCCCGGTGCAGCAGCCGCGCCCGCCGATCTGGATGCCGATCGTCGGCAGCAAGGAATCGATCGAGTTCGCCGCGCGCCACGATTTGCCGATCACGCCGGGCCTCGGCCGCTCGCGCGGGCTGCGCGACGACATCATCCGCTATTATGCCCGTCGTCTGGAGGAAGCCGGACATCGCATCTCCCCCGGCCATTTGTCGCTCGGCATCAGCGCCTATGTCGCGTCGAGCAAGGCCGAGGCGGTGCGCGAAATGGGCCCCTACCACCTCTATTTCAACCGCACGCTCTTTAGCCACGGCAATTTCACCGAGACGAGCCGCCAGCGGGAGACGGGCTATTCGACCGCCGCCTCGACCGACTATGTGCGGCCGGAAAATCTGCGCGCCGCGCAATTCGCACGCGAGGATTTCCGCAATTTGACGATGGCCGATGTCGAGCGCCAGGCCGAGGAAATGCCGTGGGGCACGGCGGAGGAGGTGACGCGCCGCATCATCGAGGCCGCCGACAGCGCCGGCGCCGACAATGTCCAGGTCAGCCTCAACCGCGGGGTGCTGCCGCACGAAATGTTCATCGAGCAGATCCGCCGCTTTGCCCGCGACGTGTTGCCGGCCTTGCAGGCCCATCGGGTGACCCGGGTGCCGATCGCCGAGCAGCTCGCGGCCTGAGCCTTCTGCGAGCGCGGCTCACCTGCCTGGTGACGAGCCGATTGCCGGCGGTGGATGCCGGGCGCAGAGCTTGCGCATTGCGGATCGCTTTTAGGCCGCCTGCGGCTCGATGCCGAGCTCGACGCGGGCCTCGGCGAGCGGCTTGGCGACCCAGGCCCAATGGTCCCACCGGTCGGAGAGATCGAGGCGGACCTTGCTGCCGCGCTCGACCGCGGCAAAGAATTTGTCGCCGAGCCCGTCGGTGCCGAAAATGCCGCGCGTCAATGGCTGGTCGAGCGGCGTCATGTTGACCCCGGCGCTGAAGGTCAGAACCACAAACAGGATCACGAAGATCGGGTTGTGCTTCTTGTAGCCGGCTGTGAAGGCGCCGACTTGCATTTCACCGGCGGGGTCGGTGCCGTAGCCCGCTAGAACATGGGTGAAATCGTGATAGACGCCGGCTTCGGGGAAGCCGAGCCTCTCGCCGGGAAAGGCAAAGCCGTGCTCGCGGTAGTGGCGCCAAAAGGCGTGGCCGAGCGTGTCCGCCGGCAAGTCGCCGAGCGCCGTGTAGCGCGCTGCCAGCGCCCGGTCTTCGCGTAGCCCGCGAAAGGCGGCGATCGCCTTTGCCGTGGCGATAAAGCCGTGCTCGCGGATCGCGTTTCTGGCTGCGTCGGCGAGATGCGAGCGGCGCATAAAGTCGAGGCGGAACAGCACCA
The DNA here is from genome assembly GCA_036404275.1 of Allostellaceae bacterium. GTDB lineage: Bacteria > Pseudomonadota > Alphaproteobacteria > ATCC43930 > CGMCC-115725 > AP-15. The sequence continues at coordinate 1,360 of DASXAM010000015.1, forward strand.
TGTGGTGCTCTGCGAGCTCGCGCAACACCCTGACCGCGGGCTCGTCGACCCCGAGTGCGGCGGCAAAGCGTGTCATCAGCCGGCTCTGCGCCTCGCTCGGCGGCCCTTCGGCGAGGCTCACCACCGCCATCCCTTGGACAAACTGCCGCGCCAGCGCCGGATCCGTGAAGGCAGCCGCCAATTCCTCGGGCGTGATTGGAGAAAGGCTGTCGATGTCATAGTGCGTGCGCAGGATATGCTTTTGCGCGGCCGCCAATAGGTTGCGCGTCGCGGTGCCGAGGCCGCCGTCGCGCGCCTGGCCCAGCATGCGCATCGCCCGCAACCCCGCCAGCGCCTCGTCCGCATTCGGATAAAACAACTGCATCAGCCAGCCCCCCTCATGCTCCTTGCCGCTTGATCGCCGCCATCCGAGCGCAATTCCCTTGCCATCGCCTTAACTCCGCGCCGCGACCCTGGCTGATCTCGCTGTTAAATACAGCAAAAAAACAGCCAGCGCCTAGGCCAGTACATTGACATCCTTTGGTCTTGCGCTGTCGTGACAAACAAAAGCAGCCAGCTCGCACCGGCGGTTGTCGCATCGACCCCGGCGCGGCCGATTTTTTTCATATACCATATGATTGCGGCGACATTTTGCGTAACCGCAGATCGCGCTTGGGTTCTCCTTGGAATCGACTGGCCGGCAGACGCTAAGTCCTGGCTAGGATGCGACCGCCGGTTTGGCGAACACGGCGGTTCCCTTCATTGCGTTCCCAAAGGTATCGTAGGTGCGAAAAAAGGTCGCAAAGCGAGGGGGGACGCATGGTTAGCCGCAACTCACACGTCACGCGATTGGCCGAAGGCTTCGCGGCACTTCTTTTGCTCGCCGGCCTCGGCCATGCCCAACAACCGGCGCCGGCGGGGAAGGGCGCCGCCGCGGCGGCGATCGCGATCGACGGGAAGTCGATCGGCGGGGTCGTAACGAGCCGCTTCGGACCGGAAGCGGGTGTGTGGGTTATCGCCGAAACCAAGGATCTCGGCACCCGCTTTGCCAAAATGGTCGTCACCGACGAGCGCGGCCGCTATGTGATCCCCGACCTGCCTCAAGCCCATTACCGGGTTTGGGTGCGCGGCTACGGCCTCGTCGATTCGGAGAAGGTGGCGGCGGAGCCGGGCAAGAAATTGGACCTTAGCGCCGTCGTGGCGCCGAGCCTCAAGGCTGCGGCGCAATATTATCCGGCGATCTATTGGGCTGCGATGATCAAGGTCCCGGACAAGAGCCGCTTTCCCGGGACCGGCGACAAGGGCAACGGTATCCCGGAAAAATTCAAGACGCAGGAGCAATGGCTCAACTTCGTCAAGACCAATGGCTGCGGCAATTGCCACCAGATCGGCAATTACGCGACGCGGACGATCCCATCGGCGTTCGGCCATTTTGATTCGTCGCGCGATGCCTGGTCTCATCGGCTCTCGGTTGGGCCGGCCGGGCACGACATGGTGAATTTCATCACGCAGGTCATGACCCCGGATGGCGGGCATTTGGCTGCCCTCGCCGATTGGACTGACCGCATCAAGGCGGGCGAGTTGCCGAGCCGCAGCCCGGAGCGGCCGGTCGGCGTCGAGCGCAACCTTGTGGTAACCGTGCGCGACTGGCTCGACTCCAAGCACTACCTGCACGATTTGACGACGACCGACCGGCGCAATCCGACGGTCAACGCCTATGGCCCGATCTACGGCGACACCGAGCTGTCGAGCAACGCGCAGCCGGTGCTCGACCCGGTGGCCAACAAGAAATGGACGATCCTGCCGCCGGTGCGCCCGGGCACGCCGAGCTCGGCGCTGGGGAACCAAGTGGTCGTCGCGTCGGCCTATTGGGGCATGGAGCAAACCTGGGACAGCAAGGTCAACGCCCATACCTCGGCGATGGACCAGGATGGCCGCGTCTACTACACGGCGCAGAGCCGCTCGCCCAAGAACATCCCGGCCTATTGCAAAAAGGGCTCGCCGCTGCGCGCGGCCCAGATTTACCCGCTCGACATCCCGCATGACGGCTTTTTTCAGAATTCGCGCCAAATTACCGTCTACGACCCGAAGACCAAGGAATTCACGACGATCGATACCTGCTTCGGCACGCATCACTTGAACTTTGCCGAGGACGCCGACAACACGCTGTGGCTCAGCAACAATACCGGCCTCGGCGGCGCCCCGGTGCCGAAGCTCGCGGTCGTCGGCTGGATCAACACGAAACTCTTCTGGCAGACGCATGACGCGGCGAAATCGCAGGGCTGGACGCCGTTCATCGTCGATACCGCCGGCACCGGCAAGCGCACCGCGGAATGGAACGAGCCGGGCCAGCCGATCGACCCCACGAAGGACACGCGGCTCCCCTACGGCATGTATGGGATCACCTGGTCGCCGGCGGACGGCTCGGTCTGGGGCTCGAACCTGACGCATCCGGGCTACATCATCCGCGTGGCGCCGGGGTCGGACCCGCCCGAGACGGCGTTGGCCGAGATCTACAAGATCCCATTGCCCGGCTTTGGCATCCGCGGCTTGGACATCGACCGCAACGGTGTCGTGTGGATGCCGCTCGACAGCGGCCATATCGCGAGCTTCGATCGGAAGAAATGCAAGGGGCCGCTCAACGGTCCGGGTGCCGAAAAAGGCGAAAAATGTCCCGAAGGCTTTTCGTTCTACGCATTGCCGGGGCCGGGCTTTCAAGGCGACCCGGGTGCCGAAGAAAACCCGTATTACGTCTGGGTCGACCAGCACGATATCCTCGGGCTCGGCGCGAACGTGCCGATCGCCACCGGCAACCAGTCCGACTCGCTGCACGCACTTGTCGGCGGCGCGATCGTCGAATTGCGCGTCCCCTATCCCATGGGCTTTTTCGCCAAAGGACTCGAGGGCCGGATCGACAATCCGAACGCCGGGTGGAAAGGCCGCGAATTATGGGCGACCTCGGGCAACCGCACCCCGTTCCACATCGAGGCGATCGACGCGCCCGCACCCGGCGCTCCCGGCACATCGCCGGCGACATATTCGAGCCCGCTCGTCGTCGAATTCCAGCTTCGCCCCGACCCGCTGGCCGATTAGGAGTAGGCGGCGGGCGGGGCATCTTCGGATATACTGGCGGACGCCGCGCTGTTGCTGGCCACGCGGATGAGGATGCATGCCGATCGCTGAGACGATTCTTCCCGAGCCTGACGACAACGGCGCCATCGAGGGCGCTTGGGAGCGTCGGGCATGACCGATCGCCTGACCCTGACCCGTGCGTTCGAGGGCGCAGGCATCGGCACTCAGGCAGCCGAGCGCCTTGCGACCGAGATCTACGACGCGATCCACGACAACGTCGCCACCAAAGCCGATCTGCGCGATCTCGAGCAGCGGCTCGAAGTCCGGTTTGAGGCGATCAATACCCGGTTCGAACAGGTCGAGCGCAAGATCGACGCGACGATCGCCCGGCTCGGCGCCATCGTTGTCGTCGTCGCGGGACTGCTGTTCGCGGCCCTGCATTACTGGCCGCCGCACGGCTGACCCCGATGCGCCATGCGCGCCTCCAAGAATCTTGACCGGTCGCCATTCCCGCGAAGGCGGAACCCAGCGAAATTCAGCTCGATTGGCACAGGGCCAGGGATAGGGTCCGCCCCGGAACCATTGCCGCCATTGGTTGCCGCCCTCTGCCGGCAAAGAAGAGGCGGCACAGCAACTCTCGCTCTCGTGGACCAGCTTATCGCCCGCCTCCGCATTGGCTGGGGCCGGTTACGGAAAACCTCGGCTCAGATGGCGCAGCGGTTCCATATGTTCGTGCAGCACGCGGACGACGACAATGCCGCCGCGCGCGTCATCGGAGGATGCCGGCAAATAATAGATGACATGCACGGCAGCGCCGCGGCGCCGGGCGGCAATTTCGACGTGCAGCGAATGAAGACCCGGCGCGAGATCGTCTCGCGAGCGAGAGCCGGGGCGAGCGGGCTCTTCGGCAGCCATCTCGATCGCTCGCGTGATGAGCGCCGCATATCTGCGGCGCTGCACAGGCCCGAACTGCCGAGTGGTTTCCCTCAAAATGTCCGCTATGTCGGCTGCGGCCGCTTCGGTAAGCCGATAGCTCACCTCTCCTCGGCATCGATTTCGGCGCAGATGTCGGCGACCGACTGCGTTGAGAATCGGCCCTGCCGCGCCTGCTCGACACCGACACCGATCTCGCGTCGGAGGATCTCGATCTTTTCGTCGTGCGCCGCCTGCTCGCGCCGCAGCAGGCGCAAGCCGTCGCGCACCACTTCGCTGGCGCTGGCGTAGGCCCCCGAGGTGACCTGCGAATCGACAAATTCGGCAAATTCTTTGGATAGGCTCACATTCATCGTCGCCATGGGCCGCTCCTGCTGGACAATGAAGGCGTTATCCGTTTTGGCAAAAATTGTCAATAACGTTCGTCAAGGCGCCAGGTCGTCGGCGAGGATTACTTGAAGATCGCCTTCGGTCGGGTTCGGGATTAGCCCGACCCGGTTGGCATGGCCCTCCTGCGCCCGCTCGAAGAGGTTGCGAGCAAACCTTGCATTGCCAAAGGAGGTATCGCGTGCGCCGTACGCGGTTGCAAATATTTCTTCGGCGAGCTGTCGAGCATCGGGATCAAGCCGATAACCGCCCTCGCGGACCATCGCTTCAAAGATGCTCAGAAGCTCCTCGGGGCTGTAATCCTCGAATTGGATGGTGCGGTTGAATCTGGACGCCAAGCCGGGATTGGAGGCGAGGAACTGATTCATCTGATCGGGATAACCGGCGGCAATCACTGCCAGCCGCCCGCGTTCGTCCTCCATCGCCTTAAGCAATATCTCGATCGCTTCGCGACCGAAATCGTTCTCGCTGCCGATGGCGAGCGTATAAGCCTCGTCGATAAACAGCACGCCGTCGAGCGCGCGCTCGATCGCTTCCCTCGTCTTGATCGCCGTTTGCCCGACATACGCCGCAACCAGTCCCGACCGATCGACTTCGACGAGGTGTCCCTTCTGGAGCAAACCCAGATCGCGATAGATCTCCGCAAGCAAACGGGCAACCGTCGTCTTCCCGGTCCCCGGCCGTCCAGTAAAAACCATGTGCAACGATACAGGCGGTACCGGCATCCCGCGTTCCCTGCGCATCACCTGAACTTTCAGCAGATTGGCGATCGACGCGATCTCGCGCTTCACCCCTGGCAGACCGATCAGCGCTGCAAGCCGCTCGAGCGCAGAGCCGCCGGGCTCCCGGCTTTGCTGGCGTTCATTTAGACCGACGTCCCCCGCTTCGGCGCCCTCGCGAGGTGTAGAACGTCCGCATAAACGCTCAATGAACAACTCGATCTGGCTCTCCGGCATCGCGCCGACAAACCCGTCAACCGGCCGGCCGTCCTTGAAGGCATAAACGGCCGGGATCGACTCGATACGCATCCGCTGGGCAATCTCGGAGTTCTCGTCGATGTTCAACTTCGCGAAGCGAACCGCCCCATCTGTGCGTCGAGCAAGCTTCTCCAGAATCGGCTCAAGTTGCCGGCACGGGCCACACCAAGGCGCCCAAAACGGGCCACACCAAGGCGCCCAAAAATAGATGATTACCGGAGTCCCGAACGAAGCGCCGACTACCCCTGCCAAGAAGGTTGTAGTAGTAACGGTCGAAATGAAGGTTGTCGGCAATGGCGGGTGCCGACCCCTGCTCTGGCTTGCCTTTTGTGGCACATTGATTTGTGCTTGATGCATCAGAATAACCGATAGGAGAGCATCTTCGAGACGGTTAGGGTTGTGCAGATCAAATGTCAAACCGCAGAGTTTTTGTGTGGTCTCAAGGTATGCAGCCGGCAACCTTCCCGCCCTGCGTTGCACCAGCGCCCGAAGCAATCTGTTCTCGGGATCGTCGAGATTAACGCACACGAGCGGCAAAGGACACTTGAGGTCCTTCATTGCCTCGTGTAGGACCTGAACGTGTTTCTCAGAGCCGTCTTTCCAATTCTCATGCGCGAAGTCGCTTGGTCCGCTACCTTCGTCTCGTAATCCGGTAGGCCTCGGACTTCGGTCCCCAAGCTCATCCGCATAGCGCCCCCGTTTTTGCAAAGTGCATTAGCCTCAATGGCCCTCGAAACATCGGCCGCGATCCACCGCACCAACTGAATCGCGCTCCTGCTGTCGCCAGAACCGATCATCCAGATTATGGCCTTGTCGCGGCATCGGCCCGATCGGGGAGCGCAATAACCTTGGGGTAATGTGTCGCGACACCCGTCAAGAAGGCGTCCAGAAAGCTGCACGTCGCTCTCCCGCCTGTGTCCCGTGCGTCTTCCGTACCCGCATGACGGCATTGCGCAGGTGCGTTGTTTTAGAGCTCCCGCCGGGGCAAGCTGGACGGACCAAGGAAGTGGGAGGACCAGGCCATGCCGATCGAGGCGATGCTGAGCGAGGAGATGCCGGCGAATGTGCTGGTGGCGCGGGTGCTCGAAGAGGCCCGGATCGAGATGGTGTTCGGCATTTCGGGCGGGCATACCGGGCGCATCGTTTCGGGGCTGGGGCAGCATCAGAATTCGATCCGCACCGTCTTGGTGCGCGAGGAAAGTCTGGGCGGCGTCATGGCCGAGGTTTACGGCCGGCTGACGCGGCGGCCGGGGGTATTGCTGGGCCAGGGGCCGTGGGTACTCGGCAACGGCTTGATCGGCACGATCGAGGCATTTTTGTCGAGCTCGCCGATGCTGCTCCTCACCGATTTCAG
>DASXAM010000016.1:0-17826 GCA_036404275.1 Allostellaceae bacterium
CTCTCCGGCTGGATCGCCAACCCGCAAACGATCAAGCCCGGCAACCACATGCCGGATCTTTATCTGTCCGGTCCCGAGCTGCAGGACATCCGCAGCTTTCTCCTGACCCTCAAATAACGGCGAGAGCGGCGTGACCATAGCGGAGATCGAGAGGGTCCCCAAGATCGCCCCCGCCACGGAACCGCTGGGCAAAGAGCTCGAAGCGCTGTGGAAGACCGAGCCCGCGCCTTTTGGCTGGTTCTCGACCGTCGACCACAAGAAGATCGGCAAGCGCTACATCGTCACGTCGTTTGTGTTCCTTATCCTGGGCGGCCTCGAAGCGCTGACCATGCGCGTCCAGCTCGCCGGGCCGGACGAGCACCTGATGAGCCCGGAACAGTACAACCAGCTGTTTTCGACTCACGGGATGACGATGATTTTTCTTTACGCGCTGCCCATCCTGTCGGGGTTCAGCAATTACTTGTGGCCGCTGATCCTGGGTTCGCGCGACATGGCGTTCCCGCGGGTCAATGCGCTCTCCTATTGGACCTTTGTTGCCTCCGGCATCTTTATGTATGTCGGATTTTTTGGCGGGGCCGGGCCAAATGACGGCTGGTTCAACTACGTCCCCTATGCCGAGCGCCCGTACAACCCGGGCATGAGCATGGATTTTTATTCGCTCGGCATGATTTTTCTCGGGATTTCGACGACCCTGGGAGCCGCCAATTTTGTCGTGACCTTTGTCCGTACGCGGGCGCCGGGCATGTCGATCAACCGTGTCCCGATCATGACCTGGGGCACCTTGACCGCCTCGGCCGCCAATCTTCTCGTCGTGCCGAGCGTCAGCCTTGCCTTTTTTATGCTGTGGATGGACCGGCAGTTCGGCACCCATTTCTTTGACGTGTCACAGCAGGGCCAGCCGCTCCTGTGGCAGCATCTGTTCTGGATATTCGCCCACCCCTGGGTTTACGCGATCGTATTGCCGGCGATGGGCATGGTGTCGGAAGGGCTGCCGGTGTTTTGCCGGCGTCCGTTGGTCGGCTACACGCCGGTGGCGCTGGCTACGGTCGCGACGATGATCCTCGGCTTTGGCGTGTGGGTCCACCACATGTTTGCGACCGGATTGCCCAATCTGGCGCTGTCGTTCTTTAGCGGCGCCTCGATCATCATCGCGGTGCCGAGCGCCGTTTCGGTCTTTGCCTGGATCCTGACGATCTGGCTTGGGCGCCCGGTCTTCACCACCGCATTTCTGTTCTTTGCCGGCATGATTGTTCTTTTCGTGATCGGGGGGTTGTCCGGCTTTATGACCGGATCGGTCCCGGTCGATTGGCAATTGACCGACACCTATTTCGTCGTCGGCCACATCCATTACGTGCTGATCGGCATCAATGTCTTTCCGGTCGTCGGGGCGCTTTACTACTGGTTTCCGAAGATGACCGGCCGGATGCTCGACGAGCGCCTCGGCAAATGGAATTTCTGGACGATGTTCGTCGGCATGAACGTCGCCTTTCTGCCGATGCACATTTCCGGGCTCTGGGGCATGCCGCGCCGCATCTATACCTATCCGGCCGATACCGGCTGGGGTGCCTTGAATCTGACGACGACGATCGGCGCCTTCATTTTTGCCGCAGGTGTCTTGCTGCTCCTCGTCAATGTCGCGCTGAGCCTGCGCCGCGGGCGGATCGCCGGGCCCAACCCGTGGGGGGCGCCGGGGCTCGAATGGTCGGTTCCCTCGCCGCCGCCTTCGTACAATTTCGCCGTGATCCCGCATGTCGCGAGCGGTCACCCGCTATGGGAGGACCAGCTCCATGAAAGCGAGCGCCGCTCCACGATCGGCGAGGGGCTGGTGCTCGATCGCGGCAAGGAGACGGTCGCGACCACTCCGCTCGACGGCGGTGCCGATCTGATCCTCAAAATGCCCGAGGATTCCTACGCGCCCTTTGTGCTGACGCTGGGAATGACCGCAGGGTTTGCCGGCCTATTGGTCAATCTGTGGTGGCTCGCCGGCATCGGCGTTCTGGTCACGACCGCCGCCCTCGTCCAATGGCTGTGGCCGCGGCGCAAGCTCGCCCAGGTGGCGGGGGTGGTGGATGGCTGAGACGGCGCTTCCCGGAGTGGCGCTTCCGGTTGGTGCTGTCGAGCGCCGCGGCGTCGGCTGGTGGGGGGTGCTGACCGTCATCGCCACCGAGGGCGCGCTCTTCGTCTATCTCCTCTTCAGCTACTATTATTACGATGTGCAGTTCGGGGCCGGATGGCTGCCGACCGACCTGCCGCCGCTCAAATACGGCATCCCCAACCTCGTCATCTTGGTCATCAGCAACCTCGCGGCGTGGTTTGCATTGCGCGGCGTGCGCCGCGGCCGACAATTGGAATTGCTGGCCGGGCTCGGCGTCGCCTTCATCCTCGGCCTCGGCTTTGTCGCGCTCCAGGCGCTCGAATGGGCCGGCGCCCGCTTTACGCTGCGCTCGAGCACCTACGGCTCGATCTATTACCTTATCGGCGGCTTTCACTTGGCTCACCTCGTGGCCGGTTTGCTGATGCTGCTGGCGCTGATCCTGTGGTCGGCGCTCGGCTATTTCGACCGGGTGCGGCACGCGCCGGTGCTAATCGTCACCGCTTATTGGAATTTTGTATTGGCGGTGTTTGTCGCGGTGTTCTTCACCTTTTATGTGACGCCGCGGATCGGCTGAGGCGATGACCGTCGAAAGCAATCCCGCCGCGCACGACCCGCCGCAGCTCTTTGGCACAAATCTCGGCTTCCTGGTCTTTATTGTGATCGGCGGTCCTGTGGCCTGGTACCTGCAGCTGACCGTAAATTACGGCCTCGTCAGCCATCCGTGCTTTCCGCATTTCGAGCCGCAGCAGAGCTATCTGCCGGGTTGGGCCTGGGTCGGCCCGGTGATCCTCGTCTTCAACCTGTTGGCGATCCTCGCCGCGCTTGCTTGCGGGCTGTTGGCCCTGCGGCTGTGGCGTGCGACGAGCGAAGCCTATCCGCCGGTCTACAACCAACTATTGCCGCCAGCCGCCGGACGGACCCGTTTTCTGGCGGTTTGCGGCATCCTGACCGGGTTTGGCGCGGTGGCGGCGACGGTGTTCGACCTGATCGCGCTCTTTGCGGTGCCGCCATGTCTCGGCTGAGCGCGATATCGGGTCTGGCACTCCTGGCGCTCGGCGCCTGCCACGACGAGGGTCCAAGGGTTGCCGATTTTGGCGGCAACTCCCGGCGCGGCGAGAAGCTGATCGCCGGCTATGGCTGCGGCGCCTGCCACTCGATCCCGGGCGTGCCCGATGCGCGCGGCCTCGTCGGCCCGCCGCTCGACAATATCGGCCGGCGGGTAATCATCGCCGGGCTCCTGCCGAATACGCCGGAAAATTTGATGACCTGGATCGAGGCGCCGCAGCGCGTCGTCCCGGGGAACGCAATGCCGGACATGGGGATCAACGATCATGATGCGCGCGATGTGGCGGCCTATCTTTATACGTTGCGCTAAAGCCGCCGCCGCTCTCGCGCTGCTGCTGCCGGTCGGCGCGGTCGCGCTGGCGCAGAACCCGGCACAGCCGGCGCAAAAGGCGGTGCCGGAGGCCGCCGCTGTCGGCAAGGACGACGGCCAATGGACCATGGCCGAAAAAAACTATGCGGCAACGCGCTATTCGAGCCTCGACCAGATCAATGGCGGCAATGTCGCCAAATTGCGCCCGGAATTCGCGTTTTCGACCGGCGTCAACCGCGGCGAGGAGGCGGCCCCGCTCGTCGTCGACAGCACGATGTATATCGTCACCGCCTATCCGAACGACCTCTTTGCGCTCGATTTGACAAAGCCCGGCGCACCGCTCAAATGGGAATACCAGCCGCACCCCGACGCGGGCAGCCAAGGGGTGGCGTGCTGCGATGTCGTCAACCGCGGTGCGGCCTATTCGGACGGCAAGCTCTTTTTCAACACGCTCGACGACAACACCGTCGCGGTCGATGCCAAAACCGGCAAAGAATTGTGGAAGACAAAGCTCGGCGACATCAACCGGGGCGAGACGATGACGATGGCGCCCTTGGTCGTGAAGGGCAAGGTATTGGTCGGCAATTCGGGTGGCGAATTCGGGGTGCGCGGCTGGATCACGGCGCTCGACGCCAATAGCGGCAAGATCGCGTGGCGCGCCTATAGCACCGGTCCCGACAAGGACGTGCTGATCGGCGCCGATTTCAAACCTTTCTACAAGCAGGACAAGGGTGCTGACCTCGGCGTTAAGACCTGGCCGCCGCAAGCCTGGAAAACCGGCGGCGGCACGGTCTGGGGTTGGATCGCCTATGACCCGGACCTGAACCTCATCTATTACGGCACCGCCAATCCCGGCCCGTGGAACCAGGAGCAGCGCCCGGGCGACAATTTATGGACGGCCGGCGTTTTCGCGCGCGACCCTGACACTGGGGCGGCCAAATGGTTTTATCAGACCTTCCCGCATGACGAGCACGATTACGACGGCGTCAACGAGATCATTTTGCTCGACATGCCGGTGAACGGAAAAGTCCGCAAGGTGCTGCTCCACCCTGACCGCGACGGCTACATGTATGTGCTCGATCGCGCCACCGGCGAATTGTTGCAGGCGCATCCCTACGGGCCGATCAATTCTACCAAGGGCGTTGATTTAAAAACCGGGCGCCCGATCGTAAACCCGGAAAAGACGACCAAGCTCGGCCAGACCGTGCGCGACATCTGCCCCACCGCGTCCGGCGCCAAGGATTGGCAGCCCTCGGCATTTTCGCCGAGGACCGGGCTCGTCTACGTCCCGCACGAAAATCTGTGCATGGATTGGGAGGATTTGCAGGTCAACTATATCGCTGGCACACCCTATGTCGGCGCCAATGTCGTCATGAAGCCGGGGCCCGGCGGCAATCGCGGCTTTCTGACCGCCTGGGACCCGGTTGCCGGCAAGCCGGTCTGGCAGGACAAGGAGGATTTGCCGGTGTGGAGCGGGGCGCTGGCGACCGCCGGCGACCTTGTCTTTTACGGCACGATGGACGGCTGGTTCAAAGCAATCGACGCCAAAACCGGCGGGCTCAAATGGCAGTTCAAGACCGGCTCCGGCATCATCGGCCAGCCGGTCGCCTATAAGGGGCCGGACGGGCGCGAATATATTGCGGTCTTTTCCGGGGTCGGCGGCTGGGCCGGGGCTATCGTCGCCGGCAATCTCGACCCCAAGGACCCGACTGCGGCACTCGGCTTTGTCGGTGCGATGGCCGACCTCAAACAAAGAACCGCACCCGGAGGCACCGTCTATGTCTTCGCATTGCCGTCCTCTTAGCCCGCCTCGGTCCCCTCTCATTCCCTCCCCCGCAGGCGGGGGAGGGTTAGGGTGGGGGCTGCTGCCTGTTTTGGCCGTCATGGTATTGGCGGCGACGGCGCAGGCGCAGCCGGCGGGCGTCCAGCCGCCGGTCAGCCTGCCCTCGGCGCAGGCGGCACCGCGAAACGTCGCGGTCACGACCTTGTTTCCGGGCGGCGGGTCGCCGCCGTCCGAGGACCCGATCGCCAGGGTCTACCAGGACAATTCGCGCTACATCAATGACGGCAAGCGCCTCTTCGGCTGGTACAACTGCTCCGGGTGCCATGCCAATGGCGGCGGCGGCATGGGGCCGGCTCTGACGGACAACCAATGGCGCTATGGCGGGCGGCTCGACCAGATCTTTTCGTCGATCGCGCAAGGCCGGCCGAACGGCATGCCGCACTGGGCGGGCAAAATCCCCGACGCGCAGATTTGGGAATTGGCGGCGTTTGTCCGTTCGCTGTCGGTGCCGACACCGGCGAATGCCGGCAACACCGCGGCAAAGCCGCCGCCGCCCAAATCCGAGGCGCCGGGCGTGCAGACGGCTCCGAAATGAAGCCTCTCGCGATATTGGCCGCGATGCTCGCGCTGTGCACGGCGACCGCCGAGGCGCGCGAATTGCGCGTCTGCGCCGACCCGAACAACCTGCCGTTCTCGAACGACAAGGGCGAGGGTTTCGAGAACAAGATCGTGTCGCTGATCGCGCAGGATGAGGGTGCCGCGGTCAAATATACCTGGTGGGCGCAGCGCCGCGGCTTTGTCCGCCATACGCTGCGGGCCAAGGAATGCGATTTGTGGCCGGGGATCGCCAAGGGGGTCGATTTTGTCACCACCACGCAGCCCTATTACCGCTCGACCTATGTCTTTGTGACCCGCAAGGACCGCGGGCTCGACATTTCCTCATTCGATGACCCGCGGTTGCGCAAATTGACAATCGGCGTGCAGATGATCGGCAACGACGCGATGAACCCGCCGCCGGCGCATGCCTTGGCCCGCCGCGGCATCACCGGCAATGTGCGCGGCTACATGCTCTATGGCGATTACCGCCGCCCGAACCCGCCGGAAGCGATCTTGGAAGCGGTGGCGCGGGGTGACCTCGATGTCGCCGTGGTTTGGGGCCCGCTCGCCGGCTATTTCGCCGGCCGCGAGGCCGTGCCGCTGCGCGTGACGCCGGTCAATCCGCCCTTCGACGGCCCGCATTTTCCGATGGCGTTCGACATCGCGATGGGTGTGCGCAAAGGCGACACCGCACTGCGCAAAGCCATCGACGCCGAACTCGAGCGCAATCGCGCGCAGATCGCGGCAATCCTCGCCGCCTACCACACCCCGCTGGTTCCCGAGCCCGGCGATACCGCCCGCTGAGAGAGGGTGCCAATTCGCGCCGCATCACCCGATCGAGGCGGTGGTCAACCTCGCCGATCCCGATGTCGCGCCCTTGGTGCAAGGCCTGATCGATACCGCCGACAAGCTCGCCAAAGCGTAGAGCCGCCTGCGTGGCGAGCGGTCTCAATGGCGCAGGAAGTAGATGCGGTAGAGCTGGTCGCGCAGGCTGGCGCTCTGCTCGATCGCGGCGCGGAAGTCGGCTTTGCCGAGCACATAGGTTTCGACGTCGTCGCGGGCGACGATCGTCGCGTTGCGCGGCTCGCCGCTGATCAGTGCGGCCTCGCCAAAGAAATCGCCGGCGCCCAGATTCGCGACATCCTGGTTCTGGCGGACCACATCAACCGTGCCGTCGGAGATCAAAAAGAATTCCTCGCCGACATCGCCCTCGCGGATCACGACGTCGCCTTTGACAAAGCGCCGCTTGGTCATCTTTTCGGCGACATCGGTCAAGGCGACCGGAGTCAGATCCTTGAACGCATCGACGGTCTTCAAAAACTCGCAGATGCGCAGCGCGTCGTGCAGCACGACATCCGACGCGATCCGGCCGTCGACCATGTGAACGAGCCGGTCGGCCTTTTCGATGATTCGGTGATCGTGGGTCACCATCATCACGGCCGAGCCGTACTCGACCGTGGTCTCCTTTAAGAGATCGACGACGTTGCGCGCCGAATCCTTGTCGAGTGCCGCGGTCGGCTCGTCGGCCAACACCAGCTGCGGCCGGTTGACCAAGGCGCGGGCGATCGCGACGCGCTGGCGCTGCCCGCCGGAGAGCGAGCGCGGCTTGTAATCGACGCGGTGGCCGAGCCCCAGGCGATCGAGGATCGCGGTGCCGCGCTCGCGCATCTCGGAGGTCGGGCAATCGCCGAGCTGCATCGCCATCTTGACGTTCTCATAGGCGGAGAGCGCGTCGAACAAATTGTGCATCTGGAAGATAAAGCCGACATGGCGGCGCACCACCACCAGCTCGCCGGCGCCGAGCCGCGAGAGGTTGTGGCCCAGCACGTCGATCCGCCCTTCCTGCACCGAGCGCAATGCGCCGACGAGTGTCAGAAGCGTGGTCTTGCCCGCGCCGGAGGGGCCGGTCATCACCACGAGCTGGCCCGGGTCGATCTCGATCCGGTTGTCGTACAACACCTGGTTGCGCGAGTCGCCATGCCCGAAAAAATGGTTCAGCTCATCGACCCGCACGGCGGGTTGCGGGGCGGCATTGGCGCTCATCAAAACACCTCGGCGGGGTCGGCAGCGATCACGCGCCGCACCGCGAGCACGGCCGAAATCAGGCACATGCCGAGGGTCAGCACAAAGCTCAAAGCGGCGATCTTGACTGTCATATGCAGCGGCAGCAGGGCTATGTTCCCGACGATGTGGAACAGCACGATGGCAACGAGGCAGGCCGGGACCCAGCCGAGGACCGCGCTCAAGCCGGCTTGCTCCAGCACCACGCGGACCAGGTAACGAGTGCGGTAGCCCATCGCCTTCATCGTCGCATATTGCGGCATTTGCTCGGAAAGGTCGGTAAAAATAATCTGATACGAGATCAGCATGCCGACGATGAACCCGACCAAGGTCCCCATCGCAAAGATCGGCCCGGCCGACGACACGTCGGCCTGAAACTTGCGCTCGAGCTCGAGCAGTTGCGCCTTGGTCAGCACCGCGATTTTTGCCGGCAGCGACGCGGCGAGCGCCCGCTGAACACCGGCGAGATCGCTGTCGGGACGCAGCTTGAGGACGCCGAGCTCGACCTCGGGCGGCCCGCCGGCCGGGTTGGGCAAGAGCTGCGCAAAGGTCTGCTCGCCGACGAGGACGGTGCCGTCGTTTTCGAAATCGGGGCCGAGCGCAAAGCTGCCGACGACATGCACCTTTCGCCCGTTCAGCTCGGCTTCCTTTGGATCGCGGCTCATGCCGAGAAACCGGCGGGCGCGGCGATCGATGGCGACGCTGTCAAGCGCGTTCAATTTTGCCGGGGCGACGTCGAGCTGCGGTAGATGCAGCACCGGGTGCGCCGGATCGATGCCCAGCACCCGCACCATCGAGCTCTTGCCGTCAAACGGGTTTTTCCAGAATACGTCGTGCCAGTCGGCGTAGAGCGGCCAGGCGCTCGCCACGCCGGCAGCTCTGCGTGCCATGTCGAGGTCGGCGGCGGGAAACGGCTCCCGCGTCGCAAAGCGGTATTTGGCAGCACTCTGCAAAAAGAGGTCGCCGTCGAAGAGCCGGATTAGCTCGAGCGAGGCGTTGAAAAAGGCGCTCTCGAAGCCGAGCTGCATCAGCATCAGCAAGACGGCAAAGCCGATGCCGCCGGTCGAGCGAATGAGGCGCGGCTTGTTGGCGACGAGGTTGCGCCAAGCCAGCGGGACAAAGCCGGCAAAATGCTGGAGGTGGCGACGACGCTGGTCGGCGAGCGACATCGGATCGGGCCGCTCAAAAAATATCGGCGGGGTCGGCGCGGCGCAGCCCCCCCATCGACAGCAATGCCGAAAACCCCGCCATCAATAGCGTCGCGACAAACACGGCGCCGATGCGCATCCCGGTCATCGTCACCGGCAGCAATGTCTCCTCGCGGATCACCGAATAAACCCCCGCTGCGGCGAGCAGCGCCGGAACAAACCCGGCCAATACGATCAGCAGCGACATCACGACCACGGTGCCGCCGAAGAAGCGATCGCGATAGCCGACCGCCTTCAAGGTCGCGAATTGCGGCAACTGGCGGCTGACCTGGGTTGCCAGGACCTGGTAGACGACCATGATCCCGACGACAAACGCGACCAGGAGGCCCGATCCGAACAACAGGCCGACCGAAGTGCGGGTCGTCCAATAGGCGGTTTCCTGGCGTTCGAGCTGTGGACGGGTGAACACCTGAATGTCGCTACCGAGAGCCTGGCGCAAGGCGCCGGCGGCCTCTGCCGGATCGGCCCCCGATTTTAGCAGGACGGCGCCGAGGTTGACCTGGTCGAGACTGCGATAAGGAAACAGCCGGACAAAGTTCGGCTCGCTGACCAGGATCACGCCGAGCCCCATAAACCCGGTGCCGAGCACATAATCGCCGCCGATCGCCATGATCCGGCGGTCGATCGTGACGATGCGGCCGGTCGTCAGCGGGCCGAACATCTGCCGCGTCGCAGTATCGACGAGCAATGTGTCGGGCCGTTCGAGAACGCCTGCCTGGCGGTTGATGTCATCGACCGCAAAGATGTGCGAATGCGGGTCGAAGCCGATGACAAAGACATCGGGCGCCTTGCCGTCTTCACCGCTCTGCCATTTGGCTTGCCCGAAGTAGAGTGCGGCCGCTTCGGCCACCTGCGGCACGGCGCGCGCCCGGTCGAGCGCGCTCTTGGCAAACTGGCCGGGCTGGGCCTGGTATTCGTAGCCGGTCGAGGCGATCAGCAAGTCGAAATTCATCTTGTCGTAGAGCAGCATGCCGCCCTGCGGCACGGCGATAAAGAAGCCGAGCTGGACAAAAACCAGCAAAATCGCCATGAACACGCCGGCCACCGCGAGCGCGGTTCGCCCCTTGTCGTAGCTGAGGATACGCCAGGCCAGCGCCACGCTCACCGGCCGCCGAGCCCCGCACTGCAAAGGTTCGGGGCCGCGGCGATTGGCGTCGCGCCGCACGCTGTCTGCGCGATATTATGGATTTGATCGTTCGGCACAGCGCCCGTTCCTCCCGCCTCAATTTCGACGCTCGCGGACACTATGGTTCAATCAGCGCATCACCAACAATGGCGACGAAGATGAGCATTGCGCGTTTCGCCCTGCTTTTGGCGATCGCCCTCGCCTTGCCGGCGACCCCGGCAACGATTGCCGCGGCGGATATCGCCCCGGAGCGCGTTCAGCTGCGAATCGAGCTTTACGGCTTTGCCGGCTTTCACGTGCTGACCGACCGCACGACGCTCGATACCTCGGGCGACCGCTACTCGATCGCGACCGACATCGACACTCGGGGCATCGCCGCCGTGTTTGTCGATTTGAACAGCCATTCGACGGTGCAGGGGCGGATCGCAGCGGACGCCGCCTATCCCGAAGCCTATCGCGGCGAGGTGCGCCGTAACGGCGTCGATCGCCGCTATCGGATCGACTACCGGCCGGACGGCCCGGTCGCGAGCGAATTGGCGCCCCCGGTGGCGACATGGCGCAGCCAAGCTGCGCCCGGCGAGCTGCGCGGCACCGTCGATCAGCTGACCGCCTATTTCCTGCTCGAACGCCAGCTCGCCCGCACCGGGAGCTGCAAGCTGACCGTTCCGGTGTTCGACGGCCACGGGCGCTACAATCTGCGCTTTCTCGATGCCGCCGAGCAGGCCCCACCGCGCGGCCCGGCCAAAAGCTTTGCCGGTCCGACCCATGTCTGCGCCGCGGTGCGCAAGGATGTCCCCGGCTTTGCCGGCAACGGCGATCAGGCCGAGGGCACCTATCAGAGCGGCCGGGTGTGGTATGCCCGGATCGGGCCAAACGGCCACATGATCCCGGTGCAGATGGAGTTCGACACCGAATTCGGCATCGTCCGCGGCTATCTCGCCGAGGTGAAGGGGCACGGCATCGACCGGCGCTTTATCGAGTAGCGCGCTATAAGGTCGTCCCCATCCGGGTTTCGTCGACAAACTGTTCGGTGGCGGCGTCGATCGCGCGTCCCTTGCGTCCGCGCGGCGGGTGGATATAGAGCGAGGCGCGCGTCGGCGCCGGCTTGGCGACAATCGGACTCGGCAACTCCATCTCGTACTCGACCGGCCGCATATGGTCGGCGACCAGGTATTCCGGGCGGAACACGCGTTCGAGGTTGAACAGGCTGCCGAGAAAATTGGTCTGGCCGCGGGCCAATTGCCCGGCGACGACTCCCGCCGTCTTCATCAGCCGCTTCCAACCCATATGCTTGCGGTAGAACGCCTGCTGGGTCGTCACCAGCTCTTCGTAGAATTCGGCGAGCGGCAATTTGGTCGGCAGCACCGCGTGCTGGATGTCGAACAGCCGATAGTCGCGGCTGGTGACCTTGGCGCCGTCCGAGACCCAGCTCTCGGTGCCGGGATAGGGCGTGTTGACGCTGACATTGACGACCTCGGGCAATTCCAGCGCCCATTCGCGCAGCACGCGAAAGCGGTCATGGTCCCATTCCGGGTCGGCGATCAAGTTGATCAGCACGTAGATGCCGAGCGAGCGGGCGAATTCGAGCGCCTCGAAATTCTTGTCGAGGGTCACCCGTTTCCGGAATTTTAGCAATCCTTCGGCATCGATCGCCTCGATGCCGAGAAACATGTATTCGAGCCCGAGCTTTTTCCAAAAACGAAAGACTTCCTTGTTGCGCAAGAGCACGTCGCCACGGGTTTCGAGGTAATATTTCTTTTTGATGCCGGCGCGGGCGATGGCTTCGCCGATTGCCATGCCGTGCCGCTCCTGCAAAAACGCGACATCGTCGACGATGAACACGCCGGGCTCGCGGATCGAGCGCAAATCCTCGACCGCCCGCTCCGGGGTGATCAGCCGATAGCTGCGCCCGTAAAAGGTCCAGGCGCTGCAAAACGAGCAATCCCACGGACAGCCGCGCGAGAACTCGATCGTGGCGCAGGGATCGAGCGTGCCGAGAAAATATTTGCGGCGATGGCGCAACAGGTCGCGCGCCGGCATCAAATCGTCGAGCGAATGGACAAAGCCGGGTGGCGGCCCTTCGCCGTCGGCGGTGACCGCCCCCGGCACCGTGATCGGGTCGTTGCCGGCCTCGACCGCCGCGAGCAGGAGCGGTATCGCCGCCTCGCCCTCGCCTTTGATGACGCAATCGACCGCCCCCTCGCCATGGGCGATGATCGACGGCGCGGTGAACGACGCGCTGTGTCCGCCAACGCAAATGAACGTGTTCGGAAAGCGGGCCTTGGTTTCCTTGGCGAGATCGACGATCTCGGGGACGTGCGGCAGATAGTTGCAGGAGAACGCGACGACATCGGGCCGCCAGCGCTCGACCATGCGGTGATAGGCGGCGTGGTCTTCGACCTGCAGATCGATCAGCTGGACCTGGTGCCCCGCCCGGCGCGCCGCCTGCGCCACCAGCTCGAGGCCGATCGGCTCCAACCGCAGGAAGATCTTGGAATAATGGAGGACGCCGGGAAACACGCCGAGGAGCCGCATGCAATCCCCCTCTCGCTGCAATCGGCCGCGACAGGCCGGCCTGACGCGACAACCAAGCGCGCCCCGGCTATGGTGTCAACCGCCGACCCGCCGAGAGAACGAGATGACCGAGGATTGGACCAAGCTCGCCGCCGATCTCGAGCGCCTGTTGAAATTGCGCTCGATCCCGTTCGGCATGAAATTGTTCGAGCATCGTGAGGAGATGGAGGCGATCGCGCGGATCCGCCGGCCCAAGGCGGTGCACACGCTCGACCAGATCGTGGCCCAGGCGGCGCGCCTCGGCTGGACCGTGGGCCTCACCGCGGAAGATCTGGTCGGCGCGCAATGCCGCGCCGTCGTCGGGCTCGGCCGCGCCAAGGACGCGGAGTGGCGCTCGGGCCGGCACATGGCCGGGGTGTGGTACAGCACGCCGGAGGATGCCGGCGCGCACCAGGCGGCGATGGAATGCGTGCCCGACGGGCGTTACGAGGCGCTGGCCGTGTCGCCGCTCGCCGGCGGCCGGCTCGACCCGCCCGACATCGCGCTCTTCTACGCCACACCGGGGGCGATGATCTATTTTATCAACGGCCTGCAATGGTCGGGCTACAAGCGCTTCGACTGGAGCGTCGTCGGCGAATCGGCCTGCGCCGATTCCTGGGGCCGGGCGCTGAAGACCCGCGAGCCGAGCCTGTCGATCCCGTGCTTTGCCGAGCGCCGCTATGGCGGCGTCCTCGACGACGAGATGCTGATGGCCTTGCCGCCCGAGAATCTGGGGAAGGCGATCGCCGGCATGGAGGCGCTGTCGAAAAACGGGCTGCGCTACCCGTTTCCGCAATACGGCATCCAGCAGGACGCCCGCGCCGGCCTCGCCGTCAGCTATCCCGGCCGCAGCTGATCGACGAGCCCGAATGCGTCGGGAAGCCTGCACCCACCTCGCTACCGCTCGGCGCCGATTTTGTGATCTCGGCGGATCGCCCGATCGACAAGTTAGAGGCGGCGTCCGTGGCCGGCCTGGATCCCGGCTTTCGCCGGGAAAGCGCAGCTGGGGCGCGGAGCGAACCGGTTTAGCCCGAGGATCAGGCGCTAGAACTGCACGCGCTGGGTCAGCGCGCCGTCGATGATCAGGTTGGTGCCGGTGATAAAGCTGGCGCGTGGGCTGGCGAGAAAGACGACGGCGTTGGCCACTTCTTCGGGTGTGCCCATGCGGCCCATGGGATTGCGCCCGACCATTACCTTGAAGAGGTCGGGATTGTTTTCTTCGAGCACATTCCACACGCCGCCTTTGAAATAGACGTTGCCGGGCGAGACCATGTTGGCGCGCACGCCTTTGGCCGCGAGGTTGCGGGCCAGCGCCTTGACGTAGGGGAGGAGGGCAGCCTTGACCGAGGCGTAGGGCCGCGGCGCCCCGGCGATCTCGATCGCCCCGGTGGTGCCGATGACGACGATCGCGCCGGCCGCAGATTGTTCGAGAAACGGGATCGCCGCCTCGACCCCGGCAACGGTGCCCATCACGTCGATGTCGAGGCTCCGGCGCCAGGATTCCTCGTCCATCGCCTGGGCCAGCGCGCTGACATTGGCGATAAGGATGTCGAGCCCGCCGAGTTCGCCCGCGGCCTCGGCGACCCACTGGCGCAACGCCGCCGTATTGGCGACATCGACAGCGCCGCCATAGGCCGTCGCCCCGGCGCCACGAAGGGCGGCGACCGTAGTCTCGACACCGGCCTTGCCGCGCGCGCAGATCGCAATATCGCAGCCTTCCTCGGCCAGCAATCCGGCAATCGCGCGGCCGATGCCGCGGCTGCCGCCGGTGACGATCGCCTTCTTTCCTGCGAGCCCCAAATCCATAGCCGCCTCACTCGCTAATTTCGAAGCACACTGATACCCGATCTCGGCGCAATCGCCGAGGCGACCAGAACACGGTGGACAATCGCGCCGAGCGTTCGCCACAATCCGGCCTTTCCTATCGGAACGGGGGAACCCCAATGATCGACCTCTATTTCTGGCCGACCGGCAACGGCAAAAAGACCGTCATCCTGCTCGAAGAGCTCGGGCTGCCTTATCGGATCAAGCCGATCAATATCGGCCGTGGCGATCAGCTGACCCCCGAATTTCTGCGGATTTCGCCAAACGGGCGGATGCCGGCGATCGTCGATGACGAGCCCTTAGGCGGCGGCGCGCCGATCTCGATCTTCGAATCCGGGCCGATCATGACCTACATCGCCGAAAAGACCGGACGGTTTCTGCCGACCGATACGCGCGGCAAATACGATGTCTTTCAATGGGTCGCCTGGCAGCTCGCCAACCAGGGGCCGAAGCTCGGCGAGCAGGGCCATTTCCGTCGCGCGCTCGAGGCCGGCAACAATGGCGACCTCAGCTATGCGATCCGCCGTTTCGACAACGAGACGCACCGCATCTACGGCGTCATGAATTTGGGGCTCTTCAACAAGCGCTATCTCGCCGCCGGCCAATACACGATCGCCGACATGATCTGCTATCCCTGGGCGTCGAGCTGGGCCAGCCGCAAGATCGACATCGACGAATTCCCGAACGTCAAGCGCTGGCTCGACGAGATCGGCGCGCGCCCCGCGGTCAAAAAAGCGATGGCGATGGGACCGGAGTTCCGCGAGGACCCGGCCTCGATCAGCGAGGAGGAAAAGGCGCGCCGGCAAAAGCTCGTCGCCCATCAGCGGGCGCAGCCGATCCCGAAGGAATGGCTGCAGGCGGCCGAAGGCTGAGGCTCGCCGATGCTGCTGCGGCGGCGCGAGGCGGCGTGCGCGCTGCTGCTGTCGGCCGCATTATTCATCAATCCGGCGATGGCGGCCGTGCCGGCGGGGACCTGGATGTTCGCCAACCGGGTCGCGATCCAGATTTTCGACTGCACCGGGCTGTTGTGCGGCCGCATCGTTTGGCTGCTGCGGCCGCTGACCCCGGCTGGCCGACCCGACCTCGACACGCTCAATCCCGATCCGGGATTGCGTCGGCGCCATCTGTGCGGGCTGACCATCATTTGGGGGATGCAGCCCGACGGTCCGAACCATTGGTCGAACGGCCGGCTCTATGATCCCAAGGACGGCGCCACCTATGAGGTCACCGCCGAGCTGACGGCGCCGAACACGATCTCGGCGCGGGTCTATCGCGGCGTTCCGATCTTCGGCCGCACCGAGATTTTGACCCGCGACCCGCCGCTCGGCTTCGACGGCCAATGCTGACCCGTCGTTTGGCGAAAGGTGCGCTGCAACGGTTTGTTAAAAGCGCAACCTGGGTGGTGCTATCCAGCGCCGCTCCGGGATTGGCCCAGGCTGCCTCCGACCGGGGCGCGATCGCCGCAAGCTGGGCCGCCGACCGGGTCAAGCATCACCAGGTTGCGGATTTCAATCGCCGCTGCGGCTGGCTCGATCCGAACGAGGATTCCGACGAGCGCTGGTCCGACCCGTGCCGGACCCTTCACCCGGAAGATGTCGTGGCTCTTCTGCTTGCGGACGACGTGCCGCGCGAGGGGGTGCGCATCGAGGGCGCGAGGATCGACGGCGCCGTCGATTTGACCGCGGCTGAGATCAAGCACGAGGTCTCGATCGTCAATTCGCGTCTCGACGGCCCGCTCAGGCTCTCGCGCGCCGTGCTCGGCCGCCGCATGATGCTTGACGGGATTCGCCTCGCCGGGCTGATCGACGGCCGAGAGCTGCACGCCCAAAGCGATCTTTTGATGCGTTTCGGCGCCGTGGCGAAAGGCGACGTCGTGCTGATCGACGCCAGGATCGAGGGCAATCTCGACCTCGAAGGATCGCATTTTGAAAAACCGGTAAAAGCCGAGCGCCTGCAGCTGTCCGGCAGTCTGTTCATGAACCGCCGCGCCGTCTTTGACGACGACGTGACGCTGCACTATGCGACGGTCGGGGGAAATCTCGAAATGGAGACCTCCACCTTTGCGGCCGGTCTCAGGGCCGAAGGTCTGAAGGTGTCGCATCATATGTTTATGGTGAATGCTGTGTTCGAGCAGCCGGTCAGCATTCCATATGCGCATATCTCCGGCAATTTGGACCTAAGCGGTGGAATTTTTACTCGGATTGACTTGTCAGACGCTGCAATCGCTCAAACCATGATCTTGCGAAGCTCGTTTGGCACCGCGCAATGGTGCCGGTTTGAGCGAAGACCAACGCTGGTCACGTTGCGCAATGCACACGCCGACACCGTCCAGGAGAGCCTTGGTTCCTGGCCCGAGCGCCTTGATCTGAGCGGTTTCCGGTATGAGCGTTTTGTCGGCTACGGCAGCGCCGGCGCGAGCCGGGCGAGCAGCCGCTCGACCGAAGAATGGATCGACTGGCTGCACAAGAGCAGCTATCCCGGCAAATCCTATGATCCGCAACCCTACACCTATGTCGCGCAGATCCTGGCCGCATCGGGCAACCGCGACAAGGCGATGGCGCTGCAATTCGCATCCCGCCAGGCCGAACGCGCGCAGGCCTGGAGCGACGGCAATTGGGGCCGGTGGGCGTGGCTGTCGGTGCTGCGCTGGCTGTGTGGCTACGGTATCGGCGTTTACACGTTTTACGTCGTGCCCGCGGTGTTCTGCTCGGTGGTCGTCGGCGTGCTGGTGCTGTTTCGCGCGCGGGCGGCGCGCAACCGGGGCGTGTTCTGGTGCATCGGCGCGAGCGTCGACCGGTTGTTGCCGATCATCGAGCTGAACAAGGAGTTCGGCGAATTTTTCTACGACCCACAGCGCGAACGACTGCAGGGATGGCAGCTCGCTTTTTTCTCGGCATACGCGCTTTGGGGATGGGTTCTCGGGTTGCTGCTGGTCGCCGCGATGTCCGGGCTGACACAAGGAACATGATGCCGGCCCCGCGACGCCGCCTTTGTCGCCGGCGCCGACGGATTTACGCTTTTTTCAGAGCTATGCCCGCAATCTGAGCTGCGGCTTTCAACTCGGAAAGCCGGATCGAGGATGCGAGAGCGAATCCAAGCGGCCGCGGCAATGCCCGTCTTTTGCCACCGCGGCAGGACGGGAACGATGCGGGTGCCGCTTTGTTTGCTGCGCATCACCACAAGTTCAAGGAGGCAAAGGTCATG
>DASXAM010000017.1:0-20878 GCA_036404275.1 Allostellaceae bacterium
ACGGCGTCAGGCCGTGGCGCATGGCGTAGGCGGCGGCTTCGGTGCGGTTGGCGCAGCCGGTCTTGGCGAGGATGTTGCGGACGTGGGTGGCGACGGTGTTGAGGCTGATCGAGAGCACGAGCGCGATGTCGGCGTTGCTGCGGCCGATCGCGATCAGCCGCAAGACCTCCGTCTCGCGCTGGGTCAGCTCGTCGGGGGCGGCGGCTGCGGCGCCGGACAATTCGTCGAGCAGGCGCCGGGCGCGTTCCTGCAACGCCCGCATGCCGATCTCACGCGCGCTGTCGAGGCTCGCTTTGAGCAAATCTGCGGCATGCTCGCGGTCACCGGGTTCGCCGCGCGCCAGCAGCATCGCCGCGTAATCGTGCTGGGTGTAGGCGAGCGGCACGCGGGCACGGATGTGGCCGTTCATCGCCAGCGCTGCCTCGAAATGCGCTTGCGCATCGGACCAGCGGCGCATCGCGTGGCACAAGAGACCGAGATAGCGGTCGGCCGAGCCGCAGCAGACGATGGCCCCGCCCAAAACGATGTTGCGTCCGGCATAGGATGAGAGGAGGCGATAAAGGATCGCCGCCCGCTCGGCATCGCCGAGCGCGGTGCAAACCTCGCTCAGATAGACCATGCAAAAGAGCCAGCGCCCGTCACGCGGCAGATCCGAAAAATCGTGCGCCGCCAATGTCTCGAATTCGCGGCGCGCCTCCTCGACCTGGCCGATCTCCACGTAGAGCACCGCCAAGCCGGGGCGCCAGATCGCTTTCGCCGCCTGGTCGCGAACGAATTGCGCGACGACCGGCGCCAGCTCGGCGAGCCGCCCCTGCGCGCGGCGCAACGCGAAGATCTGGACGCCGAGCTGCTCTCCCTGACCGGTCTGGCTGCGCCGCAGATGCGCCATGATCTGGCGATAGTTGCGCTCGGCGTGGGCGAGCTCGCCGCACAGCATGGCCAGCATCGCCTCATAGCTGAGAGCGGCGTTCGAGTAGGTGGGCTGCCGCATGCGTTGATCGATGCGCTGCAATGCCTCGATCTCGGCATCGGCAGCGTCGATGTCACCAAGCTCCAGGTAAAACCGCAATCGCAAGCTGTGCGCGATAGAGGCGGCTTCGAGATTGCCGCATGCATTGGCTGCACGCAGCAATTCGCTTGCATAATCGAGGCCTTCCACGGTCTCTTCGGGGCCCCAAACGAAATCGGATTGATAGAACAGGTTGCTTGCCAGAACCGCGGGGTCGCCGAGCCCGCGCGCCAATGCGACGGCTCGGGCGCCCTGCACCCTCGCACGCTGTTCCCCTTCGGCATAGAGCAGCGCCCGCGTCAACGCCCCCTCCACCTGAACCCGCAACGCGGTCTCGGTTGCGGGAAGCGCCTGCAATGCCGGCTCCAGAAGGCCCTTTGAAAGTTGCACATCGACAAAATGCGAGGAGCGCCAGATCACCAGCTCGAAAGCGAGCGCGGCGCGCGCCATGATGTCGGCGAGCCCCAGCGCCCGCGCGGCATCGGCCGCCTCGGTCAGCGCCGCCCTGGCGCGCGGGAAATCGCCGGATTTGCGCTGGGTCTCGCCCAATTCGAAGAGCAGACGGCAGCGCCGGGCCGGGTCCGCCCCGCTGCGCCGCTCGTGCGCATCGAGTGCGGTTTCGAAAAACTGCACCGCATCCTCGAAGGCCAGCAACGCGGCGGCGCGGCGGGCGGCGCGGGTTGCGTAGTCGATCGCCCGGTCGATATCGGCGTCATTGCCCGAAGCCTGAAAATGCCGGGCAAGCTCGGGCAGGTGTGGGTCGAGATCGGCGCGGCGCACCGCCTCGATTGCGCTGCCGACGGCGTGATGGAATTGCCGCCGCCGGGCGATGCGCAATTCGTCGTAAAGCGTCACGCGGATCAGATTGTGGGTGAACTGGTAGCGCCCGGCCGCCGTCTCGTCGAGGATATGCGCGACCACCGCCTCGTCCAATGCTTCGAGCAGCATGTCTTCGCCGAGCGGTGCAGCGGCGCGCGCCAACACGTCCCAGTCGAAATCGCGGCCGATCACCGCGGCGAGCGCCAGCACCTCGTTGCAGCCGGGAGAGAGAAAATTGAGCCGGCGGCCGATCACCTCGGTCACCCCTTCGGGGAGCCGGATCGCCGGCGGCAAGGCGTCCTCCGCTGCCTGCCCCGTCCCCATCGCGCCGCGCTGCTCGAGAAAGCGCACAATCTCGCGCAGGAACAGCGGATTGCCCTCGGTCTGGTCGTGCAGCGCGCGGGCCAGCCTGGAGGGCGCGGCATCCCCAGCGCCGGCGACAAAAGCCTGTACCTCCTCGGCGCTCAGCCCGCCGAGGTTGATCCGTGCAAAATGCCGCACCCGCTGCAGCCCGCCCAGCGCGTTCGACAGCGGATGCTGGCGCGACAGCTCGTTCGCCCGGTAGGTCCCGACCAGCAGCAGGCGGGCGGCGGCGAATTCCGGTGCGAGGAATTCCAGCAGGCGCAGCGAGGGCGCATCGGCCCAATGCAGATCGTCGAGCACGATCAGCAAGGTGCGCCGCCGGCTGAGGCTGGCGAAGAGGCGCCGGATCGAATCGAACATGCGAAAGCGCGCCTCGGACGGCTCGCCGAGCGGTGCCGACGCTTCCAGCCCCGGCACGAGATCGCGGATCTCCGGCACGATATCGGCGATGTCGGCCGCCGCCGCGCCCAATTCGGCCAGGGCCTCGGGGCCGGCGGCGCCGAGCGCGCCGCGGATGATCTGGACCCAGGGCCAGTAGGACGGCGCTCCCGATTCCTCGTGGCAGCGGCCCCACAGCACCGCCGCCTCGCGCCGCGCCGCATGGCCCGCCAGCTCCTGCGCGGTGCGCGTCTTGCCGATGCCGGATTCGCCGGCGAGCATGACGATGCGCCCATGCCCGGCGCACGCCGCCTCGAATGCGGCGTGCAGAGCCTCCAGCTCGAGCAGCCTGCCGATAAACTGGTCGCCGGCCGGGTCCGCCGCTGCCGGTGGGCGATGGATTTCGAAATCGACGGGCACATTGCGCGGCGCCTGGGCTGCGCCATGCCCGGCAATTGGAATACGGAAGACGTGCACCGGCCGGGCGATGTTCTTGACCCGCTGCTCGCCGCAATCCTCGAAGGTGAGGTCGAGCCGGTCACGGACCTGCTCGCGCACCACCCGGCTGACGCATATGTCGCCGGGTGCCGCCAAGGTTTCGAGCCGGGCGGCAATGTTGACCCCGTCGCCGTAGATGTCGCCCTCGTCGAGGATCACATCGCCCAGATTGATCCCGATACGGAACTCGATCCGCTTTTGCACTGGTGCGGCCGTGTGGCGCTCGGCCATGGCCCGCTGCAATTCAACGGCGCAGCGCACCGCATCGACGACGCTCTGAAATTCGACGAGGAGCCCGTCGCCGGTCGATTTGACGATACGGCCCCGGTGCTCCTCGACCTTCGGGTCCCACGCCTCGCGCCGGATCGCCTTTACCGCAGCGAGAGTACCTTCCTCGTCCTCCCCCATCAGCCGGGAATAGCCGGCGATATCCGCCGCCAAAATCGCGGCGAGACGGCGGGTGGCGGTCATCCTCGGCAGCCCGTCCTCTATACCTCCCATTCTCCGTCAAGATATCACGATCGATCAAGCAAGGCTTGCACCTTGCGCGTGGGAACCGTTCATCCGATGTTGAGGGCGAGCCGGTTGCTGGAGCGAAGGAGAGGTCGATGCCGCTGTTCTTGATCGAGCGCAACTTTGCCGAAGCCGTGCAGGACGATCCGGAAACGGCGGCCGCCATCAAAGAAGTCAATGACGAGATCGGGATCCAGTGGCTGTTCTCGTTTCTGAGCGCCGACAAGAAAAAGACCTATTGTCTTTACGAGGCGCCGAACCCCGAGGCAATCCGCGCAGCCGCCCGGCGGCTCGGCCTGCCGGCCGACACGATCGTCGAGATCGGGGCGGAAGTCGGCCCCTATGCGGCGATGGTCGCGCCCCTGCACGAACATACCGAGCTGAGCTCGGGCGAGCCCTGAGCTGACCGCGGGCCTGCGTCGATCGCGCAGGGACTCGGCATATTCCTACTGCCCTCGGGACCGGCAAGTGGGGACTTGCGTTCACCGACGTTCGGCGAGGATGTGCCAGTGCCAGGAGCCGGCCCGGCGCTGCTCCTCCTGGGTCAGTGATAAAAGCTCGAAGCCGGCGAGGAGCGCGGCAAGGCCGTTCAGGTCGCAATAGTAATGCGGGTGCGCCTTGGGTTCGTTGCCGCGGATGAAGGTGTCGGGGGCAATTGCTGGGCCGCGGCCGAATTGCTGATCGCGCTGCGACAGCATCGTGCCGTGGTAAAGCCCGCCGGGCTTCAGCACGCGCCAGATTTCGGCGAGGCGGCGGCCGACATCGCCCATCGTGCCATGAAAGATGACGTTCCACGACAATACATAATCAAAACGTTGGTCGGCGAAGGGCAGCCGGTCGGCATCGGCTTGGCGAAGGCTCAGCCGGAGGCCGCGCGCGGCGGCTTCGCGGCGGGCAAAGTCGAGGCCGGCGGCGGCGCCATCGATCGCCTCGACGACAAAGCCATGCTCGGCGAAGAGCAGCGCGTGCCGGCCGACGCCGCAGCCGAGGTCGAGCACATGCTGTGCGCCACGCGCCTTCAGCATCGGCACCAGCGCCGCCACCGCCGGATGCGGCTCGAGCCAGTCGGCGCGACCCTCCGGGGTTGCCCACCGCTCGTCCCATGCCTCGACCGCCGTCGCCGCCATCTGCTTCTCCGCTCTTTCTCTGCCGGCATGATAAGCGCGAAGCCCCGATGCGCGCGAAGGAAATGGCCGGCACGACGGCAGCCATTCTCCCGCCCCCCGGCGCGCGAGCAAGAGCCACACGCCGGGCTAACGGCTTACGACGGCTTGCCGGCCGGCGTGACGATGATCCTGCCGGTCATGTACGGGTGCAGCGAGCAGAAGTAGCCGTATTCGCCCGGCGTCGCGAAGGTATGCGACCAGCTGTCGGCGGTGTCGAGCGCCCCCGAGCGGAAGGATTTGTTGTCGGCGACGATCGAATGCACCGTGTCATCGCCGTTTTTCCACGTCACCGTCGTGCCGGCGGTGATGGTCAAGGTCGCCGGCGCGAAGGCGTGGGCATCGATCGCCACCGTCGCCGGGGCGAGCGCCGCCTTGACCGCGTGCTCACCGGCCGGAGCACCGCCGGGCATGGCGGCCGACAGACCACAAATCCCGACTGCGGCGAGGGCGAGCCGGACGTGCCGGAGCGGTGTTTTGCACATGGCCGCTCTCCTCATGCGACGAGTGGGCTGTCGGTCAGCGCCGGGGCGCCGCCGCTGCGGACCCAATTGAGAGTGCGGATACCGAGATATTTGTGCAGATCGC
The DNA here is from genome assembly GCA_036404275.1 of Allostellaceae bacterium. Classification (GTDB taxonomy): domain Bacteria; phylum Pseudomonadota; class Alphaproteobacteria; order ATCC43930; family CGMCC-115725; genus AP-15. The sequence goes on from DASXAM010000017.1 coordinate 5,332, forward strand.
CGGCCGGCACCTGCATCGGTCCCGGATGCGGCGCGCTGCCCGGCGCTGGCTGCGGGAACGCGGTCGAGGCCGCGGTGTGGAAGGTGACGTTGCCTTCGACCTTCTGGATGATCTGGTGGATGTGCCCGTTTAGCACGGTCACCGAGCCGAACCGCTTCAGATAGCCGAGCGCGCGGCCGGCGTCGGAGGTCCCCCAGCCCCATTCCCGGTAGATCGTCCACAGCGGCAGATGCGCCATGACGACGACGGGCGTGCTTGCCGAGAGATGCGCGACGTCCTTTTCCAGCCATTCGAGCTGGTCGTTGCCGATCTCCGCAAGCCCCGCCGATTTGAATCCGGGCTCGAAATTGAAGACGTTCAGCAGCCCGATAAAGTGCACCCCGTTTTGGTCGAAGCTGTACCAGCCTTTGCCTTGGCTGCCCTTGCCAAAGCGCTCGAGATAGGCCTTGCCGTTGTCGGAGTCGGCTACGTCGTGCTCGCCGGGGATAAAGAAGACCTGCTTGTTGGCGCCCTTGATGACCTGGAGCGCGGTATCCCACTGCTCGGGCTTCGAGGTGTGGCTGATGTCGCCGGTATGGACCAGAAAGGCGGGCTGCGCCGGCATTGCCTTGATCTTGGCGATCGCCTCGCCGAGCGTCGCGGCCGGGTTCGGGTTTGGCGGCGCATGAAACCCGATATGGCTGTCACTGATCTGGACAAAGACAAGGCCCGACTGCGGTGTCGCCGCTTCGGCCGAGCCGAGCAGCCCCAGCGTGCGCGGCACCCCGCCGCTCAAGGCCCAGACGACCCCGGTCCCGCTCCAGCTCATGCACTTCAAAAGGCCGCGGCGGTCGATGCCGGTGCGGCCCGGCTGCTTTGCTTCGTCGCGATCGGCCATGGCTCTCTCCCGAATGGCGTGTTGGTTGCGCCGGCCCAGACCGCGATTGATGGCGGTTTATTCCCGAGCGTCGGCTCGCGAGCGCACGCTTCTCCGATGATTCGCCGCGCCGGCCGTCTGCGGGGGAGCAAGCCCGCCATGCCCGGACCAGCCTCGGGGCAGGCAAAATGCGGTGGCGGGTTCGGATCTCGGCGCCCGCCGCCGATCTCGCCCGGTCGGCGTCTCCGCGCAAAGTAGCGGCTCCCCGATCCTGCCGGACTTGGCCGAGTCGAGACGTCGACATTAGACTGCGGCCTATGACGGATCGGCTTACCGTTGCGCACGCTCTCGAAACCGGCGGCATCCCGCGCAACGCCGCCGAGCACATCGCGACCGAGATGCTCGACGCGATCCGCGACGCGCGCGAGTTCGATCCGGCGCAGTTGGCGACCAAAGCCGACATCGCCGATCTGCGGCGCGAGATATCCGAGGTCGAATTGCGCCTGATCAAATGGGTAATCGGGATCGGGATCGCCGCAATGCTGGCGCTCACCGGCCTCATCTGGACAGAGACCCAAATCCTGCTGCATGCGCGTCCTTGATCCGCGCAATTCCGCTTGCGCAGCGGTGGTGCGGTGCCGACTCTTACCCGCTTCGGGAATTTGCGGCGGGAGCGGGCGATGCGGGTGCCGGGCTGGCTTGCAGCGGCGTTGGTTCTGGGTGCGTGCTCGTCGGGGTCGAGCCCTTCAGCCAAGTTGGTTCTGAACGATCCCGCCTGGGAACGCATCAACGTCCAGGCGGTGATCACCACAAACTCCGATTGCGACAACCGTGGCCCGGGCTATGTGACGACCAAGGAGTTCACGATGACCAAGGGGCACACCCACGAGATTGTTGCCCCCAATGCCGAGATCATCTGCTGGCGCCATGACGCCAACCCGGACAGCCCGTCGCCCGGCAACTGGTCCGGCTGGAGCAAGGCCACGCTGTCCCCCGGCCAGACCGCGGAAACCGATCTCTAAGCATGGCGGACAAGAACAAAGTCATCCGCCGCTTCGGATCGATCGATTAACATCGCGCAAACACAGCTTGGGGAGATGAGCCGATGGCGCAGCACCATACCTTGCGGGCCGGCCCGGAAACTTGCCATTGGGGCTTTTTCGACGCAGCGCTCGAGCCCGTGTTGCGGGTCGCCTCGGGTGACACTGTCACCCTCGACAGCGTCTCGGGCGGGCCCGACATCTTGCCGGAAGGCGGGCGTTTCGAAATCCTGGCCGAGCATCTCGAAATCCACGGCGCGGTCGAGCCGCGCCTCGGCGCGCATATTCTGACCGGGCCTATCGCGGTCGAGGGGGCCGAGGCCGGCGATGTCCTTGCCGTCGAGATCCTGGCGATCGAGCCGCGGCAGAATTGGGGCTATACCCGCATCCGCCCGCTCGCCGGCACGTTGCCGGAGGATTTCCCGGTGCGCAAAACCTGGCACACCGCAATCGACCGCCAGCGCGGCATGGCCACGTTGCCATGGGGGGCGGAGCTCGAGTTGGCGCCGTTTTTCGGCGTCATGGGGGTGGCGCCGCCGCCGGTCTATGGCGCCTGCACCTCGATCGTGCCGCGCGAGTTCGGCGGCAACATGGATTTGAAGGAGCTGGTCGCCGGCACCACGCTCTATCTGCCGGTTTGGGCGCCCGGAGCATTGTTTTCGGCCGGCGACGGCCATGGCGTGCAGGGCGACGGCGAGGTTTGCGTGACGGCGCTCGAAACCGCCCTCACCGGCACCTTCCGCTTGAGCGTGCGCAAGGACATGAGGATCGACCTGCCGCGCGTCGAAACCCCGTCGCACCACATCACGATGGGCTTCAACGAGGATCTCGACGACGCCGCCAAGACCGCGCTGCGCCAGATGATCGTGCTCGTCGGCGAGCGCCTCGGCCTCGCCCCCGACGATGCCTACATGTTCTGCAGTCTTGCAGTGGACATGCGCGTGACCCAGCTCGTCGACGGCAACAAGGGCATCCATGCGATGCTGCCGAAGCGCTACGCCGCTCGGCCGAACTAGGCCGCGATCACCGAGGCCGCCCTCTTGGCGCATCCGCGCTTGCCAATTTCCTTCGTTTCGCCCGCCGCAGGCCGATGCGCCCTTGGCGGGAGGAGGGGGATCGCATGCGCGTCTTGATCGTCGGGTCGGGCGGACGCGAGCATGCGCTCGCCTGGACGATCGCGGCCTCGCCCTTGGTCGATCGGCTTTTTTGCGCGCCGGGCAATGCCGGCATTGCCGAGGAGGCGGAATGCGTACCGATCGCTGCCGACGATGTCGCCGGGCTCGTCGCACTCGCAAAACATGAGCGGATCGATTTTGTCGTGGTCGGGCCAGAGGCGCCGCTTGTCCTGGGGCTGGTCGAGGCGCTCGAAGCCGAGGGCGTCGCCGCCTTTGGCCCGACGAAGGCCGCGTCGGCACTCGAAGGCTCGAAGAGCTTTATGAAAGACCTTTGCGGGCGAACGGGCATTCCGACCGCTGCCTATCGCCGCTTCACCGACGCCGCCGCAGCCAAGGCCTATATCGCCCGAAAAAATCGGCTGCCCATCGTGATCAAGGCCGACGGGCTGGCGGCCGGCAAGGGCGTAGCCATCGCTAACGATCGCAACACGGCGTTCCGCGCCGTCGATGACGCGCTCGTTACGCGCCGTTTCGGCGAAGCGGGCCAGGAAATCATCATCGAGGATTTTCTTGATGGTGAGGAAGTGAGCTTTTTCGCGCTGGTGGACGGCACGGACGCGCTGCCGCTCGCCGCGGCCCGCGACCACAAGCGGGTCGGTGACGGCAATACCGGCCCCAATACCGGAGGCATGGGTGCGGTATCGCCGGTGCCGGCGCTGACGCCGACGCTCGAAGGCCGGATCATGGACCGCATCATCCAGCCGGCGGTGGTGGCGCTGAAGGCGCAGGGGCGGCCGTACAAGGGCGTCCTTTATGCCGGGTTGATGCTGACGCAATCGGGGCCGATGCTGCTCGAATACAATGTCCGGTTTGGCGACCCCGAGGCGCAGGTGCTGATGATGCGGCTGATGAGCGATCCGCTGCCGGCATTGCTCGCGGCGCGTGACGGCATCCTGCGCCAGGTCGATCTCCGTTGGCATGACGACGCGGCGGTCTGCGTCGTTATGGCGGCGAAGGGCTATCCCGACGAGCCCGAGCGCGGCGGTGAAATCCGCGGCCTCGATGCCGCCGCAGGCACGGATCCGGCGATTAAGATTTTTCATGCCGCAACCCGGCGCGACGGCGATCGCCTGCTTGCCGATGGCGGCCGGGTGCTGGGGATCACAGCGCAAGGCCGCGACCTGGCCCAGGCGCGCGCGCGCGCCTACGCCGCGATCGAGCGGATCGACTGGCCCGCCGGCTTTTGCCGCCGCGACATCGGCCGCAGCAGGGCCTGAGGGTCGCTATTTCCGCAGCGCCCCGGTCAGCGCGGAGACATCGGTGAGGCTGCGGAAATCATGGATCAGCGCGAGGCTTGCCTCGATCCGGTCCTCGGGCAAACCCGCATGGGGAACGAGCGCCCGATATTTGGCGTCGATGTCGGCCCAGGCGATGCCGAGCACGCCGGCCCCCTTCGGCACATGCACGGTGGCGGTTTGCGATCGGCCATCTTGGGTGCGGATCGTCACCGTCGCCCCTTGCCGAAAATGCGCGGCTTCCTCGGCGGGCGGTGGCGCCCCGACCCGCACCTTGTCGATCAGCCGGTGGATGACCGGATCGGCGATCTTGGCCGGGGTCGCATGTATCCACGAGAAATCCTGGTCGACCGCACCCGCAGCGAGGAAGTAGGCCGGGCTGTGCGCCATGTCGATCAGGTCCTTCGGGTGCCGCGGACCCGCCAACGCGGTCACACCGGGTCGCGACAAGGTGATGCTGTCGATCTCGTCGGCCGTGATCTGCCCGTCGCGCGCCGCCTTCGCCGCCGCCTCGGCCAAGGCGTGGTGCGGATGCCCACCCGGCACCAGCTTTACCGCCATGTCGGTCACGATGTCCCAGGATTGGCCGAGATCGCGGTTGACCTCGGCCCCCGCCGCGGCGCCGTCGACGCCGCCAAAAGCCTCGAAAAACCCGTGACGGGCTTCGAGAATGCTTTCCTCGGCACGGTAGCCGCGTCCGGCTGCGAGCGCCGCCTCGATGCCGAGCAAGGTGGCGAGCCCGCCATGATATTCGCGGGCGAGACTGGTGTCGGCGGCGGCGGCAAGCCCACCGATCGAGGTCGCCGACAACGCGATCGCCTGCGCTGTTTGCGCCGGGCCGAGCCGCATCAGGCGCGCCGCCGCGACCGCCGCGGCAAAGATCGCGCCGTGGCAACCGTGAAACCCGCGTTGGCGAAAGCCCGGCGTCATCGCCGCGGCGATCCGCCCCGCCGCCTCGTAGCCGGTGACGATCGCCGCCAGCACTTCCTCACCGCGCGCACCGTTGTGTTCGGCAACGGCCAAGGTCGTCGCGGTCAAGGGCGTGCCGGCATGAACGATGTTGCGCAGATCGCTGTCGTCCGAGGCCGCGGCATCGCTCATCACCGCATTGACCCGCGCCGCCTCCGTAACCGGCAATCTACCACCCCCATCGAACCACACCGGCGCATCCGGCCGCCCACCCTTCTCGCGCGCCAACGCACAGGTGATCACCGCCGATTCGATCCCCGACCCGAGCGCCGCGCTGGCAATCGTGCTGGCGATCAGCATCGCCGCATGATCGATCGCCTGCGCCGGCAGGTCCCCGGCGGAGATTGGAGTCAGAAAATCGGCGAGTTCGCGGGCAACGGTCATTGGGGTGAGCTCTATCGAGGTTCCGGCATAAACCTAGGGCAGCGCCGCACTCGGCGCCATCGCCGGCTTTTCTCGTTTGGCAAAGGCGGGTAGCCTGCGGTTGAGACGAGGATGAGGCGGGTGATGAGCGAAGGCGGGACGGCGGGGTTTTTGGAGGAGTTTCGGGCACGGGGGGAGGCGATGGCCGACGCGTGCACGCATTGCGGCGCGTGCTTTCGCGCCTGTCCGATGGTGACGCCGGCGGGGTTGGGCGAAGCCGACCCCGGCGAGGTGACGGCGGGCATCGTCGATCTGATCACCGGCGGGGCCGGCAACGACGAGGCGGTGCGCTGGGCCAATGTGTGCAGCGGCAGCGGCAACTGCATTCCGGCGTGTCCCGAGGGCATCAACCCGCGCTTTATGGTGCAGCTGGCCCGCGGCTTCGCCCGCGCGCGCAAGGAGGGGGCGCCGCTCGCCACGCGTTGGCGCCAGGGCTTTGCCAATATGAGCCGCGGCGTGCGTGTGCTGTCGCGGCTGCAATTGCCGGCCGAGACCTTGGCGCGATTGCGCGGCCAGGACCGGCCGGCGCGCGAGAGCCCGCCCGACATCGTCTTCTACACCGGCTGCAACATCCTGAAGACGCCGCATATCGCGCTCCTCTGCCTCGACACGCTCGATTTGCTGGGGGTCGATTACGAGGTCATGGGCGGCCCCGGCCAATGCTGCGGCGTCTACCAGTTTCGCGAGGGCGATTACGCCAACACGGCAAAGGTCGGCTATGCGACGATCGACGGTCTCGCCGCCGCCGGCTCATCGACCGTCTTGTCCTGGTGCCCGAGCTGCCAGGTGCAGATCGGCGAGGTGCAATTGCCGAACTACGAGGCGCGTTTCGGCACCAAGCCATTCGATTTCAACCCGTTTCTCGTCTATCTCGCCAGTCGCGCCGATGAATTGGCCGGGCTGATCAAGCATCGGGTCGAAAAGCGCGTCGCGCTGCACGAGCGGCCGGTATTGCCCGAGGTCATGGGGGCGGTCAAAAAGCTGTTGTCGATCGTCCCCGGCGTCGAGTTTGTCGATATCGACGTGCCGCGGGTCGGGACCCAGGCGAACAGCCTCGCGGTCCTGCCGGCCTACAAGCGCGAGCTGGTGCAGCGCGAGCTCGCCGCGGTCGCCGATGCCGGGGTGACGACCTTGGCCACGGTCTATCACGCGTGCCACCGCGAATTGTGCGATGCCGGCAAGGGCCGGACGTTCGAGATCGTCAATTTCATGGAGATTTTGGGCGAGGGCCTCGGCCTCCATGCCGAGGATCTCTACAAGCGCCTGAAGGAGATCGGCGACATTGACGATATCGTCGTCGAAACCGGAGCGCTCGCCGCAGCACACCGGCTCGATCTCGACACCGTCCGCGCCGCCCTCCTCCAGGAATTCGGCGCCGCCGCCCGCTGAGCCGGCCTCGCCCTTTCCGCGGCGGTCGGGGCACCCCTTCCAAGTCGAGGGGTGTCGGGCGGCGGCTCGGGCGCGCTTTCAGCCGACGAGCACCGCCTTGCCGATAACAGCGCGGTCGATCAATGCCTGTACCGCGTCCGCCGCCCGCGTGAGCGGAAACTCCCGCCAGATGCGCGGCTTGAGTTTTCCCGCGGCGGCAAGGTCGAGCAAGGTCCGCCAATTGGCGGCGGCGATTTCGGGGTGCGCGTCGTTCAGCCCGCCGATGCGCACCCCGACCGCCTCGATCCCCTTGATCAAGAGGTAATTGCTGCGCGCCGCGGCCGGGGCCCCGCCGAGAAAGCCCAGGATCAGGATGCGCCCGCCCCAGGCGAGGCAGCGCAGCGATTCCTCGAAGGTCGGGCCATTGACCGGATCGTAGACGATATCGACGCCACGGCCGCCTGTCAGCTCCATGACCCGGTCGCGAAACCCGGCCTCGTAGGAAATTGCATGGCCGGCGCCCTCGGCGAGGCATACCGCGCGCTTTTCCTCGGTCGAGGCGGTGGCGATGATTTCTGCGCCAAACAGCTTGGCGATCTGGATCGCCGGCAGGCCGATCCCACCCGCCGCACCGTGGATCAGCACCCGCTCGCCCGGTTGCAGCCGGCCGCGCTGGAGGAGCGCGTGGTAGGCGGTCTGGTAGGCGCCGCGGAACACCGCCGCCTCGGCAAGGCTCAGCGCCGCCGGCACCTTGTCGCAATCCGCCGCCCGGCAATTGGCGAGCTCGGCAAAAGCGCCGAGGCGCTGCCGGCTCATCACCGTGTCGCCCGGCACGAGCCCTTTGACATCGGGCCCGACCGCGACCACCTCGCCCGTCCCCTCGTTTCCCGGAACAAAAGGCGGTTCCGGCCGAAATTGGTATTTGCCGGCGAGCATCAGCACATCGACATACTGGACGCCGCGTGCCCGGATGCGCACCTGCACCTCTCCCGGACCGGGCGGCGGCGGGTCCGGCATCTCGCGCAGCGCCAGCACCTGGGGACCGCCGAATGCCTCGCACACCACAGCCTGCATCACCCTCTCCCTATGCGCCGGGACGAGACCTTGCCCGGTTTTGTCGTCGCCCGGCCAGAGGGTTTCACACACCGGGCAAAATTGCGGCATTCTAGAGCCGACTCTCATGGGGGACCGGCATGAGCGAGGGGTCCGAGGCCGCCGCGGCGCTGCCCTTGCGCCGAGCGAACGCGTTTTCGCTGTTGGACCAGCTCGCGGTCTCGCTTTTATGGTTCGCGCTTTTTGCCAATTGGCTGACCGTCGTGCCGGTCATCGTGCCCGACCAGATCGCCGCGATCCTCGGTCCCGATGCGGCGGCCAAAGAAGGGATCGCCGGCACGATCCAGGCTTCGGGCGCGTTTATCGCCCTCGTCATGGCGCCGTTGGCCGGCGCGCTCTCCGACCGGGCGCGCCATCCGCAAGGCCGCCGCCGTCCGTTTCTCGTCGCCGGCATGATCGGCACCTGCATCGGCCTCGCCCTGCTGGTGCCGTTCGGCCCCGGCCGCAGCATTTGGCTCTATGCGCTCGTCATCCTGAATTTGCAGTTTTGGTGGAATTGGGCGTGCGGTCCCTATGCCGGGCTGATCCCCGACGTCGTGCCGCCGACCGAGCAGGCCCGTGCCAGCGCCTGGATGAACATCATGAGCATTCTCGGCACCTTTGTCGGCAACGGCATCGCCGTCCTGCTCTACACGCACGGCCGCCCCGGCCCTGCCATCGCCGGGCTCATTTTGATCAATCTCGCTTGTCTGTGGCTGACCGTAAAAGGGGTGCATGAGATGCCCGCTTCCGGACCGCGGCGGCGGCTCGATCTCGGCCCCTTTCTCCGCTCGTTCTGGCTCAGCCCCGACACCCATCAGAGCTTTTATTGGGTGCTCGTCACCCGGCTCTTTGCCAACCTCGGCGTCTGGTCGGTGCTGACCTTTCTTTTGTTCTATCTGCGCGACGTGATCGGCGTCGCGGAGCCGGACAAAATCCTGCCAATGCTGCTCGGGCTCGGCGCCGTGCTCGGCATCCCGGCGAGCCTTATCGCCGCACGCCTCGTCGAGCGCCACGGCGTCCTCGCGATCGTCAAGGCGACGAGCTGGATGATGGCCGGCGCCGCCATCGCCTATGTGCTGATCGCCTTTCGCCCCGGCCTGTGGCTAACGGTGCCGGTGTTTCTCGTCTATTTCGCCGGCTGGGGCGCCTATCAGGCGGTCGATTGGGCCTTGGCGCTGAGGGTATTGCCGCACAGCGAAACCGCCGGCAAGGACATGGGTATCTGGCATGTCGCCTTGGTCCTGCCGCAGATCCTCGGGCCGGCCCTGACCGGCTGGATCATCACCGGCGCCAAGCTCGCGGTCTCGGCGCGCTTTGCCTACAGCGTCGCCTTTGCGATCGCCGCCCTCTGGTTCAGCCTGTCGGCGATCTTCGTCGCCCGCGTCCGCCTGCGGCCCGGCGCCGAAAGCCGCCCGACGTGAAACGCCGCCCCACGATGACGGGTTGTCGGCCGCGGTATGGTCGCTTTGTCCAGCACGGCGAATTACACTTGTTGCATCTCAAGTCGTAGGGAGCGGCCGATGAGTGAGACCAATGCGGCGGCGCTGAGCCCGGAAACGGTTCTGGCCGAGATGAAGAAAAACGGCATCACCCATGTCGTTTGGCTGCCGGACAGCGAGACCAACTGGCTTTACCTGCTGATGCTGGCCGAACCGTCGTTGCAGCTGGTCGGCGTCAGCCGCGAAGGCCATGCCTGCTCGGTCGCCGCCGGGCTTGCGGCGGGCGGTGCCAAGCCGCTGATCCTGATCCAGAACACCGGCATGATGGAATCCGGCGATTCAATCCGCGGCTGGCTCTTGAGCCTCGAGATCGGCGTGGTGCTGATGGTCGGCTATCGCGGCTGGACCCGCCACGGCGTCGATTCGGACACGGCTGCAACCTATACGGAGCGGTTTCTGCTGGCGTTCGGCCTCAACTACTATCTCGTCGAAAACGACGCCGACGCCCCGCGCATCTCGATCGCCTTCGAGGAGGCGGCGCGCACCAAGAGGCCCGTCGTCGTGCTGGTCGGCGACGAATACCACGGCTTCAACCGCTGAAGAGGGCGAGACCCGCGATGATGCACGTTGCCGATATGATGAAGGCCTTTGCACCCCTGCGCGGGGATGCGATCGTCATCCCCGGCCGCAGCGGCCGCTTTTGGGCCAATCTGACCAGTGACCAAAACCGCGATCTGCCGTTTGGCGACCCGGCGATGGGCGGACATGCCGGGTTTGCGCTGGGCTTGGCGTTGGCCCAGCCCAACCGAAAAGTCATCCTGTTCGATTCGGAGGGCGACATCCTGATGAGCCTCGGCATCCTGGTGACGATCGCCGAGCAGCAGCCGTCAAATTTCTATCATTTCCTGATCGACAACGAGTGCTACGCCACGACCGGCGGTCAGCCGGTGCCGAACGCCAAAAACATCGCCTATGACGTGATCGCCCGCGGCGCCGGCTATCCGCGCGCCTTCGCCTTTACCGAACTCGACGACTTTTCGCGCGAGTTGCCGGCGATCATGGCCGGCTCCGGGCCGGTCTTTGCCGCCTGCAAAGTGTTTCCCGAGATCGAGAACGAGCCGATTGGCCGCCGCCGGCGCTGGCAGACCCGCTCGCGCACTCAGGTGCTCGCCGATTTGCGCGCCGAATTGAAAGTCGGCGCGTGACACCCCGTTGCCATATCTGTCTTGGCTAATGCTTGAGCACGCCGTTTCCCGTTCGGTCGGTGAAACGCTGGCCGAAAGGCCAGTCCGCTAAGCGGCGACGACGCAATCTCTGTTGGCTGGCGAGGTCGGGAGGATGAGATGGACGAAGGCTTGACACGGGTTTTGGCGGCCCGGGCGGCAAGGCTGCGCTATGCCGATCTGCCCGATGCGGTGCGCGAAGTGGCACGGCAATGCGTGCTCGATTATCTCGGCGTGGCCGTCGCCGGGGCCGGCGATCCGCTCGTCGCCATCTTGCTCGACGAGACGGAGGAAGCGGGCGGGACGCCGCAGGCGAGCATTGTCGGCCATGACCGGCATCTGCCCGCGCTGGCGGCGGCGCTGGTCAACGGGGCGGCGGGGCATGCACTGGATTTCGACGATGTCAACGTCGCTATGCCGGGCCATCCCACGGTCGCGGTGTTGCCGGGCCTGTTGGCCTTGGCCGAGCTTCTGGGCAGCTCCGGCCGCGACGTGCTGACCGCCTTTGTGGCCGGCTACGAGGCCGAATGCCGCATCGGCGCGGCGCTGAGCCCCGGCCATTACGACCTCGGCTTTCATTCGACGGCGACGATCGGGACCCTCGGCGCCGCTGCGGCGTGCGCGCGCCTCCTCGGTCTCGACACCGAGCAGACCGCGACCGCGCTCGGCATTGCCGGGACCCAGGCGGCCGGGCTCAAATCCGAGTTCGGCACGATGTGCAAGCCGTTTCACGCCGGCAAGGCGGCGCAAAACGGTCTCTTGGCGGCACGGCTCGCGGCGCGCGGGTTTTCGAGCCGGACCGATCTTCTCGAATGCGTCCAGGGCTTTGCCGCGACGCACGGACCCGATTTCGCGCCCGAAGCGGCACTCGCCGAGCCGCAGGGCGGCTGGCACATTCTCTCGAACCTCTTCAAGTACCACGCCGCCTGCTATTTCACCCATGCGCCAATTGAATGCGCCCGTGAAGTGCGCCGTCGTTACCAGCTGCGCCCGGACGACATCGCCGCCATTACATTGCGCATCGACCGGAGCACCGATCGGGTGTGCAACATCCCGAGCCCTACCGACGGGTTGCAGAGCAAGTTCAGCTTGCGTCAGACCGTTGCGATGGCGCTCGCCGGGATCGATACCGCTGACCTCGGCGCCTATAGCGAGGCGAACGCCCACAATCCGGGGCTGACCGCGCTGCGCCAGCGGCTCTCCTTCGATTTCCAGGAGGGCTGGCCGCAAACCCTGAGCGAGATCGACATCGAGCTGCGTGACGGCCGCCGGGTCTCGGCGCGCCACGATGCCGGCATCCCGGCCGCCGACATCGCCGAGCAGGGGCGCCGCCTCACCGCCAAGTTCGACACCCTGGTCGAGCCTGTGCTCGGTGCACCGCGCGCTTGCGAATTGCGCGAAGCCGTCGCCGGTCTCGACGGTGCCGCGAACATCGGCCTTCTCACCCGTCTTGCCACCGGCTAATCGCCGAACGCAGGTCTCCCCGCCAGCTATCCGAGCGATGCGTCAGGCGGTCCAGCGCAGGATCGCGGCGGCGACTTCCGCGGGCTTGTCGAGCTCGGCCAAATGGCCGGCATCGGGGATGGATTCGATCTCGGTGCGGCCGGCGATGGCGGCGGCAAAGCGGTCGAGGTAGCCTAGCGGCAGCACGCGGTCCGCGCCGCCGCGCAGCAGCAGGGTCGGCGCCTCGATCAGCGGCAGCCGCTTTTCGAGGCGGGTGTTGCCCAGCGGCCAGAAAGCGCGTGCCGCGGCTTCGGCGGCGCGGGTCTGCTCGATCGGCCATTCCGGCGAATTCGCCCCTTCGGGCTCGGTCTTAAGCGCGTTCCAGCGCTCCGGATCGGCGCAGAGGAGCGGCGGGATATCGGGCGCGCGCTGCGCCCACGGATCGGCCATCGGCGCTTTTTCGTCAAACAGGCCCCACGGTGCGATCAGGGCCAGACGGCGCACCGATTGCGGCCAGATCGCCGCGATTTCGGCGGCAAAGGCGGCCCCCGGCGAGCTGCCCGCCAGATCGGCGCCGTCAAGGCCGGCCTTGGCCAGCAGATGGCGGATCGCCAGGACCCAGTCGAGATGGCTGTCGAGCACGAGATGCCCGAGATCGCCGCCCGGAAACCCCGGCAGCGAGGGCACGACGACGGTGCGCGCGCGGGCGAGCTCGTCGAGAAACGGTGTCCAGCGCGGCAGCCCGCCGAACCCCGCGAGAAACCCGAGCTTCGGCCCATGCCCCGCGGTCCAGACCCGGCACGAAAAGCCGTTGACCTCCACTGAAGATGTTACCGGTTCGGTCACAAAGATCCCCGTTGATGGTTGGCGACCGTTACTCCGTCAGCCCACGCGAGGCGGCCATCAGCTCGGCAACGGCCCGGCCGAGCTCGGCCCGCCGGAACGGTTTTGCGATGATCGGAAATTCGTTTGCCTCCGGCCCGTCGCCGGCACAGCCGGTGGTCAGCAGCACCGGCAAATTCGGGCGGATCAGCCGCGCCTCGCGTGCCAGCGCCACACCCGATATGCCGCTGGACATCGCCAGATCGATAAACAGGAGGTCGATCGGGCCGGGCCGCCGCAACGCTTCGAGCGCTGCCGTGCCGCCGCCGGCAACCGACACGCGATAGCCGAGGCTCGACAGCATCGCGATCGAAACCTCACGAACATCGCGGTCATCTTCCACGACGAGTATCGAGCCGGAGCCTCGCTGCGCCATCTCGGCGACGTCACCTCGATCGGCGGCGGTCGACAAAGCAGCGCGAGGCAGGTAGAGGGTGACGCAGGTGCCGGCCCCGCGGGTGCTTTCGAGCCTTACCTCGCCGCCTGATTGCCTGGCAAAGCCATACACCATCGAAAGGCCGAGCCCGGTACCTTTGCCGGTCTCCTTGGTCGTGTAGAACGGCTCGAAGGCGCGCGCCATCACCTCGTGCGTCATGCCTTCCCCATTATCCTCGACGGCGAGGGCGACATACTCGCCCGGCCGCAGATCGGCATCGGCGGGAAGCGCCTCCGCCGTCAAATTGCGCGTTCGCAGCGTCACCCGGCCGCCCCGCGGCATCGCATCGCGCGCATTGATCACGAGGTTCATGACCGCCGCCTCGAGCTGAGCCGCATCGATCTCGCAGCGCCAGAGGCCGGGCGCGTTGTCGAGGACGATATCGACGCTGTCGCCTACCGTTCGTGCCAGCAGAACTTCGATGTCCCGCAACAGGGCATCGAGATCGGTCGCCTCCGCCCGCAACTCTTGCCGGCTGGCAAAAGCAAGAAGCTGCTGGACCAGCACAGCACCTCGGTTGGCCGAGCGCAGCGCGGCGGCGGCGAGGTTGGCGGTGCGCTCGTCGGCGGCTTGCAGCCGGATCAGCTCGAGGCAGCCGACGACCGCGGTCAGCAGGTTGTTGAAATCGTGCGCGACGCCGCCGGTCAACTGCGCCACCGCTTTGAGCTTTTGCGATTGGCGCAGCATCTCCTCGACGCGATGCCGGTCGGTGGTTTCGTGCAATATGCAAATGGCGCCGACAATGGCGCCGCCGCGCGCATAGAGCGGCGTGAAGTCGGCGTCATAGATGACTTCGGCGCCGCGCGCCTGCGAAAAGAACCGGAAGTCGCGGATTTCCGCTCGTTTGCCCGACACCGCCTGGCGCCAGGCCCGGCCGACCGGATGGTCGGCAAAACCCGGTGTGACCTCGAACACGGTCTTGCCCAGGACGGCGCTGCGCGGCTGGCCGTTAATACCCTCGATCGCAGGGTTCCATACCAGGTGCCGCAATTCGGTATCGACGACGATAATCCCTTCGGCGGCGCTTTCGATGATCAGCTCCGAAAGCGCCCGCTCCCGACGAAGCCTTTCGTTGGCTTCGGCAAGCTCACGCGCGCGCTCGGCAATGCTCGCCGCACGCGTCTTGATCCGCGCGCCGGATGCCGGCTGGACGCGCCTTTCTGCGGCGGTGCCGGGCCGGCCCTGCACAGCCCGGGCTTACTCGGCGGCCATTCGCGCCGACGGGATCGGTCCCGGAACGGCCCGCGCCGGCCGAGCCATCGGCTGCGGCCACCAGCGGTCCTCCCATTCCGAGAACAGATCCTCGAGCTGCGGCATGACCCGCTCGGCAAACAGCCGTGTATTGTAGGCCGCCAGCTGCTTGCCCATGCTGCCGAACTGCAAGAGCAGCATCAGATGGCCGACATTGAGGTCGGTGGCGACTTTTTTGAGCTGGTCCGCTACCTCGTCGGGCGAGCCGATGATGACATAGCCTTTGTCGACGATCGCATCCATCTCGCGCGCCAATTGCTGAAACTTGGTCGCGTAGCGCGGCGGGGTCGAAGCCTGCGCCGCCTGGGCGACCTGGCCCTGCACCCCGGCACGCATCGTCGCTTCGCTGGTATAGCCGGGCGGGTTGGCAAAGCGGGCATCGACATGAAGGCAGCGGCCATAAAAATATTCGGCCGGCTCGCGATAGAGGCGATAGGCTTCTTCGCGCGTCTCGGCGACACCGACAAATTGCAGAAATCCGGCGCGGTACGGGTTCCGGTCCTTGCCGAGCCGCGCCATCTCGTTCCAAAAGCCGGTCATCGTCGCCTGGCCGGCCTTGTAGCCAAAGTAAGAAAGATAGGCGTAGACGTAGTCCATCTGCGCGCACCACTGCCAGGTCTCGACCGAGCCGCCGCCCGGGATCCAGATCGGCGGGTGCGGCGTTTGCACCGGGCGCGGCCAGATGTTGACATAGCGCTGCTGGTTGAAGCGG
>DASXAM010000018.1:0-20352 GCA_036404275.1 Allostellaceae bacterium
TCGACGCTGACCGGCTGGTTGGTTTCGAACGGGCTCTCCAAGCCCAATTCCTTGGCCATCTCGCGCACCGCCGGAAACACCTCCTGGCCGAGCAGCCGGATGCAGGTCTTGGCGTCCCGATGGGTAACGGTGCCGTCATTACCCCAGACGCCAAGAATGCCGGGTCGCGTCTCTTCCAGCAGGATGCGCAATTTGGCGATCACCTGTTTTGGCGTGCCAGCGATGATCATCAAATCTTCGAGCTGCTTTGACAATTCCGGGCGATAGCGCGGGTTTTTCGACCGGCCGGAAGCGAACTCGACAAAGGCACGCCGGTTTTCGGGGCTGCCATAGCCTGAAGGCGTGCTCCAGACCGGGTGGGCGAGACCGGTGAACTCGCCTTGCATCCAGCGGAATTGGGCGGCGTTTTCGAGCGCCTTTTCCTCGGTCTCGGCGACATGGATCTGCTTCAGCATGCCGTGATAGTCGGGACCCGGCGTAAAGCCGGCTTCGACCGCGACCTTGTCGTAGATCTGCCAGATCTGCTTGGTGCGGTCGATCGGCGTGTTGAGCGCGATATAGGGGTAGCCGCGCTGCGCCGCCCAGACGATCGTCTCGGGGCTGATCACACCCGGGATCCAAACCCGGGGATGCGGCTTTTGCAGCGGCACCGCCCAAGGGTTGACAACGCGGTGCTGGTAATGCGTGCCCTCCCAGCGGAACGGCCCCTGCCGCGTCCAGGCAGCAACGATCAGATCATGCGCCTCCTGAAAGCGCTCGCGGTTGAAGGCGGGATTGACGCCGGCGGCAAGCTGCTCCTGGCCGCCGCCGCGGACAAAACCGGAGACGAGCCGACCCTTCGAGATCATGTCGATCATCGACAATTCTTCGGCGAGCCGCACCGGGTTCTCGGCCAGCGGCAACGGGTTGCCCAACAGGATGATCTTCGCCTGCTTCGTCGCGGCGGCAAGGATCGCGGCAAAGATGTTGCATTTCGCCTGCATGCAGAACGGCGCATTGTGATGCTCGTTCAGCATGAAGCCGTCGATGCCCATCTCCTCGGCATAAATATAATGCTCAAGATATTCATTATAGAGGCGGCTGCCAGCCACCGGGTCGAAATACTTGTTGGAGAACATCAGCGCGGTCGCGCCAAACTTCAGGCCTTCCTCGGCCGGATAGGCCGACATCGGCTGCTCGGTGAAGTACATTAATTGCATGGGCTTCTTCCTCTCCGACACGCCCGACACCCCCGCGGCGCAGTCTGGCACAGAACCGGCGGCAGGTGCAGCAGTTCGATAGGGACGGTCGCAATCGGGTATCGAGCCGACCTTCTCAAAGATAGAAAAGCATTGCAACCTCCGGATTTGCTGGATTCTCGTGGTTGGTTGCGGTATTATCGAAATGTTACGGGGGAAATTTCGATCGACCCGACGCAGCCCGGCTTCGGGGCTCAGCCAGTGGAGAGGAATAGAAAATGAAGACGCTTGCCGCGGCTGTGGGCGCCGCGTTGTTCTGCTCAGCCTTGGCTTGTCCAGTGACGACCGAGGCCGCCAATACCGGAATCGCGGGCACGATGGACACAACAACCGGAACCTTTACCCCGCAAGCCGTGCTTGCCCCGGCGGCGGTCGATTTGCTGCGCACCGGTGTCATCACGGTGACGACCACCGTTCAAATTGATTCGCAAATCCCGCAGGATCAGACGATCAGCTGCACCGTCACGCTCAACTCATTTGATTCGTCCTTCACCAATTCGGCGAGCGGCAGCAACAACGTCATTCGCACCGGCAACAAAGGGACATGTAAGACGACGATCCACTACATCTGGCAGGTCCTCAACGCGCAAACAAAGATGAATGTCTCGGTCAGCGTATCGACCAACAACGGTTTCAGCTCGGGCGGGGTGTCGCATAACGCAAGTCACTCATTCACGCCTTTTGCTGTGCCCAATGCCTCGAAAAGCCTGTCGATTACCTTAGCTCTGTAAAATCAGCGGGCCGCCGGCCGCACTGATATATCGCGGCGGGGTAGTACGAGCCACCCCGCCGCGTCAAATATCCAGACCAATGATTTACTGCGTTCCCGATTTCGGGGTCGGGACGATGCGGGTCACGACCATCGCCGAGCGGTCGAGGCATTGCGGTACCCGCGGCGCGATCTCGTTTTTCCAGTAATCGCTCTCGTACACCGCTTTGTAGAGCGCCTCGCGCTCGGCCTCGCTTTCGAACCGGCGCATCCAGACATAGCACGAATCATCGGTTTCGCCGCGAAAGCTACCGGTGATGACCATGCCCTTCGATACCTGGAACGGGATGATCTCCTGCTCCATGATCTTGACCCATTCGTCCATCTTGCCCGGCAGGACCTTGTATCGGCGCAACTCGTAAAAAGCCATGTGAACATCCCTGCTGCGGATTTCGAGCGCGGTCACGATAGCGCTTGTGCGACCGCGACAAAAGCGAGCGTGCAAGCACCGCTATGCCGGCGGCGGCGGCGGAGCCGGAATGTCGCGGGTTTGGATTTCGCCGGGCGGGGCGCCGAAGCGCAGCTGGATACGGTATTTTTGCCAGTCGCGACGATAAGCGAGCGGGTCGGGCACCGGGATCGAGGCGGTGGAGATCGTGGCAAGGAGAGTGGTTTGGGTTTGCGGGGCGGCACCGACGACGGCCGCTCCGAGCGGGTTGGCGCCGACCGCATTGCTGATCCCGAAGGAGCCGGCGCTATAGGGACCGGTCGGGAATTGCTGGGAGAATGTGGCGGTCGGCGACGGTCGGAGCGAAACCAAGCCGGTCGCGAGCGTATGGCCGTCGGGGGCGAGGAGCTCGGCGCTGCGCAACGGCAAACGCTCGGTTGCGTCGATCTCGATCGTATCGACGACCCCGCCGGGCGGGAAGTAGGCCCGAATCTGCTCGGGTGGCGAGGGTTGCGGCGCACCCTCGCAGGCGGCAAGCACCAGCAGCGTCGGAATCGACCAGAGCGCGCGCATAGCCGCCGGATGTAGCGCGATCGGCGGCGGAGCGGAAGCCTCAGCCATGGCACCGCCGCCGGCAGCGTGGCAAACTCCTCGCCGGATCAGTGGGAGGGAGAAGCCGATGTCGGTTGAGCTGGCGGCGCGTGGCGGCGATCTCGGCGCCGTCGAGGATAAGCATTTCCTGATCCGAGATTTCCACGTGGCCGGTGGTGCCGTCATGCCCGAAGCCCGCATCGCCTATGAGACTTATGGCCGGCTCGCCTCTGACAGGCGCAACGCGGTGCTGGTCACGCACGGCTATACCAGCAGCCACCACGCCGCCGGCCGCAACCTGGCAAACGGCAACCAGCCGGGCTGGTGGGACGGGCTGATCGGGCCGGGCAAGGCAATCGACACCGACCGGCTGTTTGTTGTTGCCTCGAACATGCTGGGCTCATCCTTCGGCTCGACCAATGCCGCCAGCCTCAACCCCGCAACCGGCCAGCCCTATGGGCCCGATTTTCCGCCGATCACGGTGCGTGACATCGTCGCCGCCGAAAAGGCGCTCGTCGATTCGCTCGGCATCCGACATCTCGTCGCCGTCGCCGGCCCGTCCTATGGCGGCTATCAGGCGTTCCAATGGGCCGTTGCCTATCCTGATTTCATGGACGGAATCGCGGCGGTCGTGACCGCACCTCGGGCGCGCAACGCCAGGGAGCGGTTGGCCGAGCTCGAAGCCCGGCTCGCAACCGACCCCGACTGGAATGGCGGCCATTATTACGACCGCGGCGGGGCCAAGGCGGTGCTGACCGAGCTGCGCTTTGAAACCCTGATGAACTACGGCTATGACGAGCAGCTTGCCGGGCGCTATCCCGACAAGGCGGCGCGCGAACGGGCGATCCGGCAGCTTGCGACCGATTGGGCGCAGCAATGGGACACCAATTCGCTGGTGATCCTGCGCCGGGCGACGATCGGCTTCGACACCGTGCCGGAGTTTCCCAGGATCCGCGCCAAGGTGCTCTATGTGCTCTGCCGCACCGACAAATTGTTTCCGCCGTCGATCGCGGCGGGCGTCATGAGGGACCTTGCAGCGGCCGGGGTCGATGCCCGCTATTTCGAGATCGACAGTGATCTCGGCCATTCGGCAAGCGGGCCCGAGCACGCCAAATGGTCGCCGGTCCTGCGCGAATTCCTGGCGCCGCTGATCGCCCGCCTGTAGCCGGCACCGCACCTTTGTGGGCGGCGGAATGGCGGGCGCGAACGCTCGGCCATGCCTCGCTTGCGATCTATCGCGAAGGCGAGCCGCCGCTGCTGCTGACCGATCCCTGGCTCGTCGGCTCGGTTTATTGGCGCAGCTGGTGGCTGCAGCATTATCCGAGCCCGGCCGAGATCGAGTGGCTCTCGGCGAGCGCCTTTGTCTATGTGACGCACGAGCATCCCGACCATTTTCATATGCCGTCGATCCGCCGGCTCGGCCGCGGCCCGTCCTATCTGTTCCCGGCGCTGAGCGAGCGCGGCTTTCTCGACCATATACGCGAGCGCGGGTTTGGCGCCGAGTGCCTCGCGCCGCGGCGATGGCGCCGGCTCGCCAAAGGTGTCGCGGTCATGTCACTGCCGCTATGGAACGACGACAGCCTGCTGCTCATCGATGCCCCCGGCGCGCTGATCCTCAATTTCAACGACGCGAAGCCGCCGCCGCCGGTATTGCGCGCGGTGCGTCGGCTCGCCGACCGGGTGAAAAAGCCGCGGGTGCTGTTGTGCAGCTATTCGCCGGCGAGCCTCGTCAACAGCTTTAACGACGAGCGCGGCACGGTTTCGCTGCGCACGCCGCGCCATTATGTCGATTGGGTGTGCCGGCTCGCCGACCGGCTCGCCGCCGATTTCTACATGCCGTTTGCGAGCCAGGCGGTGTTCGACCGGGCGGACAGCCGCTGGGCCAACGAGCATCGCACGCTCTATCGTGATCTCTGCCGGCATTGGCGCGGGCGAACGCAGCTTCTGCCGCCCTATGCGACACTGGACCTCGACGGGTTCGGCTGGTCTGCGCCGGCGCCCGAGAACTATCGTCTGATGCCGTCGAAGCGGGTCGCAACGCTGACCGAGCGGCGCCTCGTCGCCGAGGAGGGGGTCGAGATTTCGGCCGCAGATATCCGCGGGCTTGAGCGCAAGCTCAACAAATTTCGCCTGCTGTTGCGCTTTGTGTTCCGGCGCGGCTTCGCGTTCCGGTTGGGCGGGCGCGTTTACGGCTACGATCCGGCGGCGGGGCAGCTCGCCGAAGGTGCTGCGCTGGGCGATTTCGTCGTCGACGTGCCGAAGCTTACATTGCGCGAGGCGGTTGCAAACAACCACCTTTCCGATCTCGGCATCACGATGCTGGTGCGCATCCGGCTGCTGCGGCGGCTCGACCCGCGCAAGGTCTATGCGCTCTTTGTGCTGTTCCAGTTTGACGATTACGGGCACCTGCGCAACACCCGCTCGTTTCTGCGCTGGGTTGGACGCGGTGCGCGGTCGAGCCTTACCTTGCGCCTCCCGCTGCCTTGAACCCGATCAGCCGTGGTGGGTGCCGATGTCGCGGCGCACCGCGCGGTGCAGGTAGTCGAGCGCGGCCTCAAACTGGGCGTCGTTGCTGGTTCCGATGTTCAGTGGCTTGATCGGATGGTCGTAGGGCTCGGCATCCGGCCCCGCCGATGCGGCGGTGGGACGGCGGACGCCGAGCCCGCCGGCATTTTTGAAGGCGCCGTAAAGGTCGCTCTCGTAAGTGACGAGGGCGTTCGCCACCTGCTCGTTTTTGGGCAGCCCGACGACGATGTCCGGGGTGATGCCGTGCCCCTGGATCGAGCGGCCCGACGGCGTGTAGTAGAGCGCTGTCGTCAGGCGCAGCGCGCCGTGCCCTTCGAGCGGGATGATCGTCTGCACCGAGCCTTTGCCAAAGCTGCGGGTGCCCATGACCCGCGCGCGGTGATGGTCCTGGAGCGCCCCGGCGACGATCTCGGCGGCCGAGGCCGAGGCGCTGTTGATCAGCACCACCATCGGCACCCCGGGCAGCAAATCCCCGGCCACCGGGGCGCGATAGACATGGTCGTCCTCGGGGTTGCGGCCGCGCGTCGTGACCACGGTGCCGCCATCGACGAGCTCGCCCGTGACATCGACCGCGGCGTCGAGCAACCCGCCGGGATTGTTGCGCAAATCGAGGATAAAGCCGTTGAGCCGGCCGTGCGCACGTTCCTTGAGGCGGGTGATCGCGCTCGCCAGATCGGTCGCGGTGCTCTCGGTAAAGGCGGTGATCCGGGCATAGCCGATGCGATCGGGCTGGAGCGAGGATTTGACCGAAACGACATGAATGACCGCGCGGGTCAACGCGACATCAAAGGGCGGCCGGTCGGTGCGGACGACCGTCAAGGTAACGCGGGACCCGGCTTCGCCGCGCAGCCGCTTGACGATCGCCTCGACATCCATGCCGGTGGTTGGCTGGCCGTCGATCCTGACGATGCGGTCGCCGGGCTCGATCCCGGCATTGGCGGCCGGCGTGCCCTCGATCGGGGCGATGACCTCGGGGACCTTGCCCTCTAAGGTCAGCTCGATGCCGATCCCGCCGAACTCGCCGCGGGTGACCGCCGACATCTGGTGGTACTGATCTTCATCCATATAGTCGGAATGCGGATCGAGCCGGCTCAGCATGCCCTTGAGCGCGTCGGTCGTCAGCTCGTTCTCGTTTACCGGCTGGACGTAATTATTCTCGACCTTGCGAAAGACGTCGTGGAGGAGATTGAAATCGGCCGAACCGTTCGACGTGGCCGTGCCGGCGCCGGCGCTGTCGCAGCCATGCAGCGCCATCAGCATCAGCGCTGCGGCGGCGGTCCGGGCGAGCGTGCGCTGCAAGCGCGAAAAGCTGGTCATCGGGATCCCGTTCAAAAGGCGGAGCGGCGCGGAGCCAACCGGGGCCAAGCCGCCGCAACATGTAATTCTCCGCACGCCCGCTTCCAGGGCCGCTTCATTCGGATTGCAGCCTCGGGGCAGCTTTGCCAAAACCTCAGGCGACGGTGCCGCTTTGTAACGTTTCGCCAAGGCGCGTGGGTTTGCCGGCACAGCCCTCGGGACACTAGCCTGAGACCGTCAGGTGGCTGCGAAAGCTCAGCGGATCGACGATTTGGCGGATCGGCTCGAGGCTGCCGCCGGTGCCGCGTACGATGATCGTGCCGTAGCCGAAAATGCGGCCGGGGATCGTCTGATCGACATCGACGCTTTCGACCTTGGACCGGTTCATTTCGAGGGTATGGCGCGCCAGCAACCCGGTTTTGTAAATGACCCGATGGTCGGTGATGGCAAGCTCGGTAGTGGCCCGGCGGATAAAGGCGCGCAGCGCGGAAGAGAGCGCCAGCAGCGCAAAAATCGCCGACACGATCCACAGCGCGAGATTGATATTGGGCTTATCGGCGACCAAGCTCGTGGTGATCGCCACCGCCACGGCGATCACCATGAGCACCGCGGCCCGGACATAGATCAACCAGTGCAGCCGGGTCGCATAGACGACCGTTTCGCCCGGCTGCAACACCCGTCTGACGTAACGCATCGCTGCGGGCATCCTCGTCGCTTGATGCTGCCTTATAGCACAAGGATGCGAACGCTTTCCGAACTGTCGAGGGCCGCGAACGCGGCGCAGGATCACGCGCCCAGTGCCGCCTTGTAGGCGCGCACCGCCGCGGCGAACCCCATGACCAGCGCGTCCGCGGTCAATTCGTGCCCGATCGAAGCCTCGGCAAAACCGGGCAAAGCGGCGACCAACGGCGGCAAATTGTCGAGGTTGAGGTCGTGGCCGATATTGACGACGAGGCCGAGCTCTTTGGCGCGTGCCGCGGTTGCCGCGCAGCTGCCCAACAGCTCGGCCGGGTCGCCGGCGCGAAACGCGGCGGCATAGGAGCCGGTGTAGATCTCGATGCCGTCGGCGCCGGTGTTGTGCACCGCGGCGACCGCAGCGGGATCGGGATCGACAAACAGGATCACGCGGCAGCCGAGCGGCTCCAGCTCGGCCAACGCCTGATCGACAAGGCTGTGCTGGGCGGCATCGAGCTTCCAGCCCTCCTCGGAGGTCAGCACACCCGGTGCATCAGGGACTAGCGTGCATTGCTCCGGCCTGACCTCGGCGACGAGGTCGAGCAGGCGCCGGTCGGGATAGCCCTCGATATTGAGCTCGAAACCGGGCCGCCACGGCCGCATCATCTCGGCCACCGCACGCACGTCCTCGGCGCGGATGTGGCGCTCGTCCGGCCGCGGATGCATGGTCAGCCCGTCGGCCCCGGCGTCGTGCGCGATCCGCCCGAAATGCCGCACCTCCGGCACACCGGTGCGCCGCGAATTGCGCAACAGCGCGATCTTGTTGAGGTTGACGCTGAGCCTGGGCATCGTGCTGGTGCTACACTGAAGCGGTTCTCGTGGTTAGCCCCACAGGCAACAGAGCGCCGGCCACTCAGCCGCGCTTGAGCTGTTGCAAAAGCTTTTCGGCATCGGCTTTGTCGGTGAAGGAGGCGCCGGAGCCGAGCAGCTTCTCCAGCATCGTCTGCGCGTCGGCGACGCGTCCGACCTTTTGCAGCGCCACCGCGAGGTGATACTGGATCGCCGGGTTGGTGGGCGCGGAGACATTGGCGGCGGTCAAATAAGTGACGGCTTTGCCAGTATCGCCTTGCGCCAGCAAGATCCAGCCGAAGGTGTCGTCGATCTCAGGTGCGCTCGGCGCCGCCGCGACCGCCCGCTGCGCCAGCTCGTGCGCCTTGTTCAGATCGCCCTTCTGCTGATAGAGCCATGCCAGATTGTTCAGCACCGCCGGATCGGCCGGTCGCACAGCGAGCAGCCGCGTATATTCGGAAGTGGCGGCATCGTATTTCTTGGCGTCGAGGTAGAGCGCAGCCAAGGCGGCGCCGAGATTGTAGTTTTTCGGGTCGGCCTTGAGCTGATCTTCCAGCACCGCCTCGGCTCTCGCCTCTTTGCCGGTTTCTTTGTAAAGCCGGGCGAGGCCAATGCGGAGATTGTCGTCCTTTGGCTGCGCCGCCAGGTCCTTTTCGAGCAGCGCGGTTGCCTCGGCACCCTTGCCGGCTTGCCGGTACAAATCGGCCGCGACGAGATCGTAAACAGAATTGTTCGGATCGTCTTTGACGAAGGCTTTAGCCTTGGCAATTCCCGCAGGCAATCCGCCGATTTTGGCTTCGATGCGGATCAAATCCGATTTGATCGACGCGTTCTTCGGATCGCGCGCGAGCGCGGCCTGAAGGACGTTTCGCACCTCGGTATAATTCTTGGCGGCGTTCAATGTCGCCAGGTAGCGGCTCAGGATCAGCGTCGAATTGGGCGCAAGCGCATAGGTGCGCTTGTAGGTGGCGATTGCCGCCGCAGTGTCGCCGGCACCGAACTGAGCGCGGGCCTGGGCGTCGAGCACATCGACATTGTTCGGAAATTTTGTCACCAGCTGATCGGCAGTTGCGGTTGCGTTCTTCCAGTCCTGGCGCATGCCATAGAAGTTGATCAGCTTGAGCGCCGGCGCCGGATCTTTTGGCGCGGCAGCGCGCGCCCGGGCGATATCGTCGGTCACCGCCGACCATTTCTTCTGCGCGATCGCAACATCGGCAAGCCCGAGCAAGGCGGCAACGTCGCTCGGCTTTTGCGCCAGCACGTCGTTATAGATTTTCTCGGCATCGGCCGGTCGCCCGGTCGCCAAATAGAGGGGGGCGAGAACCATGCGCACGGCGATGGTTTTGGGATCGGCCTTCAACCGATCGGTCAGCATCGCCTCTGCTTTCGCGAAATCGCCGATCCGAATGTAGTCGCGGGCGAGCGTGATCACAGTCGCATTGTCGGCCGGCCGAGCGGCCGCCGATTTTTCCAGCAACGCAACCGCGTCCCCGATCCGTCCGGCCTTTTCGTAGAGACCTGCCGCGGCCAGATCGTAGGCGCCGCTGGTCGGGTCGTCCTTGGCGTAGGTATTTGCCTTGGCAATTGCCGCGTCCAAACCGTCGGCTTGCGCCGTGGCGCGGATTAGGTCGAGCTTCAAGGAGATATTTTTGGGGTTCTTGGCGACCGCGGCCTGCAACACGGCGCGGGCCTCGCGGAAATATTTCCCTGAATCGAGCAGCGCCACATAACGCGCCAGGGTTTGCGGCGCATCGGGCGCCAGCTCGTAGGCCCGCTTATAGCTGGAGATTGCGCCATTTATGTCACCGGCGCCAAGCTGGGCGCGGGCCTGGGCTTCGAGCACGGCGACATCCGAAGGGAACTGGACGCTTAACGCGCTCGCTGTCGATTTTGCATTGGTCCAATCCTGGCGCAGCTCGTAGAGGCGCACCAGGGCCAAGCCGGGCGCGGGGTCGTTCGGTGCGATGGTGCGGGCACGGTTCAATTCGTCGGTTGCGTCAGACCAATTCTTTTGCGCGGCGGCGACATTTGCCAACCCCAACAAGGCGGCGACGTCGTTGGGTTTCTGCTTGAGCCAGTCGCTGTAGATTTTCTTGGCGTCGTCAGGCCGCGCCGTTGCCAGATAGAGCTGCGCCAGATCGCGCTGCGCGGGCGCGAAGCCTGGTTGTTTTTCCAAGGCGGCGCGAAACGCGCTCTCGGCCCCGGCATTGTCATGTTGAGCGACATGCACCATGCCCGACAAGGTCAGATAAAGCGGGTTGTTGCCATCGCGCTTGATCAGCGCCGCCGCGACCTTGGCGGCCTTATCGATCTGGCCGGCGCGCAATTCGCTCAGCACCAGGGTCGGCCCGGCGATCGTCGCGCCGGCTTCGGTATCGTACACGCGCTCGAGTTCGGCCAGCCCCTGCTTGCTGTTGCCAGCGCTGATCTCGGACAGCGCAACCCGTGTCTCGATCGACGGATTCTTGGGTTCCAGAGAGGCCGCTTTTTCAAACTGTTGCAACGCGAGATCGGGTTTGCCGGCCGCCATATAGGCATTGCCGAGCAAAGTGACCGACTGTGCATCCGACGGCGATTTGGCTACGATCGGCTTCAGATATTCGATTGCGCGGCCCGGCGCCTGTTGCCGCAGCGCGGCGCTTGCGATCAACCGGATCGCTCGGGGATCGTTAGGTACCCGGGCGAGATATTTTTCAAGGAGTGTTTCTGCTTGTGCATATTGTCCGAGCTCAAATTTTGTTGCTCCAGCGAGGTAATATCCGCCGACGAACTTCGGAAAAAGCGGTTGCAGATGTTCAAAGATCCGATCAGCTTCGGTATAATTCTTCTTTTTGGCGAATTCCAAGCCCCGAAGATAATTGGCCATGAAATTATTAGGATTAGCCTTAATAATAGGATCGAGGTCTTCATCAGCCGCTTGAAATTTGTCTTGTGAGATGTTGAGCTGGGCGCGGTTCAGACGCACCGAGACATTTTTCGGATCAATTTTGAGGGCGGCGTCGAAGCGGCTTATAGCGCCTGCCTGGTCGCCTTGCTTGAGCAGCATTTCGCCTTTGACTTGCAACGCCTGGATCGATCGCGGGTCGGCGGTGATCGCCTCATCAACCAGCTTGTTCGCCTCGGTCGGATTGCGCGCGAACAGAAAGCGCGCCAAGGCAATCTTGGGCGGCACCGCCTTTGGATCGAGCCGGACGGAGTCGCGCAGCAACGCCTCGGCCTTTTTAGGATCGTGCTGCCCTTCAGCTGCGATGCCGAGCGCCAAGCGCAGCTGGCTTTCGAGTGCCGGCGGACGGTCGCCCGGCTTGATCAGGTCGGCGACATCGGCGAACTTGCCTTGCCGCAGTAAAGCATCCGCCAAGACCGGCAAGTAATCGACCTCGGCGCCGTTGCGTTCGCGCGCCGCTCGCGCCTCACGCTCTGCCGAGACCGGGTCGCCGAGCTGGAGGTAAACCTTCGCGAGCTTGGCTCGGATCAGTGGATCCTGCGGCGCGTCGCGGACGGCGTTGCGTAGCTCGATCTCGGCCGCCCGCAGGTCGCCTTTGACGATGTCCTGGTCGGCAGCCTTGACCGAGGCCGGTGATTCCTTGGCAACGGCCGCCATTGGCGGGGCAATGGCGATCGCTACGGCAGCCGCCGCGCAACGCCACCCGGAACGGTATCGAGCCTGGCGCATCGCACCCTCCTTTCCTGCGCAGCCGGCTCAGAGATCGAGGCCGAGCTGATGCTGCTGCATCAAATCGTAAAGCGTCGGCCGACTGATCCCTAAGAGCTTTGCCGCCTTAGATAAATTCGAGCCGGCCTGAGCCAGCGCCAGCTGAATGACTTCGCGTTCTGCGCGCGCCCGCGCAGTGCGAATATCGAGCGACTTCGCTTCGTCGCCGAGGGTGGCGAGGTCGAGGTCGGCAGCCGTCAGCAAAGGCCCATCGGTCATCACGACAGCGCGTTTGACACGGTTTTCGAGCTCGCGGACATTGCCGGGCCAGGAATGGTCCTTGATTGCGGCCAGCGCCGACGAACCGATGCCCCGCGCCGGGCGCCCGTATTCATCGGCAAAGCGCCGCAGAAAAAAGCTGGCAAGGACGACCGCGTCGGCCGGCCGCTCGCGCAGAGGCGGGACCGACACGGCGACCTCGTTGAGACGATAGTAGAGATCCTCGCGAAACCGGCCTTCGGCCATCATCCGGTCGAGGTCCTGGTTGGTTGCGCAAACGATCCGAACATCCACCTGCACCGGCTTGCGCCCGCCGATCCGTTCGACGACCTGGTCCTGCAAAAACCGCAGCAGCTTGACCTGCATCGGCAATGGCACGTCGCCGATCTCGTCGAGGAACAGGGTCCCGTGATTGGCCGTTTCGATCTTGCCGATGCTCTGTCTGACGGCGCCGGTAAAAGCGCCTTTTTCGTGCCCGAACAGCTCGCTTTCGAGCAACGTGTCCGGGATGGCCGCACAGTTGATCGGCACAAACGGGGCACCCGCGCGCCGGCTGAGCCGGTGGATTGCCCGCGCCAGCAGCTCTTTTCCGGTGCCGCTCTCGCCGAGCAGCAGGATTGTCACATCGGTCGGCGCGATCTTCTCGATATCGCGCAGCACCTTCAACATCTCCGGGCTGGTCGCGATGATGCCGTCGATCGGCGAGGTGCCGGCCGCCTGGGTCAGCCTGCGGTTTTCGGCCTCGAGCTCGAACATTTGCTCGGCGCGGCCGACAATCATCTGCAAGACTTCGATGTCGATCGGCTTTTGATAGAAATCGTAGGCGCCGAGCGCGATCGCTCGCAGGGCGTGCTCGCGGGTCTCGTTGCCGGTAGCGATGATGACTTTTGTCGCGGGTGCGATCTCGCGGATCTCGGTCAAGGCCGCCAAGCCTTCAGAAGCGCCATCCGGATCGGGCGGCAGACCGAGATCGAGGATGGCGACCGGCACCGGCTGCCCTCTGATGATGCTGATCGCCTCCTCGCGGCTGCCGGCCGGGTGCACCTTGTGGTCGGCGAACGCCCACCGCAGCTGGCGCAAAAGTCCGGCATCGTCATCGACGATCAGTAGCGGCCGGGCCGGTGCCGACATGTTCATCTTATGCTGCGGCGGAGGAAGCCGCCGCCTCCGGTTCGAGCACCAGGGGCAGGATCACCCGCATCGTCGTCCCCTCGCCCGGTTTGGAAATGACTTCGAGATCGCCACCGGCCATGCGAATGAGCTCGCGTGTCTGAAAGGCGCCGATGCCATAGCCGCCCGATTTGGTCGAGCGGAACGGCAAAAACAGCTCGTCGCGAATGAACGCCGCGCCCATCCCGGGACCGTGGTCGGTGACGTCGATGACGCAGCGGCCGCTGCGGCGATGCCTGGAAATGGTGACGCAATCACCCGGTCGCGATGCCTCGATCGCATTTTGTGCCAGATGCGCCAGCGCCGATCGCAGCCGATCGGGCGCGATCGCGACCCGCACGCTCCGGTCGTCCTCCGGCGGCTCGACCCGTACGGATCCCCGCGGAAACTCGACGGCGAGCGCGGCGATCACGACGTCCGGGTCGACTGTGGACGGCGGCCGCGCCGCGCCATCGGCTTTGAGCTGGCCAAGCAGGTGGTTCATCCGCCCGACCGCGTCTTCTACGGTCTTGAGCATGTCATCGCGAAATTCCGGATCGTCGATGTGGTGGCGAGCATTGGAGACGATCAAGCCGAGCTGGCTCGCCAGATTTTTGATGTCGTGAACGACGAACGCGAAGCGCTTGCTGTATTCAGTCAGCAGTTCGCCATCGCGCAAATCCCGCGTCGAGCGTTCCTCGGCAAGATAGCTGGCGGCTTGACGGCCTGCAGCGCGCAACAATTCGAACGCCTCCCAATCGAGGGTGACTGCATGCGTCGCCCGATTGAGCAGCACAAAACCGACAATTTCGCGGCGATGCGACAGGGGTACCGCCAGCCAAGCGGAGCCCGTCCCGGGCGGCCAGTGCTCGCCATCCGCGGTACGCTCCTGGATCCAGTCGCCGTCCTGGAAGCCGGCGACGAACGGATCGTCGACCGGCAAGATCGCGCCACGCGGGAGCGCGAAATTCCACGCCGCCGTCGGAAAATACCCGCTGCCGCGGCGCAGCGACCAGAGCGTGCCGGCGGGGCTGTCGACGAATTCCGCGAGCGCACGAATAATCCTGACTTGAAGCTCCTCGGCCGGCTGCGGATCCGAAACGAGTTCGATAAATTTCAGCCATTCGATACGGTAATCGTAGCGATGGGTAAAGAAATTGCGCGAGATATGGAATTTGAGCCGTTGGCGAACGCTGCCGGAGGACAGCACAGTGACCAGCACAACGACACTGCCAAACAGCATCGCCAGCTGAAGAACGACCCCCCAGTCGCCGCCAAATCCGCGCAGCAACATGGCGACGACGGCGACGGCGAGAAGAAAGCAGCCGCTCGCCAGCAGAGTCGCCGTGTGCAGCACCACCTGCCGCGACACATGAATATCGATCCGCCACTGGGGGTTGCGCGCCATCGCCAAGGCCAGCAATGGCGCCATGAACGCCGCCACGATTGGACAACCGAGAGCAAGGCCGGGATCGACCCGTCCCCGTGTGATGAAGGCGTCGGAAAACAGGAACAACTCATAGGCAAAAAGTCCGCCAAGGGCGAGGCAGATCGGCCAAACGTGCCAACGTCGCGAGGGCGGGGTGTTGCGCCACAGGTTCTCGATCGTCAACAAACCGAAGACGCCAAACCCGACGCGAACCAAAAGCTGCAGCATCGGAGGCGGCGCCGCCTCCGGGGCAAAAGCCAAAATTCGCGCATCGTTGGCGAGCGCCGCGGCGCAAAAGGCCACCGCGCCGATAAAATAGCGGCGCCGCATTCTTGCGCCCGGCTCTTCCGCGGTTCCGGCAGTCATCACGCTGACCGCGAAGAGCAGCCATGCCGATAGCCGGATGCCGTCGAGCAGCATCAACAAAGCGGTCGGCAACAGCCGACCGAATGCGGTCGCCACGGCCCACGCCACCGAGGCGCTGCAGCAGCCAATAATCGCCACCCCGGTTCTGCTGCTCGGACCGTGCAGCACCATCAAGCCGATGACCAGGATGAACGCCAGCGCGCATCCTAGATAGACCGTCTCGGCGACCAGAATAGTCAGGCGATTATTCCTATCTCGCTCCGTGATTCCAGAAAATCACTCGAGCGGTTTGCAGTAAGATAACGAAATCCAAAAATATGCTTTGGTTTTTGACATAATAGAGGTCGAACGAGAGCTTGCGACGGGCATCCTCAATCGAGGCGCCGTAGGGGTAGTTGATCTGTGCCCAGCCGGTGATTCCAGGCCGTACCCAATGGCGTTCGGCGTAGTAGGGGATGGTGCGGCCGAGCTCCTCTACAAACACCGGGCGCTCCGGGCGTGGCCCGACAAAGCTCATATCGCCGCGCAAGACATTGAGCACCTGCGGCAGCTCGTCGATACGCAGCTTGCGGATCACTGCGCCGACGCGGGTGATCCGCGGATCCTTCCGCGCCGCCCAGCGCGCCCTACCGTCGAGTTCGGCATCCACCCGCATGCTGCGGAATTTGAGAATTTGAAACGGCCGGCCGCGCAACCCGACTCGGACCTGACGATACAACGTCGGCCCGGGAGTTTCGAGCTTGATCAAGCAAGCGACCACCGCCAACAGCGGCAAAGTCAGCACCAGCAACGCCATGCTGACCGTAACATCGAACGTTCGCTTGGCGATCCTGTCGATCATACGGCAGCGAAAACCGTCCGAATAGAATAGCCAGCTCGGCTTGAGCGCCTCGAGATCGACCGTGCGAGTTTCGCGCTCCCAAAAGTCGAGAAAATCGGTCACCCGCATGCCAGCGAGCTTGCATCGCAATAGCTGCCGCACCGGTAGGCCGCGCCGCTCGTCACTCGCGACCACAATCTCGCTCGCGCCAATGCGGCACCCGAGATCGGCGAAACCATCGGGCCCAGCGGCCGCCCAGTCGAAGCTGTCGGTCTTGACGCAGCTCCGCTCGCCGGGCATGCCGATAAACGCCAACGGCACGAAATGCGGGCTCTCACCGCTCTCGACCAACCCGGCAATCCGGGCCGCCTGCGCGCCGCTGCCGAGCACGATCACCCGTCGTTTCAGCAGGCCTCGCCCTAAGGTTGCCAGAAACGCGCCACGGGTCACCGAAATACAGCCGAGCCAGATCAGCGCCGCTTTGAGCGGCAGCGCCGCCGCATCGGGCATGTTATGCGGGCCGTCGCGCCAATAGGACACCGCAACCAGAACGAGGACCAAAACAATGATGAAAGCGACGGCTATCTTGCTCGCGAGCAGGCGAAAGTCCACAAAGCTTTGATGCGCATAGAGACCGATCGCAATCATCGCCCCGACCGCTGCCACGGACAACCCGATCGACAACGGGATCGGCAGGCGCGACACCGCGAACACGACCGACGGCCCGGCTCCCGGCCTCGCCAGCATATGGTAAAACGCTGCAGCAATCAGCAAAGCATCCGACGACGCGAGAACCACGACCGACGCAGGGACAAAATGCCGGAACAATCTGAGCTGCATCGTCAAACACGCGATGTTAACTGTAATGCCGAGGGCCGCTGAACGACGGAGCCGACAGCCAATTAATATAATACCAGCGAATTCCGCGCTCGTCCAGTAAAACCGATCGGCGTGCGACACGCCTGCACCCGGTTCCCCCTATAGTCACGATCGGAAAAGGCTGAAGCGTTTGTGTATTCCGACCGGCGTCGCGGGCGCTCGCGCGTGGCCGAGCTACTTCGCCGGCGCAACACCCGCCCCAACCGTCAATCGGCAGCCGCTGCCGGGCGGTCGATCGCGACTGTTGCTGCGCGCGGCAGGCGGGCCGCATTGGCGGTGCCGGCCAACGCTTCGCGATGCCGCTCGAACAGGCCGCGGATCCAATCGATGACCGCCCGGACGCAGGCGGCGCGGCGCAGGTCGCGGTGCACGATGACCCAGTATTCGGCGGCGATCTCGGGCACCGGCAGGCTCAGCCTTTCGAGCAGCGGGTCGCCGTCGCCGATAAAGCACGGCAATATGCCACGGCCGGCGCCGGCGCGGATCGCGGCCGACTGCATCGGCATGTTCGAGGCCCGCAGCGCCACCGTGCCGCCGCTCTCGCGCAGCCGCTCCTGCACCCAGCGCGCCGTCGGGTAGTGCGCCTGCTCCTCGGTGTAGGTGACCCAGGCGTCGCCCGCGGTGCCGCGTCGGCGATAGACGGCGCAGGCGAACACGCCGGCTTTGGTGATGTAGAGGTCGCCGCTTTCCGGCGGGTGATGACGCAGCGCGAGATCGGCCTCGCGACGCGCGAGATTGGCAGTTTGCTGTGATTCGACGAGCTCCAGCGTAATCCCCGGCGGCAATGCGGCGCCCGAAGCACCGGTCAGGCAGCGGGCCAGAAAGCTCGCCGCCCATTCCCCGACCGAGACTCGAACCGTGCCGCTCAGCGTCGGCGAGGCCGCCACCCGTCGCCGCTCCAGCGCCAGCGCCGCCAGCTCGAGCTGCTCGGCGGCGGGCAGCAATGCCGCGCCGGCGGGGTTGAGGTGCAGACCTTCGGGGAGACGGTCGAACAGCGTCGGTCCGCCGAATGTCGCCTCGAATGCCGCGAGGCGACGGCCGATCGTCGGCTGGCTAAGGCCGAGCGCGCGCCCGGCTGCGCGCAGCGAGCCGTGCCGTGCGACTGCGAGGAAGACGCGGACATCATTCCAGTCGAGCGCGCCCGCTGCCCCGGCCGGCGGCGTCGCGCCGCGGCGGAACTCCGAGCCGGCGATCGGGGCTTCATCAACAGCAACCATGATACGTTCCTGTATCGGGTAATCTCGAAATTATAAATTCCAGCCAGCGATTCGTATCACTAAATTCGCTGCCCAGGCGAAGGTGATGCGCACGGCGCAGACCGGCGCACGGTCGAGCCGCGGCGCAATTAAGCATGGAGGGAAAAGTGGTCGCGATCCTCGATCTCAAGGCGACATTAGGCAAGATGCCGATGATGCAGGGGCGCCGGCCGCAATCGACCGAGGCGGAGCGCAAGGCGACGGGCGCCTTTGTGACGCTGGCGCCGTTTCGCGACGGCAATATCTACAGCGCCAAATTTTCGGGACACGCCGCTTGGGAACGGCATCCCAATGGCGACGATCTGGTCCAGATCATCGACGGCTCGACGATTGTGGACATCATCATCGACGGGGAGCGGCAGTCTTTCGCGCTCGATGCCGGGATGACCGTCATCGTGCCGCAAGGCGCCTGGCACCGCTTTCACGCCCCGAACGGGGTCAGCATCGTCACCGCGACGCCGCGCCCGACCGAGCATCTGACGGTCGATGTCGAGGATCCGCAGGCGCTGACCGACGCGGAGCGCGCGGCGCATTCCGAAGAAAAGGTGCGCTGATGCATTTCGACCGACGCCTGTGGGCGTTCACACGCGGACTGCGCGGCTGGATCGCCGCAGCGATCCTGATGGGGCTGGTCGCCGCGGTGATCGGCATCGCCCGGTTCGCGCTGCTCGGCGTGCTGTTGTCGCAGGTGTTCCGCGGCGCCGGCTG
The DNA here is from genome assembly GCA_036404275.1 of Allostellaceae bacterium. Classification (GTDB taxonomy): domain Bacteria; phylum Pseudomonadota; class Alphaproteobacteria; order ATCC43930; family CGMCC-115725; genus AP-15. The sequence continues at coordinate 18,871 of DASXAM010000018.1, forward strand.
GGTCGCAGTGGCGTTGCCGGCGGTGGGCGTGGCGGCGGCCGTCATTCTGCGCGGCTGGATCGAGCAGCAGCGCGCGATGGTCTCGCACCGCACCGCCGATCGCGTGCAGCAGACCCTCCGCGGCCGCCTTTACGACAAGATCGCCGAATTGGGGCCGGCCTGGTTCGCCGGCGAGCGCACCGGCGGCGTCATGCTGTCGATCGTCGATGGTGTGGAGCAATTGCAGAGCTTTTTCGGTCAATACGTGCCGCAAGTGTCGATCGCCGTGCTGACGCCGCTGGCGATCTTTGTCTTCATCGCCTTCTGGGACGTGCCGGTGGCGGCGGTGATGCTGGCCTTCGCCTTGTTCACATTGGTCGCGCCGTCGGTCTTTCTGCAAAACGAGCGGCGCAGCAGCCATGACCGCCAGCAGTCGCTGAAAGCGTTCGGATCGGAATTTCTCGACGGCATCCAAGGGCTGCCGACCTTGAAGGCGTTCGGCCAAAGCAAGGCCTATGGCCGGCGGCTCGCCGCCCGCGCCAACGAGCTCTGCTCCAGCACCCTGCGCGTGCTGGGGTTCAGCGTCATGACCCGCGGCATCACCGATTGCGGCGTGGCGGTCGGAGCGGCCGCGGCATTGGCGCTCGGCGTGTGGCGGGTGTCGCATGGCGAGATGAGCCTTCAGGCGTTGCTGATCGTGCTGATGGCCGGCACCGAGATTTTCCGTCCGCTGCGCGATCTGCGCACGGTATTGCACCAGGGCATGGTCGGGCAGTCGGCCGCGGCCGGCATCAATGCGATGCTCGCCGCCGAGCCGCTGGTGCCGCCGCAGCCCGCCGCCGCGACGCCCGCTGTCGCGCTCGCGCCGACCATCGCCTTCGAGGATGTCCATTTCGCCTATCCGGGTGGCCGCGGCGCCGCGCATGACGGGCTGTCCTTCGATGTCGCCGCCGGTGAGAAGATCGGCATCGTCGGCCCGAGCGGCTCCGGCAAATCCTCGGTCGCGCGCCTCTTGCTGCGGCTGTTCGATCCGCAGCGCGGCCGGGTGCTGATCGGCGGCCGCGACCTGAAGACGCTCGATCCCGAGAGGGTGCGCCGGATGATCGCGGTCGTGCACCAGGACACCTATCTGTTTCACGGCACGGTCGAAAAGAATTTGCGGCTCGGCAAGCCCGATGCCGATCAGCAGGAGCTCGAAGCCGCGGCGCGCGACGCCAACGCGCACGAGTTCATCGCCGCCTTGCCGCAAGGCTACCGGACGATGATCGGCGAGCGCGGCGTCATGCTGTCGGGCGGCCAGCGCCAGCGCCTGGCGATCGCCCGCGCGTTGTTGCGCGACGCGCCGATCCTGATCCTCGACGAGGCCCTGTCCTCGGTCGATGCCGAAAACGAGGCGGTGATCCAGCAGGCGATCGACCGGCTTTCGGCCGGGCGCACGACCTTGATCCTGGCGCACCGGCTGTCGAGCGTGATCGGCGCCGACCGCATCCTGGTGCTGGACCA
>DASXAM010000019.1:0-28698 GCA_036404275.1 Allostellaceae bacterium
CTCGGCAGCTGGCGTTATCCTGCCGCCTGGGACATGCTGATGTTCGGCTTGAGGCTGGGCGCCGACCCGCGAGTTGTCGTCACCACGACGCCGCGCCCGACAAGCTTGATCCGCGGCCTCCTCGGCGATCCGAAGGTCATCGTGACTCGCGGCACGACCCATCAGAACAAGGCGAACCTGGCGCCCGATTTTCTGACCCGCATCGTTCGAAAGTACCAGGGAACCCGCCTCGGCCGACAAGAGCTCGACGCCGAGCTGCTCGACGACCTTCCCGGCGCTTTATGGAGCCGAGGGCTGATCGAGGCGTGCCGCAGCTCGGCGCCCCCGGCGCTCGAGCGCGTCGTGGTCGCGATCGACCCGGCAGTGAGCTCGGCGGACGGCGCTGATGAGACCGGGATCGTCGTCGCCGGTCGAGACGGGCTGAGACAGGGTTGGGTTTTGGCTGATGCATCGGGCCGGTACACGCCCGCCGAATGGGCCAAGGCGGCGATTGCGGCCTATCGCGCCCACTCGGCAGACCGGATCGTCGCCGAGGTCAACAATGGCGGCGACATGGTCGAGGCCACATTGCGCGTGGTCGATCGCAATGTGCCGTTCTCGGCGGTGCATGCGGCGCGCGGCAAGATCACCCGAGCGGAGCCGATCGCGGCGCTCTATGAGCAGGGCCGAGTGCACCATTGCGGCGCCTTCGCCCAGCTCGAGGATCAAATGTGCGCGTTCGCCCGCGGGCCGAGCGGCGATTTCGACACCAAAGCCGCAGGCTATTCTCCGGATCGGGTCGACGCCCTGGTCTGGGCGTTGACCGATCTCCTGGTCGAGCCGATCGCGGCGCAAGGAATTTACGATGTGTACCGGCAGCTCGGCGATCGGCGCCCGGATCCGGATTCGCCGCAAAGCTGATCGAGCTATTTGCGGAAGATGACTGCAAAAGCCAAGTTCGGCGCGCGCTGCTGCGGGCGCCTGGGAAGGAGCCCGTTAGTGACACTGTTGATCAAAGACGCCAACACGACGACGCAATCGCTCGCGACCGGTCTCGACGGCGGCGGCAATCTGGCGCCGGTGCACGTGCCGGCGGCGATCCTCGGCGGCGTCGCGACGCCGGTCTCCAGCGCCGCCCCGTTGCCGGTCATCAATGCAGCCGGTTCGGCTGCGCTCGACGGCAGCGGCGCGGTCGCGGTCGGCGGCGCAGCGCAGACACTGTTCGGCGGCATTGTGCCGGCCAACGGCTACCTCGTCGCCAACAACTCTGCCGCGGTGCTCTATATCTCCGATGTTGGACCCGCCATCGCCGGCGGCGCGTCGGTGCCGATTGCCGCCGGCGGGATATTCGCGACACCCGCCGGTTACCGCCCGGCGGGGCCGGTCAGCCTGTTCGGGGCCACCACCGGCCAGTCGTTTGCAGCACGGCGGTGGTGATGAAAGCCGCGCTCGGGCTCATCGGCCTGTCGCTGGCGCTCGGCAACGCCTGGCCCGGCCTGGCGCAATCGCCGGGGAATTTTTCGACCTTGTCGACCACCGGGACTGCGACTTTTGGCGGCGACGTCCTAATGTGCAGCGGGCGGCCGTGGATCGATGTCAGGTGCAATGGCGCGATCGGCGACGACAGCCATGACGATACCGCAGCGATCCAGAGCACAATCGACACCGCCATTGCCAATGGCTGGCCGGTGCATCTGCCGGCGGGCACCTACAAGGTGACAGCGCAGCTGACCATCGACTATGCCAGCCAGGCCGGCAAAGGCTTTCGTCTCGCCTCCGAAGGTGCCGTCATCGACGGTCGCGCCATTGCCGCCGGGCCGGTCCTGCAGGTCGAGTGCAGCGGCGGCACGGTCGCCAGCCCGACCGGCTGCTTTTACTTCAAGGAAGAGGGCACGCTCTTTGTCAATGCGGCAACCCCGGCCTATGCCGTGGTGATCGGCAAGACCGATTTTTCGGATGCCCATAACTCGGCCAAGATCGATCACCTGATCGTCAACAATGCATCGAGCGCCGCCGCGGCCGGCGGTTGCCAGCTCAACCTGGTGCTCGACAGCGACGTTTATGCGGTCTGCGATTCGGCGGGCGGGGCCGCGGGAATGGCTCTCGAGCAGACCCAGTTCTCGCGCATTTCCGGAGCCGGCACGGCAGAAGGAACCGGCGGGCGCGCCCTCGCCCTCGAAAACGGCTTCAATTTTTCCAACACCTTTTTGGCCATGGATTTGGAAGCGTCGCCAACCTGTCTTTCAATTACCTTTAACCACAACGGGCTCAACACCTTCGTCTCGCCTTATTTCGATTGCGGGACGGCGGTCGATGCGACGGCCTCGATCGGCAACGTGCTGATCAACCCGAATTATGGCGGCGACACGGTCAATTTCGGCCCGAACTCGGTCGGGATCTCGGTCCACGGCACCGGATCGCGCGCGCAGTGGATATTCCCGACGACTGCCACTTACACCGCGGCGCCGATCGATGACGGGATGGCGATTTCGAGCTTCAACACGCCGGGCTCGTCATTGGCCGTCACCTTGCCGCCGATCGGGAATGTCAACCCCGGCTGGTCGATGGCGTTTGCCACCGACAATGCCAAGGGAATGACGGTCACCGCGCCCACCGGCAGCATCGTGTCCGGCAACAAGTTTCAATCTTCGATCACGCTCGGCTCAGGAAATTACGAGTATGTCCGTCTTCAGTCCGACGGCAACAACTGGCGTATCGTTTCATCCACTCGGAACACGCGGCTAACGAACGGGTTTGAACCGCCGCCCTGGCCGAGCAACTGGCTCTACCCTACGGCTTCCGGGTATGCCGCCACCCTCGCCGACAACGGCAACGTGTTGTCCAGCTTCAACACGGCTTCCGGCCTCACCGTGACGCTGCCGTCCACCACCGGACTGCCTACCGGTTGGAGCATAGGTTTTGCAACCGACAGCCGGCAACCTTTGTCGGTTTCGGTCAACGCCACGGCCGGCGGCCACATCTTATGGCCGGGCAGTGGCGCCGCCGCAACCAGTGTGGCAATGGCCAACACCGACCAGGGCGCATACGAGTTCATGGTCCTGCAATATGACGGCAGCAGCAATTTTCGTGTCGTCCAAGCGACCCCGGCGACCGCGCAGGCGATCGGCATGCTCGGCGCGACGGCGTTGAGCCATTGGAGCTTTCCGGCCGTCAGCGCCTATGGCGCGAGCCTCGCCGACAACGGCAACATCGTCTCGAGCTTCAACAGCCCGATGTCGTTCATGGCGGTGACGTTGCCTTCGACGACCGCCATCCCGATGGGCTGGACGATCGGGCTCGCCACCGACAGCAACAAGACCATGTCGGTTCAGGTCAACAGCGTGGCGGGTGGGAACATTCTTTATCCTGGCAGCGGTGCAACGGTGACTGCGGCGTCGCTGGCGCCCGGTAATTACGAGCTTCTGGTACTGCGGTTCGACGGCAGCAATTTTCGGGTTGTCGAGGCGACACCTGCGACCGCTGCGACGATCGGCATTGCCGGCGCGGCGACAAACGTCAATAGGTGGAGTTTCCCCACGGCCGCCACCTACGCCGCGGGTGCCGGCGATAACGGCAATGCCCTGTCGAGCTTCAACACCGCCGCCGGCCTCACCGTGACCTTGCCGCCGACGACCGCAATCACCGCCGGCTGGACCATGGGCTTTGCGACCGACAATTCCAAATCGCTCGCCGTTCAGGTCAACGGCGTCTCCGGCGGCTCGATCCTGGCGCCGGCGCGCGGCGGGGTCGCGGTACCGTCGGTCACACTTGCCGCGGGACAGAATTACGAATACCTGCAGCTGCGCTTCGATGGCAGCAACTTTCGCGTGGTCTCGGCGACACCGCAAACGCTCAATGGTCTCGGCGGATTGATTTCGCCCGGCACCCCAGCTTCCAGTTCGGCGGCGTGCAATACCGGCCAGCTTCAGGCCGATGTCAATTTTCTCTACTTCTGCACGACGCCCAACACGTGGAAGCGGGCGGCACTCTCCACGTTCTGAGAGGTTACGATGCGGGCAATCTGGGGCCTCGCCGGCGCGCTGGCACTGCTGCTGCAGGCGCAAAGCGGGTGGGCATTTGAAGCAGGAATCACGCCGGTGGTCTCGCCGGCCGCCGAAGCGAGCCGGTTGATTAAAGCCGGGCCCGGCAATCTCTACTCGCTGTACGTCACGACTGGAGCAACGGCCGGATTTGTCATGACATTCAATGCAACCTCGGTGCCGGCGGACGGCGCGGTAACCCCGGTAGAGTGCGTCGTGGCGCCGGTGAACAGCACCATTTCGATAAGCTTTGCCGGTCCGCCGGACATCTATTCACGCGGGATCGTCGCCGTGTTCAGCACAACCGGGTGCTTCACGAAAACCGCGAGCGCGACCGCCTTTTTCAAGGCGCGAGCGCAATGAGGCGTGTCGCTGCGGTCGCCGCGGTCGCCTCGGTATTAGGCAGCCTCCCAGCCTGGTCGCAGTCGGTGCAATACAGCTTTACCGGCGGCGGCGTTGGCCAGGCCGGTGCCGTTACTGCCGGCCACGTCGCCACCTGGGCGGGCAACGGTCAGATAGGGGATGGCGGCGCGGCCGGCAGCGGCACCGTCACCAGCGTCGGCTTGACGGCGCCCTCCTGGCTCACCGTTGCCGGCAGCCCGGTGACAGCGGCGGGGACATTGGCGCTCGGCAGCGCGACGCAGCCAGCGAACCTGTTTCTTGCCTCGCCCAGCGGTCTCTCAGGGGTGCTGGCTCCCCGAGCCATCGCCGGCTCGGACTTGCCGCTGCCCGGTGCTACGACTTTGGGCGGCGTCAAGAGCTTCGCCGCGGCGGCGCACCAGTGGATCGACAGCATTTCGACTGCCGGCGCGCCGCATGCCTCGCAACCGTCGTGCGGTGATTTGTCGAATGCCGCTTCATCCTGCTCGGTCGATGCGACCAACGCCGCAAACATCGCCTCGGGCGTGCTGTCGGCGGCGCGTCTGCCGACAAGCTTGCCGGCGAACATGACCTTTACCGGCAACAACATCTACTCTGGAACATCGACTTGGAACGGCGCGCTGTTCGTGCCGATCCGGGTGGTCACGGCAGCCGGCCCGGTCAGCCTCTCGCCGACGACCGATTATTTGGTCGTCATCGACAAGGCCACGCCGGCGCCGACGACGGTCAACTACACCTGCGCTCCCGGATTTACCTTTCTCGTCAAGGACGGCGCCGGCAACGACGCGAGCAACGCGATCACGCTGACGCCGTCCTCCGGCACCATCGACGGCGCCGCAACCTTTGTCATGACCGCAAGCACGCCGGGGGCGCCGCCTTACGATGCCCGCGCTGTAACTTGCGACGCAGGCGGTAATTCATGGGTGAATTGACGATGCGATTTTGGCTGATGTTTCTGATCGCCCTCTGCGCACCGCCGGCGGCCCGCGCGGCGACGCCGTTTTTGTGGGAGCCGGGGGCATCGAACAGCGGTCTTTTCGCGCCGCCGGTCACTTTGATGAGCACCGAGCTCGGCTCGCTCGCCTCGGGCGCCGTCGCGGTCAGCATTGTCGGAGGAACGAGCGGGGTGTTCAGCAACGCCGATTCGGCCCAAGTCATCTGGGCGCCGATGATGCTGACCCTGGGATCGACTGCCGGCGCGATCAATACCGGGGGAAATATATCCTGCTGGTTTCTGCAAACAGTGGACGGCACGACATTCGAGAGCGTCGCGTCCGCTCCGCCGCGTGCGCCGGATGCGGTTTTTCCGCTGCCGGCGATAATATTGTCTGGCCCACAGAGCTTTCTGTCGCAGGGCCTCGTTCGGGTACCGGCGCTCCGCTTCAAGCTCTTGTGTCAGAACAACAGCGGGCAGGCGTTGAACGCCGCCGGAAACACGGTGGTCCTGGTACCGACGGCGGTTCAATACTGATGTACCCGACCAGACGGCTGCTGCTGGCGGGGCTTGCCGTCGCCGGGACCGGATTGGCCGCCCCGGGCCATGCAAATGCGATTGGCCTCGATGCTCGAACCGTGCGCGGCCTTTACCGACCGCCCGGATTTCCACGTCTCGCCAACGATCCGGTCACTGAATTTCTGGCTGACGCCTACCATCTCGACGGCTCGGCATACAACGTCAATCAAGGCGGCGTCGGCGCGCCACTGGTCGGCTTTTCGCTGCGCGGTTACCCATACCGGACTCAGTTTGCAGCGTTCGACCCGGCGCCGACCGCGGCGGGCCAGGGTTGCGGCTTTAACGGCAGCTCGCAATACATTTACACGACCATCGCCGCCGGCACCGGCCCGTGGCAAGCGAGCCCGCCGCAGCAGACCATGCTGGTCGTCGCCCAGGTGAACGCACAGCAGTCCGCTCCCCAAACCTTGATGGGTATCGAGGGGCATGCGGTATCTCGGCGGGCCAGCCTGCAGATTGCCGCCAACGCGCTAAATTTTTCGCTGAATTGGGTGACGAACAACACGACGGTCGGCACTTTCGCGCAATCTGTCGTTCTCGGCCAGCCGTTTGCGGCGGTGATGACGCTCGATTACGCCGCCGGCACGGCGAGCCTGTTTTTTGACCATGCCAAAAGCACGATCTCCGGCGCAGCCAAGGCGCCTGGCCAATGGGACGAAGCCAATTTCGGCAACTCTGTCGTGGCCGGTGCGAACAAAAACAATTTTCTCTCTGGAGCCGTATTGTTTGCGGCAGCCTGGAATACGGTTCTGGATGATGATGTCATCTTTCGGGTTCTAGATAACCCATTCGGGTTCCTTGTGTTTCCTGATGATGATTTGATGGCCACACTCGTCGGAAGGGCGCTGTCGCAGCGCCCCGCCGCCCACGGCTTCCCGAGGTAGACCAATGCCGCCGTCCACCGGAAAGCCCGCCGCGATCGCATCCTATACCTGGGGCGGTTTTGGCTCGCAGAGCGATCTTACTCAGTTCGGTGACGTCTTTCAGCCGGATCAAGGCATCTTCTCGCCGGGTTATCCCCTGGTCCCACCCGAGCGCGAGCGGGTACGGCTGTGGAATTTTCCAGTCGGCTACAACACGATCTACACGCCGCGCTCCTACGAGCCGATCGGCTTTCACGAGCTGCGCGCCCTGGCCGAGCATCACGATATTACTCGCCTCGCAATCGAAACCCGCAAAGACCAGATCGAAAAGCTGGATTGGACGATCCGGCCGCGGGATCCAAAGCTGGCGCGGGTCGATGCAGGCGCGCGCATCGCGACATTGACCGATTTCTGGCGAAAGCCGGATGGCGAGCAACGCTTTGCCACGTGGCTGCGCGCGGTGCTCGAGGACGTGTTGGTGCTAGACGCGCCGGCCTTCGAAGTGCGTCGCAACCGAGCCGGCGAGATCATCGGCCTCGACATCGTCGATGGTTCGACAATCAAGGTGCTGATCGACGATACCGGGCGGCGGCCACAACCGCCTGCGCCGGCCTATGAGCAGGTCATCCACGGCCGGCCGTGGCGGCTGTTGACGAGCGATCAGCTGCTTTACGTGCCGCGCAACAAGCGGCCGCACAAAGTATACGGGTTCAGTCCGTGCGAACAGATCGTGATGACGATCAATATCGGGTTGCGGCGCCAGATGATGCAGCTGCAGCATTTCACCGAAGGCAACGTGCCGCCTGGGCTGCTGAATGCGCCGGACGGGTGGAATGCAGAACAGATCCGCCAGTTCCAGGAGTGGTTCGACTCGATCTTGGCCGGCAACACCGGCACGCGCACTCGCCTGGTCTGGGCTCCGATGGGCGCCAAATACCAGGCTTTCAAAGAAGCCCCGTACAAGGACGAGTTCGACGAATGGCTGGCGCGGATCGTGTGCTACGCGTTTTCTCTGCCGCCGACAGCGTTTGCGCCGCAAGTCAATCGAGCGACCGCAGTGGCCAGCCAGGAGACCGCGCTCGAAGAGGGGCTGGCGCCCCTCACCGGTTGGGTGAAGCGCTTGATCGACAGTGTCATTCAGGATCGGATGGGGCACACCGACCTCGAATTCGTTTGGTCCGACGTGCGCCCGACCAATCCAAAGGATCAGGCCACCGTTCTCGACACATACGTCAAATCCGGCATCTATGCGCCAAACGAGGCGCGCGGCGTCCTCGGGCTGCCGCCCGTTGCCGGGGGTGATGAGCCAATCTTCCTGACGGCGCATGGTCCGATGCCGTTGCGCGGCGCTGCCGTCGCGCCAATGGAAAGCACGACTTCCGACTAGACGTTCTCCTGACTCCGTATCGGTCGGTTGGCAAGGCGCCGGGCGGCGCTGCGGTCGGCGAGCGCAAATCAGTTCGACCTGTCGGCGGCGACGGCGCGGCCGACGGGCCTGTGAAATCTGACTGAACCAGGCGAAGGTAAGAGGAGCCGCAATGAGCGTTCTTCCTTCTGATCTTGTGATGTACGGCTGCGCGGACATGCCCGAGGCCGACGGTGCCACGATCGGCGGACCGGTCGATTTTTCGAGCCGCGTCGCTTTTTACGACATCGCTCCGACCGGGCTGTTGGATGCGGTGTCGAGCTCCGTTTCCGATACCGCGACACAGGTCACGTATTTCGGTCGCGATGCGAGCGGGGTTATTCAGAGCGAGACGCTGACGCTCAACGGCCAGACCGTGGTCAACGGCACCAAGCTCATGGAGCGGCTGCTCTATGCCGCGACCTCGGGCGGCGGCGGTGCGACAAAGCCGATCGCCATTGTCGCCGGCACGGCGGCTGTAGGCGACGTGGCGCTGATCTCGCACAATGCCGTGATCGGCGCCCATACCGCACAATCGGGCTCGGCAAACCACGCGGGCACAACCCCGGCGCTTTTCAAATTGCAATCGGGCGACGGCGCCTCGGTATCGATCGGCATGATCATCCGCACGACCGGCGGCGCCGGCGCGCAGCAGATCCGGCAGATCGTCGCCGTCTCGGGCTACGGCACCGACGTTGTCGCGGTCAACCGAGACTGGGGCACCATCCCCGACGCGACCACTACTTACAGTGTCAGCCAAGGAATGCTGTTCGAAATTTCGCCCAACCAGGTCAAGTTCATTACCCGATGCTTTGCGACGGCGGCGGCGGATGTTCCCGGCGGCTCTAGTCGCAGCTTTTACGAGAAGTTGTTTGTCGTCAACAACAACACCGCGACGGCACTGACTTCGGCACAAATCGAGGTTCTGAGCGAAACGCCGGGCCTGCCGTCGGGCGCGCTGCTGGACTTGGCGCTGAGCACGTCCTTAAACGACACCAATACGTCAACCAATCGGCAAACTGCTCCCGCCGCAGGCCTCGGCTCATTCGTCGCCCAGCCGGCGTTGGTCAATGTTCCGGGCCCCGGCAACTTGCCTTCGGGCGCCGCGCCGAACAGCGCCGGCGCGCAAGGGATTTGGTTGCGTCTGACCTTGCCGGCCGGCACCGCCGCGTACAAGGGATCGGCCGATCTGCGAACGCAAGGAACGACGATTTGAGCCTCTTCGGCTTCGGATTTGTCGTCGGATTTTCGCTCGCGGCAATTGTCGCGCTCATTTTGATCTGGACGGCCTTCAGGGGGACCTTATGAACAACTCCGCGGCTCTCGATCTCGATCCGCACGTGCTGATAGCAATCCTTGCGGTCGTCATCGCCGTGGCGGTGCTCGTGTTTCTGTTCGGATGGCTCAACGTCGAAAAAAAATTGGAGCGTTGAGCGATGGCCGGCCCTGTCGTCACCGCACTGTTGTCGCCGAACCCGGCGAGCGGCATCTGGGCGCCGACTGACAACACAACGGAAACGACGTTGGCGAGCGCCACCGCCGCCAGCGGCACGTTCATTTTATTGCTCGACACGAGCACGCAAGCCGATGGCGATCAGATTCAATTGCGCGCCTACGCCTCCGCCGACGGCACCAATTCGCGTGTGCTCGACGAACTGTCCTTGGGACCCGCCGCGCCGAGCTTCAAGATGGTTTCTTACGGGCCGTTCCCGACCCCGGATTTCATCAAGTTCACGGCCCTTCTCGTCGCCGGATCGACAATGAGCCGCAGCTTTGCTTGGCGCGTCGTCAACCTAAATGGGGCCTGAAATGGGCTACGGCTTTGCCCGCGCCCGCGGCGCCCGCGTCGAGCAGCTTGGTTTTTCCGGCGCCGGCTCGACGACAACGGTGATCGCCAGCGCCACCGCCGGCACGTTTGGTACGCTCGCGACCCTCGGGACGAGCAGCTTTGCCTATGACGCGATCACGCTTTCGATCGGCATAGCCAACCAAAAACGAGGGATCCTTACCTTGACCGCTAATACGGGCGGTAGCGACCAGACGATTGCGGACAGTATCGCCTTCAACAATGTGATTGCGTCGAACGACATCGGCACGTCTGTCTGGTTGCCGCTTCGCGTCCCATCAGGCGCTGTGATCAAGGCCAAGACCGCGACGACAGCATCTGGTGGGCAGCTGCGCGTTGCGGTTACCGGAATCCAATCGGGCGCTCTCTCGCGCGGATTTGGTCGCGTAGTATCGTGCACCGACTTTACCGGCGCCGATCCGACCAACCCGATCACCCTCAACGGCACAACACTGACCGGGTGGGTGCAGGTGCAGGCCGCGACCCCGGCCGATATAGGCATGCTGTTCGCACTGCCCACCTGCACCACAACTGCCGGCGGTCCGAACGGCCAGATTTATGTGGAGATCGGGTGGGGCGCCAGCGGCAGCGAGATCCCGCTCGTCAAGGTGCCGATTGTCGTGAACAACACCTTCGTCACGACGCCGATATGCATTCCCTGCGTGATCCCGCAGGGCACCAGGATCGCCGCCCGCGCCCAATGCAGTGTCGCCTCGACGGTTACGGTAGGGGTCGTTTGCTGGGGGGCGCAGCCCTGAGATGATCTTCGGCGACCTTGGTGCGCTCGTCACCGTCGAGACGATCGACATCGGTGCGGTTGGTGGGGCCGTCGCTGCCACTGGGGTATGCGAGTTTGAATTTCCAATCGTATTGAAGGGAGACGCAGGCGCGACATTAGGGATTCTTGACACGCTCAACAGGAATGTGGTGGCGGCGCTCGAGGAATCTCTGCTCACGCGCTCTGGCGATGCTAAGGCTGCTGCCGAAACTTTGCTGCAGACGCGGTGCGGACATGACGCGCCGGTTGAGTGGTCCGGCGCAGTTGTGGTTGTCCAAGACAGCTTGGCAATTCTCGAGGTGCTGATAACGGCTCGAGACGATACCGCCACCGGCGCCGGATATCTGGTGCGCAGGATTGCCGACATCGGCCTATTCGGCGCATGGCTCGAGGGCATCACAGGTGAAACCGAGAATCGGGTCGAGCTGACCGCATCGGTGCTCCGAGAACGGCCCCCTCCGATTGAGTGGAGCGGAAACACGAGGTCGGTCGATACGATCGACCTGCTGTTACGGCTGGAATGGATGGAAGAGTTGTCGACGCCGACCTCGGTGGACAGGCTGCTGCGTTCCCCGGGGCGCGTGCGCGTTCTTGGTCCGAGCGGCCGTGTCCAGCTGTTGAAGGGAAACTGAAATGCGCTTGCCGACCCCTTTTGACCCTATCGAAATCGGCGAGATCGACAATTTCGCGTTTGATTTCACGGCCGACATTGGAGCAGCGACAATGGTGTCAACGAGTTGGACTTGTGCACTGGCGCCATTTCAGACTGCGACCGACCCGAGCGCGCAATCGCGCATCCTTGCGACCAAGCTGGCGACTGTAATCCAGACGCGCGACCCGCTTTCCGGCGCGCTGCAAACCCGCGCCGGATCCTTTTCGGTCGCCTCGGTCGGCGGCATGCCGGCGTCAGCCGCCGGCGCCACCTATGTGCTCGAAGCCACCGTCTCACTGAGTGATGGGCGTGTTTTGAGCCTCAACTCGACAGTCCTTTGCGCAGGCGCATAGCCCTCGCCGTCTCTACCCGACCGAGCAACCGATCGGACATCCAAGCATGCGAATCTATTTTCCAATCGCGAAGGTTGATTCCGAGCGTCGCGAGGTCTGGGGCTACGCCTCGACCGAGGCGCGCGACGACCAGGGCGAGATCGTCAAACGCGAGGCGCTCGTCGCTGCCCTTGGCGATTATATGAAATTCGCCAACATCCGCGAAATGCACCAGCTCTCGGCAGTCGGCGTGGCGAAGGAAGCCGGAGTCGACGACAAGGGCCTTTATGTCGGCGCCCGCATTGTCGATGACCAGGCGTGGGCAAAGGTCGTCGAGGGCGTCTACAAGGGCTACTCGATCGGCGGTCAGGTCACTTGTCGCGACCCCGCCGATTATAAGACCATCACCGGTCTGGTCCTCAACGAAATCTCGCTGGTCGATCGCCCCGCCAATCCCGAGGCGGTGTTCGATTACTGGAAAGCCTCAGGAGACGCTGAAATGTCGGAAACGCGGTTCAACCCGCCGCTGCAGATCTGGGCCTGCGGTGTGCCGGAACACCGGCATTTGGCAAAGGTCGATGCGCTCAAATGCCTCGAAGGGGCCCGGCCCGACGCGGCAAGCGGCGGCACCGGGTTGATCGCCGCGGCGCAAAAAGCGCTCACCACCGCCGAGGGAGCGGTTGTGGCATCGCAGGGCGACAGTCGAACCGAGCCTTACGGCGGGATCGACTATGCCGATCCCGGCTACCAACCGGACGGCAAGAAACGTTATCCGATCGACACCGAGCGGCACATCCGCGCGGCGTGGAACTTCATCAACCGACCAATCAATGCCAAACGTTATTCGGCAGCGCAGCTCGGCCGGATCAAAGCCAAGATCATCGCCGCGTGGAAGGAAAAGATCGATCGCAGCGGGCCCCCGTCGGCAATCGGCGACGCCCAGTCCCAGAAAGCCTTGACGAGCTTGTCGTTGCGCAAGGCGCTGGCGGATGTCGGGCGCGTTGCGGCGATCATTCTCGATCTCGATTGGCTTGCGGAAACGCTCTCGGTCGAGGCCGCGATGGAGGGAGACAACTCGCCGCAGCCGGCGCGTTTGCAAGAAATCGTGGCCGAGCTGTGCGGCTTTTTGAACGCGCTCGTCGCCGAAGAGACGCGCGAGATCCTCTACAATGCGGAGGAGGGGGACGCGTCGATCGACACGGCCGCCTATGGGGTGCTCGCCACGGCCGCAGGAGCCGCCGCGGCGGACCTCGTCGCCGATATCTGTAAACGCAAGGGGCCGAGGATGCAGAAATTTGCCGATGCGGTTCTCGCCAAAAGTCCTGCGCTTGCCAAGATTGGGGCCAAGCACTCGCAGAGCGACCAGGCGCTTCTCGATCTCGCTTGCCATGCCGCCGACCGGTGCATTGGAATGCCGGTGCTTACAGCTCGCGAACGCGATCATATGGAGCAAGTGTGTGACGCGCTGCAAGCCGCCGGCGCCGTGCCCGACGAGGAGGCGACCGTCAACACCGCGGGAAATTCCGGGGTTCGGCCGCCGATGCTCCACGCGCTGGCATCTGAATTTCGCCCCGGCACAAATGCAACGGTGGACAGCTCGCAATCGGTCCTCGACATGATCGCCGAAGCGCTTGGGAAGCGTGGCAACGGCCACCAGGCCTTGATGGACGTGGCCCATGACTGCGTCGCCAAGCTGACCGACGGCGTGTGCTGTATCACGGCCAAGGCAGGCGTGCGCCATTCGCAAGAGACTATGGGCTATCTCGGCGCGGCGCACGACCATCTGGTTGCCGCTGGCGCCGCGTGCGATGGACTTGCAGAGGCCGAAGAAGAAGCCGAAGGCACGCGGTTCGAGCCGGGCAAGACGGCCCGCGCGGCAAATCTGGCAAAGGCGCTGACGGAGGAGCGCGCCGAAAAGGCGGCACTGATGAAGGCGCTTGGCGATATCGTGCCGCGCCTCGATCAGCTGAGAAAGCGCGTCGAGGACATCGCCCGCACCCCTTTGCCACCGACGACGATCGCCAAGGGTGTGGCGGTCTCGAAGCAACAGGACAATGGTGGCGACGCAGCACTCGCCGACGACGAACTCGCCGCCGCCTTCGCCCGCATGAGCAACGAGGAGCAGACACTGGCGCTGATCAAGGCCTCCCGCACTCGCCCGATCACGCCCCCCGCCTTCGCCGGCGCGAAGGAGCTGCGCGGCGAATAATGCAGTTGGCCTAATCCCTACCGGGCTTCGCGGCGCCCCTCGATCTGCCTCGTAGCCATGTTCAGACCCGCCTTTCGGCGGGTTTTTCTTTGTCCCCCTTTTGGGAGGATCACGCGATGAATGCAGTCACTCAGGAAACGCTGGCGTTGATCCGGCAGGCACGGGCGCATCCCAACGATGCGCTCGCCAAGTCGATCTCGACGGCGACGGGCCTGCTGGCGTTCGACCTGCAGGCGCCGGCCAAGAACCTCTATCCGTTTGTCACGCCGATCCGCAACGTCATGCCGCGGGTTTCGGGCGGCACCGGCACCGCCACCAATTGGCGCCAGGTCAATGCGATCATCGGCTCCGGCTTCGATGCGATGGGATGGGTTCCGGAAGGTCAGCGCTCGGGCCAGATGTCCTATTCGACCTCGACCAAATCGGCGACCTTTGTGACGATCGGCGAAGAAGATGCAGCAACCTTCGAGGCAATCTCGGCCGGCCGCCAATTCGAAGACATCCAGGGTCGGATGACCTTTCGCCTGCTGCAAAAGATGATGCTGAAGGAGGAGATGGCGATCCTCGCCGGCAATGCCTCGCTGGTCCTCACCGCGCCTGCGGCGCCGACGCTCTCGGCCTCGGGTTCGGGCGGCACGCTGCCGACGGCGACGTATTTCGTCAAGGTCGTGGCGCTGACCCTCGAAGGCTATCAGAACTCGAGTGTATCGGGCGGGGTTGCCACCATCAAGAGCGTCACCGGGGTTGATGGCCAGAGCTTCACCCTCTTCGGCGGGTCGTCCGGCATCAGCCCGGAGGCGAGCCAGTCGGTGACCCTCGGCCAGACATTGTTTGCCAGCGTTACTCCAGTCGTAGGGGCGGTCGCCTATGCCTGGTACATCTCTACCTCGACCGGCACCGAGACATTGCAGCAGATCACGACTTTGAACAGCGTGGCGGTATCGGCGCCGCTCGCCACCGGCAACCAGTCGCAGACCGCAATCACCGGCGACCATTCGGCCAATCCGAGCCTTGCCTTTGACGGACTGTTGACCACGGCGCTAAAGCCGGGGTCAAACGCCTATGTCAGCGTCATGCCGACCGGCACCGCGGGCACCGGCACCAGCCTGACCGCCTCCGGCCGCGGCTCGGTCGTCGAGATCGACACGATGTTCCAGACCATGTGGAACAATTTCGAATTGTCCCCAACCGTTCTTTACGTCAATTCGCAGGAATTGAAGAACATCACCACCAAGGTGCTGTCGAACGCATCGGGGCCGCTGCTGCGCTACGACTCGCCGGCCGATGGCAAGGATGGCGAATACCAGCTGACCGCGTCGGGTGTCATCCAATACTACTACAACCCGTTTGCGCTCAATGGCGGACTGAGAATCCCGATCCGCATCCATCCGCGGGTGCCGCCCGGCACGATCATCGGCTGGGCCGAGAACCTTCCGATCCAATACCAGTCGAACGAGGTCCCGAACGTTGCCGAGGTCAAGACCCGGCAGGATTACTATCAGATCGACTGGCCGATCGTGACCCGCCAACGCCAGGTCGGCGTCTATGCCGAGGAGGTGCTCGCGGTCTATGCGCCCTTTGCGATGGGCGTCATCACCAATATCGGCAACGGCTGACGGCGATGACCGAATTGGTGGCGCTCCGGGCCATGTTCGGCCAGGACGAAGCCAATCACGGCACCCATCGCTATTGCGTCGATCCGGATGGCCTCGTGCATGTGCCGCCCGAGGCCGTTCCCTACCTGACACGTGTCGGTGGGTTTGCCGCGGTGACGGCGGACGCCGCCCCGCGCCCGGAGGCGGAGGTGGCCGAGCGGGTCCGCTTGCATCACGAGGAGGCCCTGGCTTGCAGTTATGGCGGCCGGCAATACCCGAGCGATGCCAATGGTGATGTCCTCGTCCCGGCGCAGGCCGTGGCCGATCTGGCGGCGCATGGCTATGTGCCGGTCATTCCCGAGGTAGAGGCCGCGCCGCCGCCCCGGCGCGCCGCCAAGGGAAAAGCCGTAAAGGAATGACACCGTGGCGTATGGCGATTTGACCACTCTCGCCGATGTCAAGGCGTGGCTGCAGACGGGCCAAAGTGCGTTCCCGATCACCGACGATGCGCTCTTGACCCGTCTGATCACCGCGGCGAGCCAGTTTATCGAGAGCTGGCTCAACCGCCGGATCGTCCAATCGGATTATATCGAGGTGCGCGACGGGACCGGCGGCCGCCGCATGCAGTTTGGCAGCTTTCCGGTCTCGGCGGTGATCTCGCTGACGATCGACGATATCGCCATTCCGCCAAGCACATCGACGCGGACCGCCGGCTACGTCTTCAGCCCGACCCAGCTGGCCGTGCGCGGCTTTTATTTTACACGACGGCCGCAAAACGTGGTCGTCGTGTACACGGCGGGGTATTCGCCGGTCCCGCCGGAAATTGCCCAGGCCTGCATCGAATTGGTGGCGCTGCGCTATCGCGATCGTACCCGCATCGGCGAAGTGTCGCGGGCGCTCACCAGCGGCGAGACCGTGACCTACTCGCAACAGGATTTGAGCAACCCGGTTCGGGCGATGCTGCAGCAATATCGCGCCGTGGCCCCGGCCACGTTCTATCCGCCGATGGCGGCCGCGACCGCGACCGACGCGGCAACTGTCGCCGGTGCGCTGTGATTACCGCACAGATCGCCGGCGCCGACCAGGCGCTGGCGCGGCTCGATGGGCTGCCGGACGCGCTGAATTCCGCTGTCACGCGGATAATCGGCAATCTCGGCAGTGAGCTGCAGCAGCGGGTGCAGGACAAGCTGGGCGGCCAGTCCGTGCAGCCGCGCAGCGGCAAGCTGCGGTCGAGCATCGATCTCGCGATTGAGGAGACCGCGACGGCTGTCGACGCAACGGTGTGGACCGATCTCGATTACGGCCGCGCCCAGGAATTCGGCTTCTCGGGTGTTGTCAGTGTCCGCGCCAGCCTGCGACGGATCCGGGCGGCTTTTGGCCGTTCGATCGCCGAAAAAACCATCAATGTGCGAGCGTATCGGAGGCGGTTCGATTTGCCCGGCCGCTCGTTTCTCGGCTCGGCTCTCGACGATATGACGCCGGATATCAGCGCCGAGATCGACGCGGCGCTACGCGAGGTTCTCGCGCCATGATCGTGCGTGAAGCAATTTACGCGGCCCTTTGGGAGCTCGCATCGGGCGCGGCAAATTTCGCCAGTGCCAATCGTCGGCTGCGGCACTGGGCCGATGTCGCCCCGGCCGAGCAGCCGGCGCTCTTTATGAGCGACAAAGGCGGTCATGCCGCGGTCAAGGCGCTGGGCGCGCCGATCGTATGGACCCTTTACGCCGATTTTTACGTCTATGTGCATTCGAGCGACCCGTATCTGGCGCCGGCAATGGTCCTGAACCCGCTGCTCGACGCGCTCGAAGCAGCACTGACGCCGTCGCCGACCACTGGGATGCAGAACCTCGGGCTGCCGGCAATGGTCAGCCATGCCTACATCGCCGGCAAGGTCGAGACCGACGAGGGCGTCCTCGGCGACCAGGCGATCGCCATCGTGCCGGTCGAGATCCTGTGCGTCTGAACACTCGGAGACAAGCCATGGACGACAACAACCAGCGGCCGGCCGCCAATGCTGCCGGCAGCATGCCGATCGACGAGCTGATCGAGCGCTGGTGGGAAGATCACTTCCCCGGTTCGGCGGTCGCGCGCGAGACCCAAGCCTGGAACGCGGCACATGCCGCCAAGGAGACCCTGAAGCGGCTCTTGGCCCAGGTCCACAGCAAGTTCAGCAAAGGGAGTGTCTGACATGCAGCTCAGCTTTGGCTCGGGCGCAGTCTGGGGCGAGCGCACCGATGTGACCGGCTCGGGGATCGGTCCGCGTCAATTCGGCGTGCTCCAGGACATCCAGGTCGATTTCGACTGGACCGACAAGGAGCTTTACGGCCAATTTCAATTCCCCGTGGCGATCGCCCGCGGCCAAGGCAAGATCAGCGGCAAGGCCAAATTCGCCCAGATCCTGGGGCTGCTCTACAGCGACCTGTTTTTCGGGACGACTGTGGCTACCGGCCAGTTCGCCGTCGCGCAATACGAGGCGCAGATCGTGCCGGCCTCGACCCCGTTCACGGTCACCGTTGCCAATGCCGCGAGCTTCAATGACGACCTCGGGGTCGCCTATGCCACCACCGGCGAGCGCTTCAACCGAGTGACGACACCGACCTCGGCCGGCCAATATTCGGTCAATTTCGCCACCGGCATCTATACGTTTTCGTCAGCCGACGACAACGCCGCCCTCCTCATTTCGTATACCTACAATCTGGCGACAAACGGCAGCAAGCTGACCCTGACGAACCAGCTGATGGGCACGACGCCGACCTTCAAGGCGACATTTTATACGACATACAGCGGCAAGGGCACGGCGCTGCGGCTCAATGCCTGCACTGCGAACAAATTGTCGCTGCCGACCAAGATCGACGACTGGACGATCCACGAGCTCGATTTCATGGCTTTTGCCGACGCCTCGGGCACGATTGGCTATTTGAGCACTGTCGAATGAGGAGCCGCCGATGATCCCCGGTGTCGTCATCGAGATGGGCGGCCGGGACTGGACCGTGCCGCCGCTGACGCTCGGCCAGCTTCGCCGGCTGATGCCGAAGGTACGGCAGTTGAGCGCCGTCGGCAGCGAGATGGGCGAAGAGCAGATCGACGTTCTAGTCGAGATTGTCGCTGCGGCGGTGCAGCGCAACTATCCCGACGCAACACTGGAGACGGTCGAGCAGCTGCTCGATCTCGGCAATGCCGGCGCCGTGTTGAACGCGGTGTTGACCGGCTCGGGCCTCCGGCTGCGCGAGACCGCACCGGGGGAAGCGACGGCGGTGACGAGATCGAGTGGGGCCCCGTCTACGGGCTTCTCGCCACCGCCTGCGGCTACAGCTATCCCGTAATCGACGCCATGACGCTCCTCGAGGTCGAGGAGCTGATCGGGTATTGGACCGAGCATCCGCCGCTACACATCACCGTGGCGGCTTATCTTGGTTTCGACCGAGCTGGCAGACTCTCCCGGCAGATTCGCGCGGCGAGTCCCCGAAACGGCGACCCGGCCTCGCTCCTGGCCGAGCTGGGGCCCGGATTCGGCAGCGGCGACGTCCACGCCGGATTGGCGTCGGTCGTGCTCGATTTCGCAGCGCTGAAGCGCAACGCATAACACACAGGCTTTGAGGTCGCAGAGTGGCCGATATTCGAACCAGCGTCGTCATCAGCGCCCGGACCGATGAGCTGCAAGCCGGGATCGAGGCGGCTGCGCGCTCGGTGCAGAATGCGACCGACGCTATGCGCGCGCAATTTGCAAGCCTCGGCAGCGCCGCCGACACGGCGCATTCTCAGGTCGCCGCGGCCGCCTCGCAGATCGGTTCCGCGGTCGGATCGCTGCAATCGAGGACGGCCGGCGTTGCTGGATCGCTTGGCGGCAACACGCTTGCTGCTGCGGGTGGCTCGGTCGGTTCCGGCGCCACGGGATCGCGCGTTGCCGAATGGCGCGCGGCATTGCAGCAGCAGCTTGCTGCCGAGCAGAAATTTTTCGGCGACAGCCGCTCGGAGGAACTCGCGTTCTGGCAGGAGAAGCTGGCGCTGACCAGCGCCGGGTCCAAGGAGCAGCTCGCGGTCGAAAACAATATCTATCAGCTCGAAAAGCAGCTCGCTGTCGAGCGGGAGCGGGATCAGCTGAGCGCCATCAGTGCCGAGCAGAAGGTCGCGGATGCGAGCTATGCCCGCCAGCGCGCCGCGCTCGAAGGTGCCGCCGAGATCGGAAAAATTTCCGCCGCCGCGGAAATCGACCAAGAGAAAAGCCTGGCTGACCAAAAATGGCAGATCGACCAGGAGTATTTCCAGAAAAAGCTGGACGCCGCCGATGGCGACGCCAAAACACAAGAAAAGCTCAACGAGCAGGAGCTGCTCGAATACGAAAAATATCTGACCGACAAGCAGCGGCTCGATGACGATGCGGTCCGGGCCAGCCAACGGGCGTGGCAGAGCATTGTGGCGCCGATCGAAAGCGCGATCGACAAAAGCGTGACCGGGATCATCCTCGGTACGACGACCGTTCAGCGCGCGCTGGCCAACCTCGCGCAATCCATTCTCGGCGAGTTTGTCAGCGCCGGCGTCAAAAGCCTGTTTGGGGCGATCATCGGCACCGGAACCGGCGGCGGCGCGGAAAACAGTTTTTTCGGCGGGCTGTTCAGCGGCATCTTTGGCAAGATTTTCGGCCAGGGCCTGTTCGGCGGCTCGGCTGATTTCGACGCCTTTGGCGGCGTCGGCGCTGCCGAGGAGAGCGGCGGCGGCTTGCTCGGCGGCCTCTTTACCGGGCTGGGTTCGCTATTCGCTTTCTCCAGAGGCGGCATTGTGCCCTCCGCGCAAGGCGGGTGGGCGGTTCCGTCGCTCGGGCCCGGCGGCGTGCTCGCGCAGCTGCATTCGAACGAGATGGTCCTGCCCGCCAATATCAGCCAGGGCCTGCAGACGATGCTGGCCGACGGCGGTGCGGGCCATACCTTCAACATCGGCATCAATGCGGTCGATGCGGCGAGCGTCGCCAAATTGTTCGCCAGCAACGGTGCCGGTCTCGTCGCCGCCCTCAACAAGGCTCTGAGAAACGGCGCTTCGCTTTACGCCGGGGCAATCGGCTGATGGCCGACATCGGCATCTTTCCCGCTTTGCCCGGCCTCGCCTGGAGCGTCACCAAGGTGCCGACCTTTCAGACCCGGATCCAGCGCGCGGTTTCGGGCCGCGAATTGCGCGCGCTCGATTACCCGTTCCCGCTGTGGCAGTTTTCGCTCGTCTTCGATTTTTTGCGCGACGATCCTGCCGCCGGCTACAACGAGCTGCGCACGCTTGCCGGCTTCTATCTTGCCTGCCGCGGCGCCTTCTCGACATTTCTCTACGACGACCCGACCGACGACACGGTATCGGACCAGGTGCTCGGCACCGGAGACGCCAGCCAAAGCGTCTTCCAGCTGGTGCGCAGCTTTGGCGGCGCGCCGGGTTTTGTCGAGCCGATCGTCGCCCCGAACACTGTCGATGCGGTCTACCTCAACGGCCTGGTGCAGAACCCGGCGAATTACAGCGTCGATCCGGCAACCGGGCTGTTGACCTTTGCGACCCCGCCGACGAGCGGCGCCGTAATCACAGCCGATTTCAGCTATTATTTTAGGTGTCGATTTATAGACGATAGCTACACATTCGAAAACTTTATGGCGAAGCTGTGGAGCGTAAAGAAAATGACTTTCATCAGCGTGCGGCCGTGAATCCCGAATACCGGCTGTATTGGGCGCTGCGCCGGCGATTGGCCGAAAGGTCGCGGCGGCGCGTGCGCGCCGTGCTGCGCTATTGGCTCGGCGGGATCGTCATCGGATGAAACCCGCCTCCGCGGCGCTGGTCGCGCTGTTGAACGGCACGCAAGAATTCATCATGGCGGACCTCTACACGCTGACGCTGCAAGGCGGCGGCGTGTTCCGCTATTCGGCGGCGGCAACGGCGATCACAGATACGAGCACCGGCCGTGTCTTTGCCCTCGGCCCGAAATTCGAGCGGTCGATGACCAAGATCGTGATCGGGACCGAGGTGGACGAGCTCGACGTCAAAATCTACCCGGAGCCGACTGACCTGATGGGCGCGACACCGTGGCTCACGGCGGCGTGGCAGGGCCAGCTCGACGGTGCCCTGCTGCAGTTGGAGCGCGCCTTTATGCCCGCCTACGGGGACACCTCGCCCGGCACTGTCGTGCTGTTTTCGGGCCGTGTATCGGACATCGATGCGAGCCGCACCGGGCTCGAATTGAAATGTCGCTCGCATCTCGAGTTGCTGAACATCCAGATGCCGCGACGGCTTTACCAGCCATCCTGCAATCACGTTTTCGGCGATGCGATGTGTCAGTTCGACCGGTCGAGCTTGGCGATCACGGTCGCCGCGACCGCCGGATCGACCGCCGCGATCGTCAAATGGTCGGGCAGCTTCCCGACCACGCCTTTTGCACAAGGAACGATCATCGGACTCAGCGGCGCCAATGCCGGCCAGGCGCGCACGATCACCGCTGTTCAATCGGGGCCGCAGGTGACGCTCAAGATGGCGTTCCTCTCGCCGATCGCGACCGGCGACACGTTTCAGCTTTTGCCCGGCTGCGATCACACGCTCGCGACCTGTCAGAACATCTTCAACAACCTCGACCATCACGGCGGCTTCGAATTTATCCCGACCCCGGAGAACGCGGTATGAGCGAGCGCCCGAGGGCGGCCGACGACGCCGACGCGATCACCGCCCGGCTCGTCGAGCTCAAAGCCTACCGCGATCGCCGATGCTTCGGCCGGCTCGGGCTCGGCGCGTCGAATTGCTGGTGCTTCCGCGCCGGCCCGGATGGTCAAAGCCTGCCCTGTCCGGTGTTTCGGGACAGCGAACGCGCATGATCGATCCGCGCCGCGCCGCAGTGCTCACCGTGGCCGAAAGCTGGATCGGCACACCTTATCACCACGCCGCACGGGTCAAAGGCATCGGCTGTGATTGCCTGACCCTCCTCGCCGAGGTCTATGCCGCCGCCGGAATCATCGGCCATGTCGAGGTGCCGTTTTATCCACCGGATTGGCATTTGCATCGCTCGGCTGAGCTCTACCTCGACGGCGTCTCCGCGCGCGCACGCGAAATCGGCGGTCTGCCCGCGCCCGGCGACATTGCCTTGTTTCGCTTTGGCCGGTGCTTTGCCCATGGTGCCATCGTGACCGAATGGCCCCTGTTGATCCACGCTTGGCACTCGGCCGGCGTGATTGCCGACGCCGCCGACCAGCCGCGCCTCGCCAAGCGGGTCGCACGCTTCTTCTCGCCGTTCCTGCCGTCCGAGATCTGAATGACCGGGCTTCTCGGGCGCGGGTCGAACGCCAAGCAGGCGACGGCCGCGGGCTCGCTGCAATTCCAGACATCGCAGCAGGGCGGCGTCATTCCGCTCGTCTATGGCACCACGCGCGTGGCGCCCAATCTGCTCGACCAGCAGGATTTCACTGCGACGCCTGCGCCGACCAGCGCCAAGGGCAAGGGCGGCGGAGCAGGAAAAGGCGGCACCGGGCAGTTCAACTACAGCGCTTCGGTCATCCTCGGCGTGTGCCAAGGCCCGATCGCCGAATTCGGCCTCGTCTGGTGGGACAAGAATATCGCCCCGCTGATCGGGCTGCCGGGAATCTCGTACATCAATCTTGGCAATGACGCGCAGGCGCCGTCGTCCTACTGGTCCACCGTCCATCCGGCGAATGCGATCGGCTATTCCGGCACCGCCTATTTCGAGATGGACAACTACCAGCTCGGCATGTCGCCGACGCTGCCGAATTTCAATGTCGAGGTCATCGGGCTTCTCCCCAATACCGCCCCCAACAATTGCGACGCAAACCCGGCTGCGATCGTCACCGATTTTCTGACCAATGCCCGCTACGGCGCCGGCTTTCCGTCGGCAAACCTCGATGCGCTGACCTCGTACCGTGATTACTGCAACGCCGCCGGCATCTGGCTGGCACCCATGATGGACCAGCAGCAGGAGGCGCAGCAGTCGCTCGCCGACATTGTGCAGCTGACCAACAGCGCCATTGTCTGGTCGGGCGGTCTCCTCAAGATCATCCCGTATGGCGACCAGCCGCTTTCGACTGCTTACATTCTGGTCGCGCTCTCGGGCACCATCACCGAGCTCGACACGCTGTCGCTGACCTTCACCGCGGCCGGGCTGACGGGATCGCCGGTCACGGTCACCTATCAGGCGCAGCCGGCGGAGGTGAACAGCGACACGACCGATTATTCGGCGGACGCAGCCGGGCTCGCGAGCGCAATCAATGGCAACGCGGATCTGGCGGCGTTTGGCATCACCGCCGGGTCCGGGGTCTCGACCTGTGTCATTGCATTGCGGGGCACGGCCTTTTCGGCGGGTGTGTCGGTCGTCGGCAGCTCGACCGGAGCGGCGTCGTTCACGGTCACCGGCCCGACCGCCTATAGCTGGACCCCGAACACGACGGTCGAGGCGAGCCTGGGCGAGGACGATTTCATCGTCCAGGAATCGAGCGTCGGAATCGCGCTAGGCCCCAACCCCGGCGGCTCGGCGCTGCGCCAAGGCGCCACCCCGATCACCGGCGGCTTTACCGATGACCCGGTGCACGTCACGCGTGCATCGCCGGCCGACGCCGACAACTACATACAGCTCGAATGTCTCGACCGGGCGAACGCCTACAACACGACGATCGTCGACGCCTTCGACCAAGGCTCGATCGACCTTTACGGTGTGCGCAAGAACACTTCCCTGAAGGCGCGGGCGATCACCGATTTTCTCGGGGTAGCGCCGATCGTGGCCCAGCTCGTCTTGCAGCGCGGGCTGCTCTACCGCAACACCTACAGCTTTCGCTTGGGATGGAAATATTGCCTCCTCGAACCGATGGATTTGGTCGAGATCAGCGATGCCCGACTCGGGCTCTCGAACCAGATCGTGCGGATCACGGCGATCGAGGAGGACGAGGAAGGGACGCTTTCGGTCACCGCCGAGGATTTCTTCGGCACGACGGGCGGCGCCACCGCCGTCCTCTACCCGAAACAAGGGACCGCGCCGACTGCGTTCAATCCAAATACCAATTTCGCCGCTGCTTCAATCAACGCTCCCTTTATCCTGGAGCCGACAGGCGCCCTTCTCGCGGCACAGGGCATCACCTCGCCGCAGCTCATTGTCGGATTGAGCGCCGGCCCGAACGGCGCCTTCGACCCGAAATGGGGCGGGTGCCAGATTTACGCCTCGCTCGACGAGGCGAGCTTTGGCCTGCAAGGCACATTCGAAGGCCGCTCGACGATGGGAGTCACGACCGCCGAGCTGTCGCCGACCGGCTCGACCTTGTCGGTCGATCTCTCCGAAAGCGACGGCAGCCTCGCCAGCGTCTCGGCAGAGGCGGCGGCGGCCGGCGTCTCGCTCTGCGCTTTGCGCGCGGCGGGCGGCGAGCTCGAATATCTGAGCTTCACCACCGCGACGCTGACCGGGCCCAACCGGTACGATCTGACCGGCCTCAACCGCGGGCTTTACGGCACTTTTGCCGTCGACCAGCCGGCAGGCGCGCAGTTTCTTTATTTGGCGAGCGGCTCCTACTACCGGCAGACCTTGCCGACACAGTATGTCGGCCGGCCGCTGTTCTTCAAATTTCCATCATTCAACATCACCGGCGGCGGCCAACAGGCGCTCGCCGACGCCGTTGCCTACGCATACACGCCCTTGGGCGCGCAGGTGAACCCCGGCTCCTTTCCGCTCCTCATCGTCGCCGACACGCCGGCCCCGACCGAGGCGCGCAGCCAGACGGTGCGCGCCGACGCAATCCTGCCGATCGAATCACGCTGACAAGGAGAAATCGAATGCTGCCGAGCAAATTGACGGCCGACGCGCCGGAGCGATTGAGGCGCTGCTACAAGATCGTACGGCGCGATACGATGCGGGAACTGCCCGGCGACATCGTGTCCGCCGATGCCGATGCCGGCGTCTGCGTGCTGCGGCAACGTGACGGCACCGCGCAGGATTACGAGCTGGGCGCCGGCGGCTTGATCATCGTCGGTCGCGCCCTCGTCTTGGGTGTGGCGCTTGCGGTCGGGCTGTCGGCCTGTGCGCAACTGGGGAAATTCACCGAGGGCGACCTCGAGAACGCTGCCGCGCTCGCCACCGCTGGCGGCGACACGGTTGGCGCACAATGCTGGGACGGGCTCGCCCCGGCCGCAGCCTCCTCGCCAATGCCGCAGACCGACGGCATCGCCGTCATCGCCGAACGCGACCGGCTGCTGCACGCGGCGATCTCGGGTCCATGCGGTGCGGTCGTCGCCCCGGCGCTGCTGAAGCTCCTCGGCAAGGCGCTGCCGATTCCGTTTTGAACCGATGCTGATGCCCCGGTTTTCGCCCGAGATCAATTTCGGGCATGTGATGCAGGCCGGCGTGCTGGTGCTGACCGTCGGTGGTGCAGCGGTCACCAGCTATGTCAGCCTGCGCGGCGATATCGAGCATCTGCGCGCCGGTCTGACGATGCAAATCGCCGAGCACGAATTGCGCATCGCCGCCGTCGAGCGGGCGCTCGACCAAGGCCGCGCCGACGACCGCGACTTTCGCGCCGAAATGCGCACGGCACTCGCCCGCATCTTCGACGCGCTCGGCGATCTGCGCACGCAAATTGTGCAAAAGCAGGACCGAAAATAGCCAACCTTCTTACAAAGGAATCTACCGATGAATCTGCTGCTGTTTCTTCTCGAGCGGCTGAGGGAGCCGTCGAGCTATGCCGGGCTCGGGGCGCTCTTCGGCGCAGCCGGCATCCACGTCGATGACGCCGTTCTGCAGGCCGTAGTCCAGCTCTTGGTGGCGATCGCCGGTCTCGTCGCAGTCCTCGTCCCGGAAAAACGCCAGGCGAAGACCGGCGGCGCTTGATCACGGAGATCGGTCTGAGGGCGCGCATACATCCGATTTTCGAAAACATCCGCTGGCTCGACGCGTTGCGCGCTGGCTGGGTGGCCTTTGCAAGATTTGCGCTCTGTGCATCGTCGAACTCACCGATGCGGAGCGCACTGCGCCCGCCCGCGCAGCACCTTTCATCAAAGCGCACTTCAATGTCCTCAAGCCGTTCGATTGGCACGGCCGGTGGAGTACTTTTGTCGGCTGAAGGCAAGAGGCGCCTGTAAGGCTTAGTTATCGGCGCAGCCATTGCGCGATCAGTGTCCACAGCAAGTCGGGGGCGCGGGGGGCGGCCATCATGCCGACATGGCCGAGGGGCGGACGCAACATGTCGGCGGTGCCGAGCGCGGCGGCGAGCGGCTCCGCCGAACTCGGCGGGACGATGTGGTCGGCCCTCGGCACGACGACGAGGGCGGGTTGTCGCAGTTCTTCGGGCCGTATCGGGTTGCCGGCGACCTCCCACAGCCCGCGCGGCGGCTCGTTCTCTCCATACCATGAGCGCAAGCATTCCTGCATGACGGGGGAGGGCAGGGGCACCCCGTCGTTTATCCAATCTTCCAGAGCGACAAAATCGCGTGCTGCTGTGGAGCGAGGATCGAGCCCTGCGAACCGGATGTATTTACGTTCTGCGCTGAATGGGTCGCGCAGAAAGAACAGCGCCTGGATCACCTCCACCGGCACCGCGCCGCACGCGCCGACAAGCGCCGGCAGTGTTTCGCCAATCGCGCCCAAAAACTGCGCCTGCGCCGCCTCTTCGGCGTGAAAATCCCATGGGGTTGCGAGCAGGACAAGGCGAGCGACTTTGCTCGGCTGGCGCAGGGCCAGCGCCAGAGCCAGCAGGCCGCCCATGCAGTAGCCGATAAGGGCGAGCGGGGCGCGACAGAGATCGGCCGCAGCGCAGAGCGCGGCGTCGAGCCGAACGGCGATGTAGTCGTCGAGATCGAAGCCCCGCTCCAACCGGCCGGGAACGCCCCAATCGACGACCAGCGGGCGCAGGCCCTGGCTGGCGAGATGGCGCAGAAAGCTGCGCTCGGGCAGAAGATCCAGAATGTACCAGCGGTTGATGAGCGACGGCACGACCAGCACCGCCGGTCCCGTGCTGTCCGGCGCAAAGTCGATGAGCCGGGTGGTGCCTTGATGCCAGGCCACGGGCATCGCTTCGCGGGGCCGGCGGAACGGGTGGCGGCGATAGGCTTCGAGACCGGTTAGGTAAGCGCCGGCGCGGCGGGTGATCTCGGCGTCGAGCGCGCGCCCCACAGATTCAGGGCCGACCGCCTCGATTTCGTTCGCGAGGGCGAGGAGGCGTCCGCCGGCGGCGCCGCTCGAGCGCGTCGAGCCGCTCCTCAACCCCGGCAAGGCGGCGCGCGAGCTCAGCCAGAACAGCATCGCGCTCGCCAGATGCGCCGGCAGCGGCCGCGGCGCCGCGCGTCGATCGGGACCCCGCGGCGGCACGGTCATCGGTGGCGGACGGGCAAAGCGCGAGCCATTTTTGCCACAGCTCCGCGGTCGCGGGCTCGGCCAGGAGCGCGCTGAGATAGTCCTGCCACAGCGCCAGATAGCGGCGGGCGAGGTCTTCGGAATCGGCCATCGGACGTAATATAGGCGGCCCCGCACGGCGAAGGAGCGATTGTCGCGCACTCCGACAGGGTTTGATGAGGCGACAGCGCCAAATCGCGGTATTGTGTGCGGCGAAACGCTCCCCCGGGCGATGATGGCGCGCGCATGGACACCTCGAACAGCGAAACCCCGAGCCGCGGCAAGCCGGTCGTCGTCAAGAAATACGCCAACCGCCGGCTCTACAACACGGCGACGAGCAGCTATGTGACCCTCGACGACCTTGCCAAGCTGATCAAGGAAGGGGGCGATTTTGTCGCCCATGATGCCAAGACCGGTGAGGACATCACCCGCGCGGTGTTGACCCAGATCATCGTCGAGCAGGAGCAGAAAGGCCAGAACCTGCTGCCAATCAGCTTTTTGCGCCAGCTGGTCGGGCTCTACGGCGACAGCATGCGGTTTTTGGTGCCGGGTTATCTGGAGCAGGCGATGGTCGCCTTTGCCCGCAACCAGGAGCAGATGCGCAAAAGCCTGCAAGCTTCGTTCGGCAATTTCCCGTTCAGCCAGTTCGAGGAGATGGGCAAGCAGAACATGGCGCTGTTCGAGCGTGCGCTGAAAATGCTCTCGCCCTACGGCCGCGACGAGCCGTCGCCCGCCGCCGCACCGCCGCCCCAACCGCAATCGGGCGGGGAAGAC
>DASXAM010000020.1:0-3767 GCA_036404275.1 Allostellaceae bacterium
CCGTTGGTGGGGCTGGGACCGCGACAAGTAGGGCGGAAAAGCGCAGTGCCTTCCGCCACAGCCGGCGGCGGATTACGCTTTGCCCTGATCCGCTCTGAAGGCAGGGACCAAACACGGGAGATTCGCTAATGGCAACAAACACGAAGGGGATGCCGGTTTGTGTCGTGATCGGCGCCACCTCGAAATGGCAGTCGGACGGGCGCAATACGCTGTTGGCGCATGGCCATGCCATCGACGACAGCGACGTCGAAGTCGGCATTCGTTGGGGAGTCGGCGGTGCGATTGCGCAAAAATTCGCGCAGGAGGGGTGTTTCACCGTCGTGACGACGCGCAGCGAAAAAAACGCTGTGCCGCTGGCGGCGGCGATCCGCGAGCAGGGCGGCGCGTGCATGATCGTCGAACTGGATCTCGTCTCGCAGCATTCGATTGCCTCGGCCTTTGCCGCGATCCGGCGCGAAGCCGGCGATCCCGAGGTGCTGATCTACAATGCCGGGTATCTCGAAGGCCGCGACCTGCCGCCCGACAAGGAATTGCTCGAATATGTCCCGGTCGAGATTCTCGACACCGGGCTCCACATCTCGGCGCGGGGGCCGTTTCTCGTCGCCCAGGAAGTCTTGCCGGCGATGCGCAAGAACGGCCATGGCTCGTTTTTCTTTTCGAACAATTCGAGCTCGCTGCGCGGCAAAAAGCGGATGACCGGGCAGTCGCTCTATTATCCGCGGGTGATGATGCGCACCTTGGCGCAGGTGCTGACCGAGGAATATTCCGAGCACGGCGTCCACGTCGCCAACATCGTCATCGACGGCTCGATCGATTCACCGGGCAGCCGCAAGCTGCCGCGCAACGCGAACCGGCGCGACCTCGTCATCAACCCGATCAAGATCGCTGAGGCGTATTGGTACCTGCACACCCAGGACAAATCGTGCTGGACCCACGAATTGCAGCTGACCCCGTTTGCGGCCAAGCCGAGCTATTGACCATGGAGGAGGGGGCTCGCTTCGCATTCGGGTGAGAGGCCGGATGATCGGCGCTGCCCAAAGGACGGATATGTCAGTCTCGCCGCCGGAGATCGATCTCGATCCTGCCCTTTACAGGCTCGGCGAAAATGCGCATGGCCGGTATTGCGTGCCGGTGAGCTCCGCACACCGGATCGCAGCACAATGCATTCTCAAGGGGGAAATATACGAGGAATACACGCTGTCTTTTATGATGCGCTATGCCGGCGACGGCGACATCATCCACGCCGGCACCTATTTCGGCGACTTTCTGCCGGCGTTGTCGCGAGCGGTGGCGGTGGGAGGCAAGGTGTGGGCGTTCGAGCCCAATCCCGAGAATTACGCCGCGGCCGCCATCACCTGCCGGCTCAATAGCTTGCATAACGTCGAGTTGACCAACTGCGCGGTTGGCGACAGAAGCGGCATGCTGAAAATGCGGGTGCGCTCGGATGGCAGGGGTCTGGGCGGCGCCAGCACGATCATCGGGGAGGGCGCGTCGGTTCCGGAGGCCGACGTCGCTGATATTGCGGTTCGGCGGATCGACGATGTCGTGCCGCGCTCCCGCCGGATCTCGCTGTTGCAGCTCGATCTGGAGGGTTTCGAGCGGCCGGCCCTCGAGGGCGCAATCGAGACGATTGCCGCCTGGCGGCCAATCATTTTGCTCGAGACGCTGCCCACGGAATGGTACGCGCAAGCCCTTGCGCCGCTGGGGTACAGGCTGCGTGGCGAACTGCACGACAACACGGTGCTGAGCGTCATGCCCGTGCGGCTCGATGCTCGATCGCTGTTGCGACGTCTTGCCGACCGGGCGTCTGCGAGGCTTTATGCGCTGCGGCAAAGATAGCGCGGCCGGTCCCGTGTGCGGCAAAGCCGAGCGGCTGTCGGCAATCACGCCGCCGCGGCGGGCCGCTGTTGCCGCATGATCGCGCGTACCGCGGCGGCGATGCGCTCGCGGTCCGGGAAGACGTGGCGTTCGAGAACCGGGCTGTACGGGATCGGCACCGGCAGCGCGCAGACCCGCCTGACCGGTGCGGCGAGCCGCGCGAAGCTCGCCATGTCCTCGGTCACCACGGCCGCGATCTCGGCCGAAAGACCGGCGGTCGGTCCGGCCTCGTCGGCGATGACAAGCCTCCCGGTCTTTTGCACCGATCCGCGGATCGTCTCGGCGTCGAGCGGCACGAGGCTGCGCGGATCGACGATCTCGACCGAAATCCCTTCCTTTTCCAGCTCTTCGGCCGCGGCCAACGCCTCGTGCACGAGCCAGGCGAGCGCCACGACCGTCACATCGCGGCCCTCGCGCTTCACATCGGCCCGGCCCAGCGGGACCGTGTAGTCGCCGTCGGGCACGGGCCCTTTGCGCGCCAAAAGCCGGCTCGATTCGAACGAGACGACCGGGTTGTTGTCACGGATCGCCGCCTTGATCAGCCCCTTGATGTCGTGCGGCGTAGACGGCAGGAACATCTTCAAGCCGGCGACATTCATAAACATCGAATACGGCGATTGCGAATGCTGCGCGGCGACCTGGCCGCCGCCGCCGACCGCCGCGCGAAACAGGATCGGAAACGCCACCTGGCCGCCGAACATGTAATGAATCTTGGCTGCCTGGTTGACGATCTGGTCCATCGCGACAAAGCAGAACGTCACCTGCCGCCAATCGACGATCGGGCGAAAGCCGCAGCCGGCCGCACCGATCGCCATGCCGGTCAGCGCCGCTTCGGTGATCGGCGTCGCCCGCACCCGTTCCGGCCCGAACTCGTTCAAGAGCGGCGGCAACGCATCGGTCGACATGTAAAAGATCTTCGAATCGCGCCGCATCTCCTCGGCGATGGCTTCGAGCGCGGCCTCGTTATAGCTCAGCTCCCGCATGTATCACCTCGCGTCAGGCCAGGGCTGTCCGGTGCCGGCAAAGACATGGATGGCCGGGTCGAGCCCGGCCACCGGGGATGGTCGGCGGGACCAACTGTCATTTCGCAAAATGCATGTGCTGGATCCGGCAAATGGTGGCGTCAGGCGGCAAACACATCGTCGGTCGCATGCTCCGGCAGCGGGAACGGGCTCGCTTCGGCAAAGGCGACGGCGGCGTCGAGCGCGGCCGTGATCTCGCGCTCCATGGCTGCCATTCCGGTGTCGTCGAGATCGCCCTGCTCCCTCAACTGGTGGGTGAGCCGGGCGATCGGGTCCCGACCTTTCCACGCCTCGATCTCGGCCGGATCGCGGCGGTCGGGCTGGCCGCGGCGCTCGGTATGGGCGCGCTGGCGATAGGTCTTGCATTCGATCAGGGTCGGTCCGCCGCCGGAGCGCGCCCGTTCGACGGCGCGGCTCGCGGCCTGATGGACCGCAAAAATGTCGTTGCCGTCGACCACCGCCCCGGGAATGCCGTAGCCGGCGGCGCGCGCCGCCACGTCGCCCAGCGCATGCGTTTCGGCGGCCGCGGTGTTCGCCGCCCACATGTTGTTTTCGCAGACATAGAGCATCGGCAGTTTCCAGGTTGCGGCGATGTTCAGGCATTCGTGGAACGGCCCGGCGTTCGAGGCGCCGTCGCCAAAAAAAGACACCGCGACCCCGCCTTTCCCTTCCATCTGCGCGGCGAGCCCGGCGCCTGTCACGATCGCGATGCCGCCGGCGACGATACCGTTGGCGCCGAGCATGCCGATGCCGAAATCGGCGATGTGCATCGAGCCGCCCTTGCCTTTGCAATAGCCGGTCTGGCGCCCGTAAAGCTCGGCCATCATCCGGTTCAAATCGGCACCCTTGGCGATGCAATGGCCGTGG
>DASXAM010000021.1:0-5237 GCA_036404275.1 Allostellaceae bacterium
CGTCCATTTGAGCGCGAGCACCGCCTTTTTCGGGTCGGTCACGACCGGCGCCAACAGATGCGGGATGCCGTCATAGACCGACAATTCCAGCATCTTCGGATCGACCATGATGAATTTGCAGCGGTCGGGCGGCATCCGATAAAGAATCGACAGGATCATCGTGTTGATGCCGACCGATTTGCCGGACCCGGTGGTCCCGGCGATCAAGAGATGCGGCATCCGCGCGAGGTCGGCGAGAATAGGCTCGCCCGAGATGTCCTTGCCGAGGACGAGGGCGAGGCGTCCGGGATGGCGCTCGTAAGCCGGTGTTGCCAGCAGCTCGCGCAGATAGACGGTCTCGGCCTTGCGGTTCGGCAATTCGATGCCGATCACGCTCCTCCCCGGCACCACCGCGACGCGCACCGAAATGGCACTCATCGAGCGGGCGATGTCGTCGGCGAGGCCGATGACCCGCGACGCCTTGATCCCCGGCGCCGGCTCGAACTCGTACATCGTCACCACCGGGCCGGGCCGGACATGCATGATCTGGCCGCGCACGCCGTAATCTTCGAGCACGGTTTCGAGAAGCCGTGCGTTCTTGTCGAGCGCGTCTTCGTCGACCGCTTCGGCTTTGGCTTCGGGAGGCGCCGAAAGCAGGTCGAGCGCGGGCAGCTGCGGCTCGGCATCGGGCACCAAATCGAGCCGCGGCTGCCGCTCCTCCTCGGCGCGCCGGCCGGCCGCCTGCGGTTTTGCCCGCTGGGCGATAAAGCGAACGATCCCGCCCCTTTCCGGCGTCCCTCGATCCGGCACTTCTTTGTCCGGCACCTCTTTGTCGGGCGCATCGCCACCGCCGAGGCGCGGCTCGCGCCGTTCGCGCAGCAGAGTGACGACGCCTCGCGCCCGCGGCGATGGTCCGACATCGGCCGGAGCGCGCTGCCGCGGGATCAGCGTCCGAAACAGGAAACGCGCCGTCGCCGCGGCGCCGCGGCCGGCACCGCCCCCGAGATCGCGCCAGTCCCGCCAGGAAAGGCCGAGAATCGACAGCAGCGACACGCCGAGCAGGGCCGCCGCCGTCATCGCCGTTGCCAGCGGCATCCGCGCGAGCCCGGCCGCGACCAGGAGGCGTTGCAGCGTCCAGCCGATTGCACCTCCCGATCCCGCCGGCGCCGAAGCAGCGCCGAAATCGAGAACCGACAGCGCCAATGCAGCGAGCAGCACCACCGCCGGCAACAACGCCAGCTTGCGCAGCGGCGCCGGCAGCGGCCGGTTCAGCATCAGCCGAAGCGACCAGCCGGCCAGCACCAACGGGATCAGATAGGCCGCCAGACCGAGCGCTTGGCGCAACAAATCGGCCAGGATCGCGCCGTCCTGGCCGAGAAAATTGTGCGGCGCGCCATCGACCGCAGTGTCGAGCGATGGGTCGCGCGGGTCATAGGAGAACAGCGTCGCCACCAGCAACGCCGCCGCCAAGAGCAGCGCAAAGCCGACGGTTTCGTAAAACCGCCGCTTCAGCGCGGCCATCATATCCGCCCAGCCGCGCGCGCCACGGTTGATGCCGCCCGCCAACATGCCCGCCGATTTGGCCACGCTCCCCCCGGTGCCGGCCACCCCCAAGCCCTCCGGCGCGCCGTCATTGCCTGCCGGAGAAACGATCCTGGTGACACTACGCCATTCGCGCATCGCGCGGAAGCGGCCTCCGACGTCGGGAAAGCGTCGCTGTGCAGCGAGGTCGGCAAAACATGATCCGCCAATGACGATGATGTTCCGTTGCGGTTCCAGATTTTATCGGATTTTTTAACAAATAACGTCCGATTTTGCGTCAATTCGTGGTGTGTTCCTGCTCCATTTAGACGATCTACGCGCGCTTGGTTCATCGGTTGACAGCAGCCCGTCTGCGCGCAATACGCGGGCGGCGGTTGAACGCCAGTCATTCGGGTGCGCCACATGTCCGCGAAGCCTCAACCTAAAACCATACCGGCCGAAGCCCAATCCTCCGGCCTCTCCCGGCGCGCGGCGGCGGTGCTCGATTTCTGGTTTGGGCCGGAAGGTGATCCCGACCGCGAGCGGCAGCGCGAGATTTGGTTCAAGAGCACCGCCGCATTCGACGACGCGGTGCGGGAGGCGCTCGCCAACGATTACGAATGCGCCGCGGCGGGCGAGCTGACGAGTTGGGAAGATACGGCGCAGGGTGCTTTGGCGCTGGTGCTGCTTTTGGATCAGGTGCCGCGCAATATCTTTCGCGACACGCCGCGGGCCTATGCGACCGATGCAATGGCGCGGGCCGTCGCCGACCGCGCGCTCGCCTGCGGCTTCGACCGTGCCTTGCCGCCGGTATGGCGCCGCTTTCTCTATATGCCGTTTCACCACAGCGAAAATCTCGCCGACCAGCACCGCTCGATGGCATTGTTCGACACGGTGGCGCGAAGCTCCGACCGCGCGGGGTCGCTGCGACGCTATGGCCGTACCTATGTCGAGGTCATCGAGCGCTTCGGGCGCTTTCCGCACCGCAACGCGATCCTCGGCCGGGCCTCGACACCCGAGGAGGTCGCGTTTCTCGAGGAAGCCGAACGGCTGCGCCGGTCTCAGCCCGAGGCTGGCTGAGCTGCCGCGGCGTGACGACCAAGCGCTTGCTCGGCCATGCGCCGGGCGATTTCCAGCTCGCCCATGATCACCATATCGGCACCGCAGCGCTCAAGGTGGCGGACCTCCTCGTCGAAATGCGCGCGCGCGAGGATTTCGAGCCCGGGGTTTGCCGCGCGCCCTTGCTCGACGATCTGCCCGGCCTCGAACCCGTTCGGGATGGCGACGAGAAGGCAGCGCGCGGCCGGCAAATTCGCCGCCGCGAGCACCTCGGGTGCCGAGCCGTTGCCGTAGATCGCTTCGATCCCGCCGGCTCGTAATTGCTCGACGACCTCGCGCCGGTCCTCGATGACGAGAAACGGCTGCCGTTCACGTATCAGCACTTCGCCGAGATGGCCCCCGACCCGGCCGTAGCCGACCAAAACGATATGATCCGCGAGATGCGTCATCGGCAGATCGGTGCGCGCCTGCTCGGCCGCCGGCGGTTCCCCCGCGCGCCGCTCGAGCCGGGGAAGAAGGCGATCGAGCGCGCTGAAAAACAGCGGGTTGAGCAGGATCGACAGGATCGCGCCGCCGAGGATCAGGTCTCGTCCCGCCGGCGGCAACAGCCCCAGGCTCACCCCGAGACCCGCCAGGATAAACGAGAACTCGCCGATTTGCGCGAGGCTGGCGGAAATCGTCAGCGCATTGCCGAGCGGATGGCGGAAGGCGCGCACGATCAGCAGCGCCGCCACAGACTTGCCCAGCACGATGATCAGCAATGTCGCGAGCAGCGGCCCCGGCTCGCGCAGCAGGCTTGCCGGGTTGAACAGCATCCCGACCGAAAAAAAGAAGAGGACGGCAAACGCCTCGCGCAGCGGCAGCGACTCCTCCGCCGCGCGGTGGCTGAGCTCGGATTCGGCGAGCACCATGCCGGCGAAGAATGCGCCGAGCGCAAACGAGACGCCGAACAATACGGCCGCGCCATAGGCGACCCCGAGCGCCAGCGCAAGCACGGCAAGCCGGAACAGCTCGCGCGAGCCGGTGTGCGCCACATAATGCAGGATGCGCGGGATGACCTGCTTTCCGATCACCAGCATCAGCGCGACAAAGGCGGCGACCTTGGCGAAGGTGATCGTGAGCGTGACTGCGATGTCACGCGCGCCGGCCGCTTTTACGGCACCCCCGGTACCGCCGAGCAGCCCAGAAGCGGGTGGCAGCAGCACCAGGATCAGCACCATCGCCAGATCCTCGACAATCAGCCAGCCGACGGCGATCCGGCCCTTTTCGGTGTCGAGGAGATGGCGTTCCTGCAGCGAGCGCAGCAGCACGACCGTGCTGGCGACCGAGAGTGCGAGCCCAAAGACGAGGCCCGCGCCGAGGCTCCAGCCGAAGATTGCGGCCAACCCCATGCCGAGCCCGGTGGCGAGGGCGATCTGCGCGAGCGCCCCGGGGACCGCGATGGCGCGCACCGAGAGCAGATCTTCGAGCGAAAAGTGGAGGCCGACGCCGAACATCAACAGGATCACGCCGATCTCGGCGAGCTCGCCGGCAACCTCCGGATCGGCGACAAATCCCGGTGTGAACGGTCCGGCCAGCACGCCCGCCAGCAGGTAGCCGACGATCGGCGAGGCGCGCACCCGATGCGCCAGCGCCCCGAAGACAAAGGCGAGGACGATGCCTCCGACGAGGGTGGCGATCAGCGGCGTGTGATGCGGCATTGCATGCCCGGCTCGCTACCGCTCCCAATCCGATCGAAACGAGAGGCTCGTCGGTTCATCCCCTGCGCCGAAACCGAGAAGCCGCGCGACAAAGGCCGATGGTCCAGCCTTGCACGACCAATGCGGCGATAACCAGGATAAAGCGCCGGCAAGCAGGGCTTGATCGTGCTGCGGGTTGGCGAGAGCGGGAATGAAGCCGGAGCAGATCGCTCAGCCCGCTGTCGAGAGGGCATCGCGTGAAATCGCTTGCTCCGGGCCGACGGGCGCGCGATGACGGCGTGCCGATCCCCGCCGAGGAGTTCGCTGATGGCTATTACTGAGATCACGGTGAACGCAACCGAGCCCTTCGCCGATGGGCAGTCCTTTGGCGCGGCCGGGCCCTATGTGCGGATCGCCGGCGTCGCCAAGGGCGAAATCGACCCGGCGGCCCCGGAGAACCGGCCGATCGCCGATCTCGACAAGGCGCCGCGCAATGCCCGCGGAATGGTCGAGTACGAGACCGATTTCTTTATCCTGCGGCCGAAGGAGACGCCGCCGGCGGGTGCGACCCTCGTCTATGACGTGACCAACCGCGGGCGCAAGGTGATCCTCGGCCGCATCGACGAGGCCGGGGCCGGCGCCGACACCAACGACCCGAGAGCAGCCAAGGATGTCGGGCTCGGCTTTACCCTCGGGCGCGGCTGGAGCCTCTTATGGTCGGGCTGGGATTCGGGCGCGCCGCGGGTCAACAACGGGATGACCGCGCGGTTGCCGCCGGCATTCGAAGACGGCCGCCCGATGGTGCGCCGCATCCGTCACGAATTCCACATCGGCACCCGCGCGCCGGGCAATGGCGACATCGTGCGGCTCTCTTATCCGGCGGTGTCGACCGACACGAAAAAAGCGCGCCTGACCGTGCGCGACCGCGAGAGCGACGCCCGCACCGAGATATCGCCGGAACGCTGGGAGTTTGTGGATGACCGCTCAATCCGGCTGTTG
>DASXAM010000022.1:0-2458 GCA_036404275.1 Allostellaceae bacterium
GGGCGCAGCCGGCGCGGCGCGCGGTGTTGCACCGGCGCCGGCGCTCGGTTGGCGTGCGGCCGGCCGGCGCTTATAACGGCGCCGGCGAGCGGCAATCCGGCCGCAGATCGCCGCGCATGATGGGCCGATGCCGTTTTTGACGATCCCCTTCCCCGCGATCGATCCCGTCGCCGTCTCTCTCGGACCGCTGGCAATCCGCTGGTACGCGCTCGCCTATATTGCCGGGCTGGTGATCGGCTGGCGCTATTGCCTCGCCCTTTCCCGCCGGCCGCCGGCTTTGGTCAACAGCCAGCATGTCGACGACTTTCTGGTCTGGGCCACCCTCGGGGTCGTGCTCGGCGGGCGCATCGGCTACATCCTGTTCTACAAGCCCGGCTATTACCTTGCGCACCCGCAGGAAGCGTTCTTTGTCTGGCATGGCGGCATGTCGTTCCATGGCGGGGCGATTGGGGTGACGCTTGCCTTGATCCTGTTCACCCGGTTGCGCCGGGTGCCGCTCTTCGCCTTTTCCGACATCATCACCGAGGCGGTCCCGATCGGCCTCTTTTTCGGACGCATCGCCAATTTCATCAATGGCGAGCTGTTCGGCCGGCCGAGCGATGTTCCCTGGGCGATGATTTTTCCCAATGGCGGGCCGGTGCCGCGGCACCCGAGCCAGCTCTACGAGGCGTTTTGCGAAGGCATCCTGCTGTTCCTGTTGCTGTTCGTGGCCGAGCGGCTAGGGCTGCGGCGCCGACCCGGCATCGTCACCGGGTTGTTTCTCGGCGGCTATGCGGTCGCCCGCATGTCGGGTGAGCTGTTTCGCCAACCCGACCCGCAGCTCGGCTATCTGTTTCTCGGAACGACGATGGGCCAGCTGTTGTCGGTGCCGGTGCTGATCGCCGGTATTGTAATCATCTTTTGGGCCAGGCATCGGCCGGCCCTCGTCCGCCGGTGAGCAAGGGGCCGCTCGCCGCGAGAATCGCGCGGCTCATTGCCGCCGAAGGGCCGATCTCGGTCGCCGCCTTTGTGGCGATGGCGTTGCACGACCCGAATGACGGCTATTACGCCCATGCCCAGCCAATCGGCGCCGATGGCGATTTCATCACCGCTCCCGAAACGAGCCAAATCTTTGGTGAGCTGATCGGCCTCTGGTTCGCGCGCATGTGGGAGGCGATCGGCCGGCCGGACCCGGTGGTCCTCGCTGAGCTGGGTCCCGGCCGCGGCAGTCTCGCTCGGGATTTGCTGCGCGCCGCCGGCACGGTGCCGGTCTTTCGCCGGGCATTGCGGCTCTATCTGATAGAGACCAGCCCGCGGTTGCGGGCCGAGCAGCAGCGACGCCTTGCCGATGCCGCGCCGGTTTGGCTCGACGCGATCGACGGGCTGCCCGCCGGCCCGTTGCTGCTCGTCGCCAATGAATTCCTCGATGCGCTGCCGATCCGCCAATTCATTCGCGGCCCCATTGGCTGGTCGGAGCGGATGGTGGCGCTCGACCCGGCGGGGGCGCTGGTCTTTGCCGATATGCGGGCATCTCCGGCCGCCGCCCTGCTGGCCGAGCAAGCGCGTCGTGGCAGCGCATTGTCCGACGAGATCGTCGAAATCTGCCCCGCCGCATTGGCGCTCGCCGCCTCGCTCGGCGACAGGCTGGTGCATCAACCGGGGGCGGCGCTCTTTATCGACTATGGCTATGCCGACGAGCGCCGTGGCATGAGCTTGCGCGCGGTCCGCCGGCATCGCCCGGTTCCGGCGCTGGAGCATCCGGGAGCCGCCGATCTTAGCGCCGATGTCGATTTCGGCGCTTTTGCGCAGGCCGCACGCAGCGCCGGCGCTGGAATCCGGGGACCAGTGTCGCAAGCCCGGTTCTTGACCTCGCTCGGCGCGAAAGTCAGGCTCGCCGCGCTGTCCGCAGGCGCCTCCCCGGCCGAGCGCAGCACCCTCGGCCAGGGGCTCGAACGCCTGCTCGACCCGGAGGGGATGGGCGGCTTTAAGGTGATGGCCATGACCTCGCCGAATTTGCCGCTGCCGGATGATCTGGCTGTGCTGTGCAAATCGCCATGATCGCGCTCGACACCTTCGCCGCCGATGCCGGCATTCGCCATGCCTTTTTCACCCGGCTCGGGGGGGTCAGCGGCGGGCTGTTCCAGTCGCTCAATTGCGGTTTCGGCTCAGGCGACTCTGCGGAGAACGTTGCGAAGAATCGGGCGATAGCGATGCAATCCATTTCTGTCTCGCCCGAGCAGCTGGTCACCTGTCGCCAAATCCACAGCACCACGGTGGTCACCGTCGCCGCCCCGTGGCGCCGAGAGGATGCGCCGCGCGCCGATGGGCTGGTGACTCGGGTTCCCGAGATAGCGCTCGGTATTCTCGCCGCCGATTGCGCCCCGGTCCTCTTTTGCGATCCCGCGGCGCGGGTGGTCGGTGCCGCGCATGGCGGCTGGCGCGGCGCTCTCGGCGGCGTGATCGAGGCGACGATCGCCGC
>DASXAM010000023.1:0-12865 GCA_036404275.1 Allostellaceae bacterium
GGCCGCGCCGCCGGTGGCGCTCGCCTCGACCGCGGCGGCGCCAAAGATCAACGGCGGCACATAAAGCGGCAGAACCAGCAGCGCCAGCAATGCACCCTGGCGCCGGGCGCCGAGCGCCAGCGCGGCGACGACGCTGCCGACGAGGCTCAACGCCGGCGTGCCGAGAAAGAGGCTCAGCACCAGCGTCCCGATGGCGCGCGGATCGAGGTCGACCGCCAACGCTAGAACCGGGCTGACGACGGTCAGCGGCAACCCGGCCGCGAGCCAGTGTGCCGTGCATTTCGATAGCACCGCCAATTCAAGCGGCAGCGGCGACAGCGCGATCTGGTCGAGCTCGCCATCCTCGTAATCGGTCTGAAACAACCGGTCTAGCGACAACAAGGCCGCGAGCAGCGCCGCCGCCCAGACGATGCCGCCGGCAATGCGGCCGAGAGTTTCCGGCTCGGGGCCGACGCCGAGCGGAAACAGCAGCACCACCAGGACAAAAAAGCCGAGCACGAGGCCGGTGTCGCCGGCCTGGCGCAGCGCGAGGCGCAGGTCGCGCCGCAACAGGCCGGCGAACCCGATCATCCCGGCTAGCAGAAATCGCCCGCGGCAGAGCCGGGCGCAAAACCGTCGAGCGCCAAGCGATCGGGGCTGTCAAGCGCGAGCGGTGTGTGGGTGGCGAGCAGCACCCGCCCGCCCGATGCCCGATGCATCGCAATTGCCGTTTCGAGCCGCGTCCGGTTGTCGTCGTCGAGCGCCAGAGACGGCTCGTCGAGCAGCCACAACGGCGCCGGCGCGACCAGCAGCCGCGACAAGGCGAGCCGCCGCCGCTGGCCGGCGGAAAGCCAGCGGCATGGCCAGTCGGCAACCATTTCGAGCGCAAAGCCGCCGAGCGCCTCCTCGACGGCGGCGGCCGAGCGCGACGGTCGGAGACCGCGCAGCGCCGCCCAAAAGCTCAACGTCTCGCGCGGCGTGAGCGCCGGCT
This sequence comes from Allostellaceae bacterium, assembly GCA_036404275.1. GTDB lineage: Bacteria > Pseudomonadota > Alphaproteobacteria > ATCC43930 > CGMCC-115725 > AP-15. The sequence goes on from DASXAM010000023.1 coordinate 971, forward strand.
TGACCGCATCGAGATGGCCGACATAGTGGAGCCGGGAGCGGTGGGCGGTGAGATCGGCCGCAATCGGCGCATCGCCCCAGGCGAGCCGACCGGTTTCCGGCGGGATCAGGCTCGCAACCACGCGCAACAGGCTCGTCTTGCCGCTGCCGTTGGCCCCGGTCAGCACCAGCGCCGCACCGGCCGGAAGCCGGAACGACAGCCCGACGAAAACCAGCCGTGCGCCGCGCCGGCAACCGAGCTCCTCGGCAACGAGATCGGCAAGGGGCGCGCTCACAACGCGCAAAAAAGCGGCCCCGGAGGGGGAAATCCGGAGCCGCGCAGCCCTCGGCCGAAGCCCTCGGCCGAGCACGAGGTTTGGGGGACAAACCTGTAAGGATGAACCTTACGCATCCGATATGAGGGTTCGATTGGGTCTTCCGTTTGAAGGAAGTATGACGATTCGATGAATTCAGTCGAGTATGCGGCGGTCCTCGATCAGCTTGCCGTCCGCCGGAAGGCTGCCCGGCGCCACCGGGCTCACCGTCGCGCGCAATTTTGTCAGCGCCTGGATGCTTGCGGCGATCGCCGCCGGCTCCTCTCCCGCGCCGTCCATCTCGACAAGCAGGGTCATCTCGTCGGTCACGCCGGGACGCTCAACGACGAGCCGCGCGGCGCGGACCGATGGGTGGCGGCGCAAGACATCCGTGATCTGCTGCGGGTGCACAAAAAGCCCGCGCACCTTGGTCGCCTGATCGGCGCGGCCGAGCCACCCCTTGATCCGGGCATTGGTCCGGCCGCAGCGGCTCGGCCCCGGCAGGATCGCCGACAAATCGCCGGTGGCAAACCGGATCAACGGATATTCCGGGGTCAGCGTGGTGACGACGACCTCGCCGACATCGCCCTCGGCGACCGGCTCCCCGGTGCCGGGCCGGACCAGCTCGACCAGAATCCCCTCGTCGATCACCATGCCTTCGCCAAGGTTGCCGTTGGCGTCGGTGCTCTCATAGGCGATGACTCCGAGATCGGCGGTGCCGTAGCATTGCAGGACCTTGACGCCGCGCGCGCAAATCTCGGCCCGCAAGGCGGCCGGCAGCGCTTCCGCCCCGACCAGCGCCTTTTTCAGTGACGAGACGTCGATCCCGTCGGCCGCGGCGCGGTCGAGCAAGACCCTCAAAAACGACGGCGTGCCGACATAACCGGCCGGCTGCAGATCGGCGATCGCGCGCAATTGCTGGTCCGTCGGCGCGGTGCCCGCCGGCAGGACCGGGCAGCCGAGCATCTCGGCCGCGCTCTCGACCATCGCGCCGGCCGGGGTCAGATGATAGGAAAAGGCGTTGTGGATCAGATCGCCGGCACGGAACCCGGCGGCGTAGAGCGCGCGGGCAAAGCGCCAAAAATCGGGACGCCGGGCCTCCGGCTCGTAGATCGGTCCGGGCGAGACAAAGACGCGGCGCAAGGCCGAGACCGGGGCTGCAGCGAACCCGCCGAAAGGCGGATCCCTTCGCTGCAGTTCGATCAGCGAGGATTTGCGGGTCAGCGGCAATTCGGCGAGTGCCCTTCGGCTCGTCACCGCCTCGGGGCGGACATTGGCGAAGAGCTCGCGATAGGCCGGCGAAGCCGTCTTTGCCGCGGCGACGATCGAGGGCAACGCCGCGAGCAGCGCCGCCTCGCGCGCCAAGGGATCGCGGGTTTCGAGTGAATCGAAGTGTCGGCTGTCCACCCGACGGCCTCCCTGTGCCGATCGAAGCCTACTGTGCGCTCCGCCGGCGCTCGCGGGCAAGCGTTCCCCGCAATCCGCTACCGGAAGCGGTCGGCCCCAGACTTGCAGTTTTGTCGGCGGCTGGGATACCTTGCATATTTGGCGAAACCGCGAGGGCCGGTACCGGCGCAATCGGAGAGCGGGCGGTGCACGCAGGGAACACAGGCCGCGAGGCCAGGCAAAGGCAGTCCGTACTTTGGCGCACCGCGCGGAGGGTGATCGTGCTCCTGGTGATGCTGTTGCCGATCGTGGCGGCGGCGCAGTCGCTCCCTACCGCCGACAAGCAGCGGCTTGAGGCGCAGCAACGTTCGCTGTTTCAGCAAATGCTGCGCAATCCGGCAAACCTCGACGTCGCCTTCGCCTATGCCGACGTGTCCACCCAACTCGGCGATTACGAAGAGGCGGTCTCGACCCTCGAGCGGATGCTGTTGTTCAACCCCAACTTACCGCGGGTCCAGCTTGAGCTCGGCGTGCTCTACTTTCGCATGGGATCGTTCGAGCTCGCTCGCGACTATTTTGCCAAGGCGCTCGCCGCCCATCCGCCGCCGGCGGTCCGCGACAAGGTTGCCGAATACCTGTCGCTGATCGACAAGGCGCAATCGCGCAGCCATTTCACCGGTTATTTTTTTGGCGGCGGCCAATATCAGTCAAACGCCAACGTCGCCGGGTCGTCGGCAATCCTGACCCCGGTCTTTCCGTTTCCGGTGCTGCTCAACAGCCAGTTTACCAAGCAAGCCTCAGGCAGCCTGTTCGCCAGCGGCTCCGGGCTGTACAGCTACGACTTGGAAACGCAGAGCCATGACACGATCGACGTCACAGGGGTCGGCTATATGAGCCATTACTTCAATTCGGCGGTCAGCCGGCTCGACCTCGCCTTGCTCGAATTGACCGGCGGTCCGCGCTTCAATTTTCCGGACGGCTCGTTCGTCGCCGGCCGGCCGTCATCGCTCAAGCCTTATGTGATTTTCGACGAGGTCGGGTTGGGCTGGGACCAATACTTCGCCGGTTACGGGGGCGGGCTCGAATACGACCAATTCGTCTGGAACGATGTGGCGTTGAAGTCGACCTTCGAGTTTCGCCAGAAGACCTATGCCAACGCCCCGACCCGCCCGCTGTCGACCGGCCTCAATGGCAGCGACAAGCTGTTTACCCTTGCCGCGATCAAGCCGGTCACCGCCAACTCGGCGCTGAACCTCGAATTCGACTACCTCAACCAATCAACCCAGCTCGCCTTCTTTTCGAACAATACCTACATCGTGTCCGGCGCTTACGACATTCACTATCCCGACCCGACCGGCTACACCCACGGCTCGTGGGAGAGCACGTTCTATGTCGGGCGGGCGTGGAGCATTTACGGTGCGCCGGACCCGTGCTGCAACACCAGCGGCAACCCGCTGATGCCGTCGCTGAGCACGCAATTGACCCAACGCTGGCGATTTGGCATCACTCAAACGTGGCAGGTGACGGCGAATGCCGCGGTCGTGCTGCAGCTGGAGCGCGACATCATTTCGTCGAACCTGCCGCTCTACGCTTATAACAACACCTCGGTTCTGATCGGCCCGCAGATCCGTTTTTAGGGAGCGTTCGGGGATGGCAAGTTTCCGGTGTCTGCGGCTTGCCGCCTGTGTCGCTTCCGTGCTGCTCGGGCTGGCAGCGGCCGGCCCCACTGCGCTCGCGCAGCAGCGCGTCGGCGTCAACAGCGCGGTCAATCCGGAATCGACCGGCGCCCCACCTGGGGCGGCGCCGCGGCGTCTGGTGATCGGCCAGGACGTCGTCTACAACGAGCGGATTGCTACGCAGGCGGAAGGGCAAACCCAGATCCTGTTCGTCGACGCCTCGACCATGACGGTCGGGCCAAACTCGAACATGGTGATCGACCAATTCGTCTACGATCCGAACACCGGCACCGGTAAATTCGCGGCCAGCCTGACAAAGGGGGTCTTCCGCTTTGTCGGCGGCGCGCTCAGCAAGCACGACAACGCGGTCACGGTACGCACCCCGACGGCGACGATCGGCATCCGCGGCGGCGTCATGCTGGTCAATCTGCAGCCGGCATGCCGCGCCGTGGAGGGCGCCGGCTGCAATGAGCTGCAAGTGATCTTTGCCTATGGCGAAGGCGTCACCGTGACCGGGCTCAACGGTGTGTCACAGACGATTACCCGGCCCGGCTTCCAGGTCACGGTGGCCACGCCCGGTGCGGCGCCGTCGCCGCCAGCTCCGGCGCCGCGTGGTGCTGCTACCGCCATCTTGAGCCAGCTCAACGGTCGCCCGGGAAGCAACGGCGGCGCCCAAACGGTCCCAAGCGACAAGACGGTCGAGAATAGCGGCATCGCCAACGTCAACTCGAATAACGTCGCCAATGCGGTCCAGGCCGCCAATCAGAACCAGGCGGTGCAAGGCCGGGCGCCCAGCGTGACCAACGCGGTTCAGCAGACTCAGGCGAACCTGCAGCTGACCGCGAACCAAGGCCTGCCGGCTTCGGCACCTTCATCGCTGCCAACTCCGCCACCGCCGCCGTCATCGGTCGTGATCAGCTATGCCGGGATGGCAAAGAGCACCGCCGGCAACGGCGCCAATGCGACGACCCAGGGCTTTCTCGACCAGACCGCCGGGGTCGGCCGCATCCCCTACACCGGCGGCACGTTGACCTTTCCGTCGGGCGATCCCGCCGCCGGGGTCTTCAAAGCAACGCTCGCTACGGCTCAGGGTCCGGCGACGGTGCAATTTCCGCTGGCGCCGGGTTCGGTGGCGCCGGGCTTTGTCAATTTCGGGCCGGCCGGGACAGCAAGCAGCTTCGGCCCGGTCACCGGCACCAGCTACATGTCGCCCGACTCGACCTTTTTTTATGCCAATTTGACCCCGGTGGCGCCCGCCGTCGCCAATGAGCGCGCCTTTATCTTCGGCGGTCAGGCGGTCCCAGCGAATTCGCCATTGCTGACTTCGGCGCCCCCCGGCGCGCAGCCGCAGCTCTACACCTTTGCCGTGCAGCAAGACGCCGCCTTGCGCTCGCCGGTCCCGTTCGTCACCCAGAGCACCGGCGGCAACATCCCCAATCCGAGCACCTCGCCGCTTTATGTGCTGGCACCGGGGCAATCGGCGTTCGGCGCGTTCAACCCCGGCACCAATCCGGAGGCGACACCGACCCGCACGCTGCAGGCGAGCCTGGCGATCAACGGCAGCGGTCCCGCGCAAAGCTCGGCGCTCGTGGTGCAAACCGGCAGCTTTTTTACTTCGTCCGACACCGGCACCGTTGCCGGCAACGGTGTGGTCCGCGGCTCGTTTGTCGGCAACGGGGCCGCGCCGGTGCAGATCAGCTCGGGTGCGGCAACCGTCCCCGACGGCAATGGCAATAACATCTTCGGCACCGGTACCGGCTCGCTGCCGATCAGCGGCCTGGTGCTCGACCAGAACCAATATAATGCGAGCGTGAAGTTCGTCCCGAACCAGGTCGCGGTGCAGCAGCCTCTCGGCGGTGCCTCATCGAGCTACGCCTTCAACCAGCCGGCGACAGCGACGGCGCCGACCCCCAGCACCGCGCTCGGCAGCAGGACCACCCAAACACTGACCGGCGCGTTGGGCGGGATCATGTACCCCGTCGTCGGAGGCAAGCGGGCCGCGCCCTACGCGGCCGCCGGTATCGCCTCGGTTTCGACAAACGCCGCCAGCAACCAGGCCACAGCGACCTTCAGGGGCACGGATGCGTTCAACCCGAGCGGTACAACCCTGACGGTGCAATTCGGCGGCTCGGGCAACGGCGCGCAACCGAGCAGCACCTTTGTCGACGACGCGCGCTTTGCCGCGGTCGAAAACCCGGTGACGTCATCGCAAGTCAACGGCCACAACGCCGCGCTGAGCAGCAACCCGACGCGGGGTACACGGGTCGCGCTGGTCAGTTCGGGCACGGTTCCCGACAACAGCTTGCTGCCGGCGGGCGGGCTATGCTCGCGCTGCCAGTTTTTGCAGTGGGGCTATTGGACCGGCACGCTCGACATCCCGAGCGCCAGCCGTCAGGATACGGCGCATATCAATACCTGGGTCGCCGGGATCCCGAGCGTCACCCTGCCGGCCGCCGGCAAAGGCACCTTTACCGGCAGCGCGCTCGGTTCGGTCGTCAATGGCGGCAAGAGCTATCTCGCCGCCGGCAGCTTTACCAACACTTACGATTTCGCCGCGCGCAGGGGGGCGTTTGCCATCAACAATTTCGACACGCGCAGTTTTAGCGGCATCGTCCGCGGCACCGGCGTCGTCAACGCCTATGTCGGCTCCCTTACCGGTCCCGCCGGCTTCACCGGCCGGGCGGCCGGGACCTTTTTCGGCAACATTCCCGGCTTCCCAGCGAGCGAGACCGGCGGCAGCTTTGCGCTAAAAGGGCCGGCTTATCTGGCCTCGGGCATTTTTGCCGGGGCGCGCTGATCTTGGCGACGACTGCCGCGCCAAACGGAAACCCGCCGGCAAATGCCGGCGGGTTTGGCGGCGCGCCGCGGCGCGCGATCGATGATCGCCGTCAGTTGGGGCGCGGGCCGACGCCCGGCGCGGTGTAAGGATGCTGCCCCGGCTGGCTGTCCCAGTCGGAGGTCTGATAGTGCGTGTCGACTCCCGAGGAGTGCGAGCCGGGCTTCGGGCCGATCGAGGTCGAGTAGGGATGATCGGCCGGGTTCGAGGCATAATCCGCCGGCGGCTGGTAATGTTCTTCCTTCCACACCGAGCCGCCGCCGGGCTTGGGCAAAAAGCTCTGGGTCGAGCCATAGGGCTGGGTGATCGCGCTTTGGGTCGGCGCTCCGCCGCCAGGTGGCAGCGACGACACCGATTGCGCCTGCGCCGCCAGCGCGAAGCCGGCCGCTAGCCCGACACTCAGAACCGTTGATTTGATCACGCTCGTCATATCACTGTCTCCAGTTGAATCGGCTCGTTCGAGGCGGGTATTTTGGCGGGCTACGTCACCGTCGCGCAAATGATAATATTGCATCGCAACCATGAACTCGATTCATTCAGGCGGTCTCGACCTGAACCTGTTGCGGGTGCTCGACACGCTGATTGAAGAGCGCAGCGTGACCCGTGCCGGGGCCCGGCTCGGTCTCAGCCAGTCGGCGATCAGCCATGCGCTCAACCGGCTGCGCTATGTCCTCGAAGATGAGCTGTTTGTCCGCGGTCCGGCCGGTATGCAACCTACACCGCGCACCATCGAGATCGCGCCGCGCTTGCGCGAGGGCCTGCAGCGGCTGCAATTAGCGCTGGGCCCCGCCGAGTTCGTCCCCGATCGGACCGAGCGGCGGTTCACGATCGTCTGCGGCGAATATGTCGGGGCGGTCCTGATCCCGCGCTTTGCCGCGCGTCTCAGAAAGGAAGCGCCGCGCGCCGCGCTACGGATCTGGCCGAGCAATCTCGGCGTCGCCGAGGCGATCCTCGCCGGGCGCGCCGATCTCGCGATCGGCAGCTTCCGACGCATTCCCGATCGTTTCGACCATGAGCCGCTGTTTCACGAAACGCGGGTCTGGGCGCTGAGCGCCGATCATCCCGCGGCCGCCGAGGAGTTGACCCTCGAACGACTCGCCAGTCTCTCGCATCTGATCATTACCGCGACCGGCGAGGACGAGAATGCGGTGGGCGGCTATGTTGTCGATCATGGGCTCGAGCGGCTGGTGACCCGCAGCGAGGTCGGGCTGTTGCAGGGTGCGCTGGCGGCGCGCGGACTGCGCCGCGACATTGGGCTGACGACGCCGCATTTTCTCGCGGCCCTCGCCGTGGTCAGCCGATCGCAAATGGCGGCGCTGTTGCCGCGCCGGCTCGCCGCCGCCTTTGCCGATTGGTATCGGCTGCGGCTGTTCGAGCCGCCCTACCCGTCGCCGCCCTTCGAGATTATGAGCCTGTGGCACCGCGAGATCGGCACGGAGCCGGCGCTCGTCTGGATGCGGTCCGTCTTGCGCGACGTCGCCGCTCGCCTGTAGAGAGCGCGGGTCCGGCCAACCCTGCCGCAGCATCGCGACAAGCTCCCGGAGCGTCGGGCAAACCCCAGCGGAATCAAAGGGCTTTATGCGATTCTTACGCTTGAAGCCGAACCGCCCGATTCATATACTCCGCGCCCTTCGCCCACGGAGTCTCGGGGAGACCGATGCGTCCGTCACTGCCGCCGGGTTACCGCCCCACGGACGACGAAGAGTTCATGAACCCGCTGCAGGTTGAATATTTTCGCCGGAAATTGCTGGAGTGGCGGGCCGAGTTGCTCGCCGAATCATCGGATACCTTGCAGCACCTGAAGGAAGAGAGCCTGCTCAAGCCCGATTTGACCGATCGCGCTACGCTCGAATCCGAACGGGCGATCGAATTGCGCACCCGGGCGCGCGAGCGCAAGCTGATTTCCAAGATCAACGCCGCGCTGATGCGGCTCGATGACGGCACCTACGGCTATTGTGAGGAAACCGACGAGCCGATCGGGATCCGCCGCCTCGAAGCCCGGCCGATCGCTACGCTGAGCATCGAGGCGCAAGAACGGCACGAGCGCATGGAGCGCACGCATCGCGACGATTGATGCAGCCCCTCGTTACGGTTCACCATCGATTCTGGATTCTAATAAACCCAAGCGCTACGCGCTTTTAAAATTGTGTTTGCCATAAGTATGGCCATCTATGGTAGAGTGATCTGCATTTGCGGAGCACTCGAGGCACAGGCCATGGCGGTTGAGGCGGAGCAGGCTTTTTCCGGGACAGGTTGGGGCTATCAGCAACGATGGTGGCGGCCGCCGGACATTCCGGTCAACGGTGTGCCTATTCTCGTCACCATCATTGCCGGTTTCGCGGTTGTTTGCATCGGCCGCCTGTTCCCTGGCATTACCACCCAAGGCGCCGCGTTGGCGGTTTGCGGCTTGCTCGCGGGGGTTGCCCTCGGGGCGGCGGGGCTTGCCGCGCATCGGCGCGGCACCGCAACCGGCTGGCAGGCGGCGGCACTGGGCGAGGCGCTCGATGCGGCATCGGAGGCGATGCTGATCGCCACCTCCGGGAATGCCAACGGCGTCGCCAACCTCGCTTTCGACCGGCTGTTCCCGCCTGCCGCCGGCGAACCGCCCCTGCGGCGGGTCGAGCGGTGTCTCGTCGCCGATCCGGGCATGCATGGCGAATTTGGGCGTCTTTGCCGATGTGCCACGGCCGGCGCGTCGGCCTCTGCGACGCTCGGCGTGGCATGCGCGCCCGCCGGCCCCGCGCGCCGACTCGCGGTTGTTGTCGAGCCGATCGCCGGCTATCGCGGTGCGAGCATGTGGCGCTTTACCGATCTCGCCGGGACTGCGCCGGCGCACAACCAAGCCGCCCGCGCGCCGGAACCGTCCGCCGAGCTGTTCCGCAGGTTGTTCGAGAGCGCGCCGATCGGCATCGCGCTGATCGACCGTTGCGGCGCGGTCGAGCGCGCGAACGGCGCGGCCGGCGAATTGTTCGGGAGGGCGCCGGCCGACCTGATCGGCCAGGAATTGGCCGGATTGCTGCGCGCCGAGGACCGCGACGCGACTGCCGGCGTGCTCAGCGCGGCGATCGATGGGCAGCCGCTGCGCGAGCCGGTCGAGATCCGGATCGATCATCCGCAAGAGCGCAGCCTCGTCCTCTACCTCAGTCCGATGGGCGAGGCCGCCGCCGGCGGCTCGGCGCTGTATTTTATCGATGTGACCGGACAAAAAAGCCTCGAAGCCCAGTTCGCCCAATCGCAAAAAATGCAGGCCGTGGGTCAGCTGGCCGGCGGCGTGGCGCACGATTTCAACAACCTTTTGACAGCAATGATTGGTTTTTGCGATCTCCTGCTGCTGCGCTCGCGGCCCGGCGACCCGGCCTTTGGCGACATCATGCAGATCAAGCAGAACGCCGACCGGGCCGGCAATCTGGTGCGCCAGCTTTTGGCGTTTTCCCGGCAGCAGCCGCTGCAGCCGCGGATCCTCGACGTCACCGATGTGCTGGTCGAGCTGTCGCACATGCTGCGCCGGCTGATCGGCGAGACGATCGAGCTTGAGGTCGTGCACGCCCGCGATCTCGGCCTCGCCAAGGTCGATCAGGGCCAGCTCGAGCAGGTCATCATCAATCTCGCGGTCAATGCCCGTGATGCGATGCCGCAAGGCGGCCGGCTGACGATCCGCACCGCCAACCTTACCCAAGAGGAACCGCTGTACCGTGGGCACGAGATGATGCCCGCCGGGGATTACGTGGTGATTGAGGTCGCCGATACCGGCATCGGCATCCCCGCCGATCATTTGCCGCGCATTTTCGAGCCGTTCTTCTCGACCAAGGAGACGGGGGTGGGCACCGGCCTCGGCTTGTCGACGGTGTATGGGATCGTCCGGCAGACCGGAGGATTTGTCTTTGTCGACAGCAGTCCCGGTCGCGGCACGCAGTTTCGGATTTGTCTACCTCGCTGCGCCGCAGACCTCGTCCCGGTTGCCGGGCGGCCGGAGCCGTCCGAGCCGCCGGCGATGCGCGACCTGACCGGATCGGCCACATTGATGCTGGTCGAGGACGACGACCCTGTGCGAATTTTCAGCGCCCGCGCGCTGCGCAACAAAGGCTACCATGTGACCGAAGCGACAAGCGCCGCCCAAGCCCTCGAATTGCTCAGCGCCGGCGGACCGCCGATCGACCTCTTGATCACCGATGTCGCGATGCCGCAAATGGACGGGCCGGGGCTGGTGCGCGAGGTGCGCGCGATCGACCCGACGATCAAGGTGGTGTTCATCTCGGGCTACGCCGAGGACGCGTTTCGCCAACGCCTCGACAGCGAGCGCGACATCCATTTTTTGGCAAAGCCGTTCAGCCTCAAGCAGCTGGCAAGCAAGGTGAAGGAGGTGATTCAGTCAGACTGCCCGTAGGCTCGATTTTTTGCAGTTGCCATTTCGAACAAATCATGTACATTATCGCCAACGGCGCGCATTGCGCCGAATTGCCGCCTGTGGAATAAGGGAGAGCGGGATCATGCAGACCGCATTGCGGCTGTTGGACAAGGACGAGATGGACAAGCAGCGGGCTTTGGACGCCGCACTCGGCCAGATCGAACGCGCCTTTGGCAAGGGCTCGATCATGAAGCTCGGCTCGCGTGAGGCCGCGGCCGAAAGCGAGGTGATCTCGACCGGCTCGCTCGGCCTCGACATTGCGCTCGGCATCGGCGGGCTGCCGCGCGGCCGGATCATCGAGGTCTACGGGCCTGAGAGCTCGGGCAAAACCACGCTGGCGCTGCATTTTATCGCCGAAGGGCAGCGCGGCGGCGGCACCTGCGCCTTTATCGACGCCGAGCATGCGCTCGACCCGGCTTACGCCAAAAAGCTCGGGGTCAATGTCGATGATCTGTTGATCTCCCAGCCCGACGCCGGCGAGCAGGCACTTGAAATCGCTGACACCCTGGTGCGCTCGGGAGCGATCGACGTGCTCGTCATCGATTCGGTCGCGGCCCTCGTGCCGCGCGCCGAGCTCGAGGGCGAAATGGGCGACAGCCATATGGGCCTACATGCGCGTCTGATGAGCCAGGCCCTGCGCAAATTGACCGGATCGATCTCGCGCTCGCGGGCGATCGTGATCTTCATCAACCAAATCCGGATGAAGATCGGCGTCATGTTCGGCAATCCGGAGACGACGACCGGCGGCCACGCGCTCAAATTTTATGCGTCGATCCGCCTCGATATCCGCCGTGTCGGGGCGATCAAGGACCGCGACCAGGTGGTCGGCAACCAGACCCGGGTCAAGGTCGTCAAAAACAAGATGGCGCCGCCGTTCAAAGTTGTCGATTTCGACATCATGTATGGCGAAGGCGTCTCGAAGCGCGGCGAGCTGATCGATCTCGGCGTCCAGGCCGGGGTCGTCGAGAAATCGGGCTCGTGGTTTTCCTATGACGGCCGGCGCATTGGCCAGGGTCGTGAAAACGCCAAATCCTTTCTAAAGGAGCACGCCGAAATCGGCGAGGCGATCGAGCATGCGATCCGCGCCAATGCCGGGCTCGTCGCCGAGGCGATGATGGTCTCGCCCGGCGACGTCGCGACCGAGGAATAGACCGCGCCGGCTGGCACGCGCGACCGGCTGGACAGCATGCCGGCATCTCCTCTATAAGCGCCGCTCGCCGGAGCGCCCAGGTAGCTCAGTTGGTAGAGCAACGGACTGAAAATCCGTGTGTCGGTGGTTCAATTCCGCCCCTGGGCACCA
>DASXAM010000024.1:0-4399 GCA_036404275.1 Allostellaceae bacterium
TGCCCTTGGATTCTCGAAGAAAGGCTACCAGGCGTTGATCAATACGCTCTTGAGCGTCTTGCTCTCTTCGAGCGCCCGGCCGGTGCCGAGCGCCACGCAGGACAGCGGATCGTCGGCGATCGACACCGGCAGCCCGGTCGAATGCCGCAGCACCAAATCGAGATTGCCGAGCAGCGCGCCGCCACCGGTCAGCACGATCCCCTTGTCGACGATGTCGGCGGCGAGCTCAGGAGCGGTGTGCTCGAGCGCCACCTTGACCGCTTCGACGATCGAGCCGACCGGCTCGGCCAGACTTTCCGAGATTTGCCGCTCGCTGATCACGATCTCCTTCGGGACGCCGTTCATCAGGTCGCGACCCTTGATTTCCATGACCCGGCCTTCGCCGTCATCCGGCATGCAGGCGGAACCGATCTCCTTTTTGATCCGCTCGGCGCTGCTTTCGCCGACCAAGAGGTTATGGTTGCGCCGGATATAGGCGATGATCGCCTCGTCCATCTTGTCGCCGCCGACCCGGACCGAACGGCAGTAGACGATGCCGCCGAGCGACAGCACCGCCACCTCGGTGGTGCCGCCGCCGACATCGACGACCATCGAGCCGGTCGGCTCGGTCACCGGCAGCCCGGCGCCGATCGCCGCAGCCATCGGCTCCTCGATCAGCGAGACCCGGCGGGCACCGGCACTCTCGGCCGATTCCTGGATCGCGCGCCGTTCGACCGCGGTCGAGCCCGACGGCACGCAAATGACAATCTGCGGGGCGGCAAAGCTGCGCCGGTTGTGGACCTTGCGGATGAAATGCTTGATCATCTCTTCGGTCACTTCGAAATCGGCGATGACGCCGTCGCGCAGCGGCCGAATGGCCTGAATATTGCCCGGCGTGCGGCCGAGCATCAGCTTCGCCTCCTCGCCGACGGCGAGAACCTGTTTTCTGCCCTTGACGCTGGCGATGGCCACGACCGACGGCTCATTTAGCACAATGCCCCGTCCCTTGACATAGACGAGCGTGTTTGCGGTGCCGAGGTCGATCGCCATATCGGCGGACAGCAGGCCCAACATTCTTCCGAACATCGATACCAACCCGAATTTGCCGATAGTTCAGCTGGGCGTGCGCCGCAGGCGCTGCGCCCGTTGGTCCGGCTGGTGCCGAACGCTGAAGATTCCCCCGGGTGCCACGCCGCCGATCCCCTGCCGCGCACCTCCCCAAGGCGCCGGTGCGATCCTTGCGGATCGCAAAGGCCTTTGCAAGCCAGCTCTTGGAGCATGAAAGTCGACTGTTTTTATCAACGAGTTAACTCGCGGAATTGGAAAATTTCCGCGGACCGGAAAGCGGTTTATAAAGCCGTATGCCGTACGGACTGTGGTATCCGATGCAAGGCAGCAGGCAAGGTGGGATGATCGTCAATCTCAACCAGTATCGAAAGCGGCGCGACCGTGTGGAAGCCGAGCGCCGTGCGGCGGAAAACCGCGTTCGGTTCGGACGCAGCAAAGCGGAGCGCCAAAACGCGCAGCGGGAGCGCGACCGTGCTCAAAAGGAGTTGACGGATAAGGAGCTCGAATAGTCGAAAAAAAGCCGGCGTCGGCGGTGCCGACCCCGGCGAGGCTGCGGGTGGCAAACCCGCGACAGGGAGACTATGCCAACCGGACTTCCTAAGAATGCGGGCGTCCGGCGGCCCGCGTTAATATCAACGCATCGGCTTTCCAATCGTTCCCGGCCCCCCCGCCGGTCCCGACCGCCGGAGTTCACGCCGATCGCTGGCCTGCTATTGCGGTTGCCGAACCGGAAGGCCGTGGGCGCCGCAAGCGCCGGGCCCGGCCGGCTGCAGGGCTTGCTCGGCCCGGTGATCCGGGAGGGTGCATCGTGCGAAGCCGCGACATGCTCGGAGGTGCGTCGGCGGCCTTGACCGGGTGATCGGGCCCGATCCCGGTCAGGCGGCGTAGCGCCTCGCGACCGCGCGACAACCGGGAACGGATCGTCCCGACCGGAACATCGAGGACCACAGCCACTTCTTCGTAGCGCATGCCCTCCAGCCCGACGAGCAGGATCGCCGCGCGCTGCTCCTCGGGCAGCTTGGCAATGGCCCGCTCGAGATCGCGCAGCTCAAGCCGTTGGCCTTGGTGAGGCGCGCGAGTCAGCAGCGGCTCGCTGTCGCTCAAGCCGACTGCGATCCCTTCTCTGACGGCGCGGCGCACATGGTTGACATATTGGTTATGTAGAATTGTAAAGAGCCAAGCCCGAAGATCGGTCCCTTCCTGCCACAGGTGGAATTTGTCGAGCGCACGGGTCAGGCTGTCCTGGACAAGATCGTCGGCGGCGACGACATCATGGGTCAGCGCCCTTGCATAGCGCCGCAGGCGCGGGATCTCGGCTTCAATCTCTTGGTAAGTATGGGCCACGAACAGGCTCCCGATGCTGTGGGCTGTTTAGCGGACGGGAGCAAACCTATCGGGGCGCTGTAATCGGTTAATGTCATCCGGTCCGGTTTTGTGTAAGGTTTTGTAACCATATGTATAAGGCGCAATCGGATCTGCTCGAGACTGGCGGCGGCGATCCGCGGTCGATCGTCGAGCAGCCGCGGGGATAGGCAAGAGCGCTACCCATGAACGACACCGCTCACATTCTGGTCGTCGACGACCAGCACGAGATTTGCGAGATCGTGCAGGACTATCTGTCGGCAGAAGGCTACCGCGTTTCGGTCGCTCATGACGGCGCGGCGATGCGCCGGGTGATGGGTCAAGGCCCGGTCGATCTCGTTATCCTCGATCTGATGATGCCCGGCGAGGATGGCCTGACGCTCGCCCGGTCGCTGCGCGACGGCTCCGCGGTCGGAATTATTATCCTGACCGGGCGTGGCGAAACCGTTGATCGGATCATCGGGCTCGAGATGGGCGCCGACGACTACTTGCCAAAACCGTTTCATCTGCGCGAATTGTTGGCGCGGGTGAAGAGCGTGCTGCGGCGGGTTTCGAGCCGGGCCGGCGAAACCGCGGCGGCGCCGCGCTCGAAGGCCCAATTCATCGGGTGGGCTCTCGATCTTGCCACCCGCGAGTTGCTGGCCCCGTCCGGCAGGGAGGTCCGGCTGACCACTGGCGAGTTCGACCTGCTCGCCGCGTTTGTCAACAACGCCAATCAGGTGTTGAGCCGCGACCGGCTGTTGGACCTCGCCCGCAACCGTGAGGCGGGGCCGTTCGATCGGACGATCGACGTCCAGGTCGGGCGGCTGCGGCGCAAGCTCGAAGCCGATCCGCAGCGGCCGACCATGATCAAGACCGTGCGCGGCAGCGGGTATATCTTTACCCCGCCGGTCGAATTCGGCTGACGCAGGATCGGCGGTTACACCGTCAGATAGCCACGCACCGCCGCCTCGTCCATGGTCTCCCGCCGCCCGGCGGCAACGATCTCGCCACGCTGCATGACAAAATAGGCGGCGGCAAGGTCGCGAGCGAACTCAAAGTATTGCTCGACCAGCAAAACCGCCATGTCGCCGCGCGCCGCAAGACCGCGGATCACCCGCTCGATATCCTTGATGATCGAGGGCTGGATGCCCTCGGTCGGCTCGTCGAGGATCAACAGGCGCGGCCGCGTCACCAGCGCCCGGGCAATGGCCAATTGCTGCTGCTGGCCGCCGGAGAGGTCGCCGCCGCGCCGGCGCAGCATGTCCTTGAGGACCGGAAACAGGGTGAAGATTTCGTCCGGAACCCGGCGCAGGCTGCGCGGCAGGCCGGCAAAGCCGGTCAGCAGATTTTCGGCGACGGTCAGCCGCGGAAATATTTCGCGCCCCTGCGGGACCAGCGCCAACCCGGCGTGGGCGCGCTGATGCGGCGGCAGCCCAGCCAGCGCCCGGTCTTCCCATAGAACTCGGCCCGACCGGATCGGATGGAGCCCGAAGATCGCGCGCAGCAAGCTGGTTTTGCCGACCCCGTTGCGGCCGAGGACGCAGGTCACCTCGCCCTTCTTTGCGGTCACGCTGACCCGGCGCAGCGCCTGGCTCGCCCCGTAATAGAGATCGACCGCCTCGACCGACAGCACCGCTCAGCGCCCGAGATAGACTTCGATGACGCGCGGGTGGTTCTGCACGTAATCGACCGAGCCTTCGGCCAACACCGAACCTTCGTGCAACACCGTGACACGCGCGCCGAGGCTGCGCACAAATGCCATATCATGCTCGACCACGACGATTGTCCGGTCTTGCGCGAGGTCGAGGATCAGGGTTGCGGTTTCCTCGGTTTCCCGGTCGGTCATGCCGGCCACCGGCTCGTCGAGCAGCAGCAGGCGGCGATCGTGTGTCAGCAGCATGCCGATCTCGAGCCATTGCTTCTGGCCGTGGCTCAGCGTTCCGGCCAGGCGCCCGCGTTGATCGTCGAGGCCGATGCGTTCGAGCGCCGCGTCGATCCGCTCGCGGCG
>DASXAM010000025.1:0-4745 GCA_036404275.1 Allostellaceae bacterium
GATTGCGCGCTGATGCTCCAGGCTCTCGCCGGCCACGACCCGCGCGACCCGGCGAGCGCCGACCGGCCGGTGCCGAATTACACCGCCGAGATCGATCGCGGGGTCAATGGGCTCAGGATCGGGGTGATCCACCATTTCCACGAGACCGACCACGCGGTCGCGCCGGCGACCCGGCGTGGCATCGACAACGCGATCGCGACATTCCGCGCTCTCGGCGCCGAAATCCGCGAGTTGCAATTGTCGCCATTGCAGGATTGGGCGGCGTGCGGCTCGTTGATCTCGATCACCGAGCGCGCCGCCGCCTACGAGGAATGGGCCCGCACGCGGATCGGCGATTTCGGCGAGCGCATGCGGAGCCGCCTGATGCTCGGCGCGCTCGTGTCGGGTGTCGATTATGTCCAGGCGTTGCGACGCCGGCGCGAATTGCGCGCCGAATTGCAGCAGGCGATGCGCGGCCTCGACGCCGTCCTGACCGCAACCCAGCCGGCCGAAGCGCCGAAGATCGATGCATTGCCGAAATGGGATTTGTTCGAGCGGCCGGGCTTTATGATGCCGTTCAACGTCGCCGGCTATCCGGCGATCTCGGTCTGCGCCGGGTTTGGCGAGGGCGGATTGCCGGTCGCGATCCAGCTTGTCGGCAAGCCGTTCGAGGAGCCGACCCTGTTCCGCGTCGCCCATGGCTTCGAAACCGCCGCCGGCTTCCGCAACCGCCGCCCCGCCACGACCGAAGCCCTCGCCGCCACCTGATTGCGCATTGAGGAGAAAGCCGATGGAGCTCCGGGGAGCGGTGGCGCTGGTGACCGGAGGCAATGGCGGGCTTGGGCAGCGCATCTGCCATGCGCTGGCCCGTGAAGGCGTGCATGTTGCCGTCATGTATGCCCAGAGTCGCGATCAGGCGCAGGGTGTGGCGCGCGACCTTGCCTCGCGCTACCAGATCAACGCTGCGGCCTTCGCCTGTGACGTCACCGACGGCGCCGCCGTCGAACGGGTGGTCGGCGAGGTCGCCGGGCATTTCGGCCGCCTCGACATCCTCGTCAACGATGCCGCCTACAACAAAGCGGTCCCGTTCGCCGACCTCGACGGCCTGACGATGGAAGTGTGGGACCGGATCATCGCCGTCAATTTGACCGGGCCGATGCGCCTGACCAAGGCGGTGGCGCCGGTCATGAAAGCGCATGGCCGCGGCCGCATTGTCAACATCGCCTCGGTCGCCGGGGTCGGGCCGACCGGCTCGTCGATCGCCTATGCGGTGGCGAAAGCGGGGCTCATCCACCTGACCCGCTGCATGGCGGTCGCGCTCGCTCCCGAGACGCTGGTCAATTGCGTCGCCCCCGGTCTGCTCAAAGGCACGCGCGCGACCGCCAACCTGCGCGCCGAGCAGATTCAGAATTCCGCGAACACCTCCTTGCTCAAAAAACCGGCCGACAAGGACGATTGCGCCGACATGGTGGTCACGATGTGCCGCACCGAAACCATGACCGGCCAGACGATGGTCATCGATTCGGGCCGCTATTTTCATTGAGGGCCTCGACGGCGGCGCCGTCCACCGCTTCGTCTCTCGGCTCCGGACCGAAGGTCAACCGGATGCCGCGCCGGGCGTCGGGAACACAGGCAAAGCGCGTGACGTTGTTGCGGCGCAATTGGTCGTAAGGTGCGTCCCCACCCGCGCACCGGCGCCTCGTCATTCTGGTCCATGCCGCAACCCCCGGGTCCCGCTTTGGAGCAGCCCTCCGATCGCCGCGTCGATGCGCGCGCCGCGCCGCCGCCGAACGCCGCCCCGGAGCGGCCGACGCCCGTTCGCTTCACCAAAAACGAGATCGTCCGCATCCTCTCGGGGCTGATGCTGGCGATGTTTCTGGCGAGCCTCGACCAGACGGTCGTCGCCACCTCGCTTTCGGCGATGGCGCAGGATTTGAACGGCTGGACGCTGATGTCCTGGGTGGTTTCGGCCTATCTCGTCGCCTCGACCGTGACCACCCCGCTCTACGGCCGGCTCAGCGATCTGTACGGCAGGCGGCCGGTGCTGCTGACCGCGATCCTGCTGTTTGTCGCCGCCTCGGTGCTGTGCGCATTGTCGCAGTCGATGCTGCAATTGATCGGCGCCCGTGCGCTTCAAGGGGTCGGCGGCGGCGGGCTGCGCGCGGTGTCGCAAGCGGCGGTTGCCGACGCCGTCCCACCGCGCGAGCGTGGCCGCTATCAGGGCTATTTTTCGAGCGTCATGGCGGTCTCGAACCTGCTGGGCCCGGTGCTCGGCGGTTTTTTCGCCCAGTACCTCACCTGGCACTGGATATTCTGGATCAACCTGCCGATCGGGGCGGCGGCGCTGCTGCTCTGCAACCGCAACCTGCGGCGGCTGCCGCGGCCGCAGCGCAAGCCGATCATCGATTGGCTCGGCGCCGCATTGATCCTCGCTGCGGCGACGCCGCTCCTGATCGCGGTCGGACGGGCGGAAGCCTCGGGCGGCTGGGCCGGGCTCGACATCCTGGCATTGCTCGGGGCGGGGCTGGCCTTCGCCGCGGCACTCGTCGCCCGGGAGCGCGCGGCCGCGCAACCGATGCTGCCGCTGCGGCTTTTTGCCAGCCGGATCTTTGCCGTCGCCAATGTCATCGCGTTCACGATGTCGATGGTGATGATCGCGCTGATCATTCTGGTGCCGCTCGATTTCGAGCTGGTCGCGGGGCTGCCGCCGAACGATGCCGGCATCCGGCTGATCCCGATGACCGGCGGCACCGTGCTCGGCGCATTTATCGCCGGCCAACTGGTCAGCCGCACCGGGCGCTATCGCCTCTATCCTATCCTCGGCGCGGTCGCGATGATGCTGGCCTGCGCCGCGATCGCGATCCTCGGTCTCGGGCGGTCATGGCCGCTCGATACCGTGCTCACGCTGTGGCTCGGCCTGGCCTTTGGCTTTCAGCTGCCGACGGTCACGGTCGCGGTGCAAAACGCGCTCGAATTGGAAGATACCGGGATCGGTCTTTCGGTCGTCATGTTCTCTCGCCTGATCGGTGGCGCCTTCGGCGTTGCCCTGCTGATGGCGCTGTTGATCGGCGAACTGAATGCGCGCGCGCTGGCGATCCCGGGCCACGACGTGCTCGGCGCCGATCCGGGCCTCGCCTTTCTCCATCTCGACCAGCATGACACGCTCGCTCCGGCCTTGCTTGCGGGCCTAAGCGACGCCGCCCAGGCCGCCTTTTCCCACACCTTCCTCTACGCCGCGGTCATCTCCGCCGTCACCGCCGTCGCCGCCCTCCTGTTCAAGGAAATCCCATTGCGCAGCCGCTGAGCCCGCCGCAGTGCCCCAACGCCGAATGCCAAAGCGTTGCCTTGCCGTAGCCCTGCGTCCTGCTGCTTCTGCAGAAGGTTTGCAGCAGGCGTCCATCACGTCTCCTCCCCGCACAGCCATCTCCGCGCAGTGCCCGCAACCGACGAAAATCACCCGAGCATGCCAAATTTGCCCAACGCCGCGGCTTTGCCGGCGAAGCCTGAGGCTGGCTGTTCTCGCTGTTATTTGCAGGAAATTATCAGCCAGCCGCATGCCCGCCGCGCCCTGTCGCAGCAATTCTCATCAGGACAATATGCCATACGATTATGGCAATTTTAGCGTCCGTCGAAGGTATCCGGTGCGGCGGCCCGGGTGTGACGATCTTCTTCGGCATGCCGAGCCGGTACGGTCGCCGCAGATCGGCCCGGCGCAACAATTCCAGTTGCGCCCGGACTGTAGTGTCGCCTACCCAATCCCGCGGGAGGCAGAAATGGATTATCGACAGCTTTTTGTCGTCGAGCCCGGAAGGAGGCTTCGACTTGCGGATCGGGACCCGGGATTCAAGGGCCATCGCGAGACGCATCAAACGGCCGCCGCCGAATTAGAGCATTACCGCCGGAAGCTCGCCCACCAGCAAAACCTGATGTATGCCGAGAAGAAGCATGCGCTCCTGATCGTCCTGCAAGCCCTCGACGCCGGCGGCAAGGACGGGACTGTCAACCACGTCCTTTCAGCGCTGAACCCGCAGGGCGCCTCGGTGACCGGCTTCAAGCAGCCGACGCCGCTAGAGCTGGAACACGATTTCCTCTGGCGCATCCATCCGCACGCGCCAGCAAAAGGATGGGTGGCGATCTTCAACCGCTCCCATTACGAGGACGTGCTCGTCACCAGAGTCCACAAGCTCATCGACAAAGCGACCTGGACGGCGCGCTACGACCGGATCCGCGATTTCGAGCGGGAGCTGTCCGAGAATGGTACCAAGATCCTCAAATTCTTCCTGCAGATCGACAAAAAGGAGCAGCTGGCGCGTTTCGAGCAACGGCTCGACGATCCGGCCCGCAACTGGAAGATCAGCGAATCCGATTATTCCGAACGCGCGCTCTGGGACGATTATGTCGCGGCATTCGAAGACGCGCTCAGCGCGACCAGCGCGCCTCATGCGCCCTGGTACGTCATCCCTTCGAACCATAAGTGGTTCCGCAACCTCGCCGTATCGCAGATCGTCGCCGACACGATGCAAGACCTCGCCATGTCGTTCCCAAAGCCGACCGTCGATCTCGCCGATATACGCCGGAAATACCATGCAGCCGTATTGGAGGAGAGAAGGCGTAGCCATGCCGAGGAACAGCGGTGTTGGCCGAAAGCTCACCCGATACGGTAGCATAAGGACAAAAATCGTGGCCAAGCCGTACTGGTCCCCCACTGCTGGCCAGCGCTGACCCGCGCACCCGTTTTCCAAAATGTTGCTTATGCGACTGACAGT
>DASXAM010000026.1:0-4075 GCA_036404275.1 Allostellaceae bacterium
CCGACGGCACGACCGGTCTCGTCCTTGATCCAGCCCATCGCCAGCTCGTCGGTTCCCATATCCGGCCCCGGGATGTATTCGGCGAGCTCCGATATGGCTTGAGCGAAGGCCCGGATCAGCTTCTCCTTGTCGCGCATCGGCATCTTGGGATCGGCCAGGATCACTGATTTGCCGCCGCCATGCGGCAGACCGGCGGCGGCATTCTTGAAGGTCATCGCCCGCGCCAGGCGAAAGGCCTCCTCGACGCCGGCGTCGGGCGCGATCCTGACCCCGCCGATCGCCGGCCCACAGGCGATATTGTCGATCGCGAGCACCGCCTGGAGGGCAATCGATGGTCGGCAGATGTGTATGAGCTTGAAGGGTCCGAGCTCATCGGCGAAGCGAAACAAGTTCCCCATCAGGTTTCTCCAATGCCCCCAGCTTCGGCCAGAGAAACCCGGCCTAAGCTCTTCCATCCGATCCGGAAAACGCCCACCCGCCGATTGCGGCGCCAGGGCCTTGACCGGCCGCGGCAGCAATTGCCACAGCTCCGCGGCCAATGCTCGTCGCGAAGCTTACCTAATGGGGCTGTCGCGAAATTCATCACCGCTTTCGGCAGGCGTTGTCGGCGGTTCCCGCATCACATAGCCGCGTCCCCAGACGGTCTCGATGTAATGACTACCGCCCGTTGCTGAAGCTATCTTCCTGCGCAGCTTGCAAATAAAGACGTCGATCACCTTTGGATCCGGCTCATATGTTCCGCGATAGAGATGGCTGAGAAGCATCTCTTTCGTCAGCACCATACCCTTGCGGCGGCTTAACAGCTCGAGAATGCCGTACTCTTTGCCGGTGAGGCCGACCGATAGCTCGCCCACAGAGGCGACACGCTTTTCGAGGTCCACCACCAGCCTACCTGTCCGGATCGTCGCTCCGTTTGTGTCGTAATTCATATCTTCGAGCCCTGACCGCCTGTTTCAATATTATTTCCATGCGACCTCAACAGCATTGACCTGGATCAAGGTGCTCCGCGTCGATCGCGTTTAAGGGCTGAGGCGGATCGCAAAGAGCGTAAAGTGCAGCGATATGATACGTAGCATCCTGGTCCCGTTGACCCCGCAACTGCCCGCCGAGGCGCTTCTGGATGCCGCTCTCGCGGTGGCGAAACAGCTTAACGGTCACGTTCACGCCCTGTTTGCGCTGCCAAATCCGGGCGATGCTTTTGAGTATATCCCCGACGTGGTGCTTGCGGCGGGTGTCACGCGGGAAGTGCTCGAGCGCGAGATGCTGGAGGCGGCCGCGGCGGCCAAGGCCCGCTTTCTTGCTTGGCGAAAGCGCAACAACGTTCCAGAAGCTTCAGGTGCACGGCTCGATAGCTGCTTTGCAAAATGGTCGGAACTATTTGGCGATCTCGAAACGATCGTGGCGCGCTTCGGGCGCGTCAGCGATTTGATCGTGGTGCCGAGGCCCGCCGCCGGCTCGATCGAAGGGCAGCGTTGTTTTGATGCTGCGGTGTTCGAAAGCGGGCGCCCGGCTCTCGTCCTCGGCGACACGCCGCCTTTGGCCGTCACCGCCCATGTCATGATCGCCTGGAATGGCAGCCGAGAAGCAAGCCGCGCAGTGCTCGGCGCCATGCCGCTCCTGCATCAGGCAGGCCGCGTTTCAATCTTTGCTGCGCCGCAATACGACAGCGTCGACGCAGGCGATCTGGCCGAAGCGCTCCGCTGGCATGGAATTCGGGCTCATCTGGTCGCCGGGCATAACGGCGAGAAGCCTACTGGTGCAGCTCTGCTCGCAGCTGCGATCGAGCGGCAGGCGACGATGATCGTCATGGGCGCGTACACGCACAGCCGCCTGCGCCAAAGGTTTCTCGGCGGCGTGACGAGACACGTTCTGGCCCACGCCGCAATCCCGCTGCTGATGAGCCACTGAACCGTCGCCAGCGATGGCGACGGGAAGGATGTTTGCGCACCCTCCCCGCACCCTTCGTGGAAAACCGCCTAATATTCGATAGTCAAGCGGTCTTCGACCTCGGTTACTCCCGGCGCCGACCATGCTGCCCGTTCGGCGATCTCGCGCTCATACCAGGCACGCACCTTGCCGCTCAGGACCACCTTGCCGCCCTCTGTCCGCACGGCGATCCGCGATGCTTCGATATCGGCGCTGCGCTCCAATGCTTTCTGGATTTTCTCTCTAACGTCAGTGGGACGGACGGCAGTGGCAACCCGGATTTGATTGATCACCTTGACGACGCCGGTGAGCTTATGGATTGCGTCCTCGGCATCGGTCTTTTGATATTGGCTATCGACATCTCCGGTCAGGGTGACCATTCCCTTTTCTACCTTGACCCCGATCCGTTCGGCGGGAAAGCCGACCTGCCAGTTCAGGATGTTGACGGCCCGGCCGGCGATTTCGTCGTCGGCGTGCTTGGTGTCCGAGGGCAGGCGTACCTCGATCTCCTCGGCGATCGCCTTTACGCCCTTGACCCGCCGAACGGCGCGCTCGGCCGCCGCTTTCTCGGCGTAGCTGGCGGCAAAGCCGCTGAGAGTGACGACGCCCCTGTTTGCTCTCACACCGATATGCGCGGCATCGATGCTGGGCTCGAATTCGAGCTCGTCCAGCACGTCTTGCCGGAGCTGCAGATCGCCGATCATGGAACACCTCCACTGGCTGCATAAAATATCAGTTTTCGGGAGGATGGCCGAAGGCGCCTTGATTCAGATCAACGAGCTGCCGACCTGCTGGTAATCCGCCGTTCATCCGATGAGGCGGCCGCGGCTTCGGATCTGTTGGAGCTGGCTCTCCTCGACAGCAGCAGGCCGCTATTGAAGACGAGACGGCATTTCATGAAGATGGGGCGGCGCGCCTGCTCGCCGGCTTGCGCTGGCACGGGTTTTCGGTGTCGATGCGCCGCCTCGATCCGGGGCCGGGCGGACCAGCCGAGACGCTGCTCGACGCGGCCGGCAAAGAGGGGGCGCCGCTCGTGATGGGCGGCTACGGTCATAGCCGATTGCGCGAATGGGTCTTTGGCGGCTTCACCCCGCAGGTGCTGCGCGGCGCGGGACTACCGGTGCTGATCGTGTGTTGACGACAGCGCGCCGGCACAGATATTAGACCATTTTTAATTAACCGAGGTCATCCCTGGGACCTCGGCCGCACCCCGGCATCCAGCGCGAGCCGGACCAGCTCGGAGAGGCTGCGCGCGCCCATTTTGTCCATGACGCGCGCGCGGTGGATCTCGACCGTACGCGGGCTGATGCCCAGATCGTAAGCGATCGATTTGTTGGGCAGCCCGGCCAAAAGCCCATCGAGAACCTCGCGCTCGCGCGGCGAGAGCAGCCCCAGCTTGCTCGCGGCGGCAACCACGGTCGGGTCGCGTTCGGCGGGCGGCGTTGCGAGCCGCGCAAACGCTGCGTCGAGGCTGACCAGAATGGCGTCGGCGGCGAACGGCTTCTCGATGAAGTCGATGGCGCCCGCTTTCATCGCCTGCACCGCGAGCGAGACATCGCCATGGCCGGTGATGACGATCAGCGGCAAGCCGGAGCTCCGCTCGATCAACCGTTGTTGGAGCTCGAGCCCGTCCATCCCCGGCATTCGAATATCGACGATCAGGCAGCCGGCAGCGAGCGACGAAACCGCCGCCAGGAAATCGAGCGCCGACCCGAAGCTCTTAACGGTGTAACCTTTGGATTCCAGCAGTATCGCCAGCGAGTCGCGCACTGCCTCGTCGTCGTCGACG
Source organism: Allostellaceae bacterium (assembly GCA_036404275.1). Lineage (GTDB taxonomy): Bacteria > Pseudomonadota > Alphaproteobacteria > ATCC43930 > CGMCC-115725 > AP-15. The sequence goes on from DASXAM010000026.1 coordinate 3,716, forward strand.
ATATAGACCGATTGCTCACGACGCATCGGCCGGCGCCTCGCGGCTGGCGATCGGCAAGGTCACACGAAATACCGCGCCGCCGGCAGGCGCCGGCGCCATCGTCAGCCGACCTTGGTGCGCCTCGACAATCTCCCGGCAGATCGACAGACCCAGGCCCATGCCGGCGGCCTTGGTTGTAAAAAACGGCTGAAACATGCGCTCGGCCAATTCCGGCGCGATCCCCGGGCCGGTATCGGCGACGCTGATTTCCGCCATTCCCTCTTCGCCGATCGCTCGCGTGCCGATCGAGACCTCGCGTCGCTCGCTGTGCTCCATCGCCTCGACCGCGTTGCGCACGAGGTTGAGCACGACCTGCTGGAT
>DASXAM010000027.1:0-9158 GCA_036404275.1 Allostellaceae bacterium
AGCCTCGAGCTCTTCGCCAAGGAAGTCATGCCCGAATTCCACGCGCACGAGCCCGAGCATCAGGCGTGGAAGGCGCGCGTGCTGAACCGCGAAATCGAGCTGGAAGAGATCGATACCGCGCCCTATCGCGACCGCTACGGCCCAAATTCAGTGCAGGTCACCCGCGCCGAGGCGGCGGAATAATCGCCCGGCGCCGGAGCGCGCCAAATGCGAGCGGGACGGCGCCGAACAGATCGAGCGACGCCGGCTCGGGCAGCGGTGCCGGCGGGAGCGTGGCTGCGGGCGTGTCGATCACACCGTTGTAGCCGAGGAATGCTCCCAATGTCGGCTGGATGCAGCTGATCGTCATCTCGACGGATTACCCCGTGGTGTAGACCGAATTGGTGTCGCCGGCGAAGGTGCCAAGAAAGGCGAGCTGCAGCATGCCGGCCGGGCTCGATGTCGTATGTTGACGGTCGGCAAACAGAAACCCCGGGGTGGCTGCCGTTGCAGCCGCCGCCCGCTGCGCCGCAAAAATTGTCCGGGCTTCCCAGAAACGGGTCGGTGAAGCCGCCGATCGACGGGGTGGGCCGGCCGACGATCAGGCTCGTCGTGGCGCTCGTGATATCGCCGGTGTCTGCTGCGGCCGGGACCGGAAACGTAAACGATCCGTTCGGAGCCATGGCGGCCGCATTGGCCGGCGCTGCCCCGAGCAGTGCGGCGCCGAGCCCAGCAAGGCCAAAGAGGAAAGACCCGAATTTCGGCATGTCGCACCCCTTCGAAGGATTATGTTCACGAGACCGGCGCTGCCGATGGCGGCATCAGGAGGAGCCTCCATGTTCAAGCGGATCGACCATGTCGAGATCGTCACCGACCGGCCGGAGCGGCTGGAGAGGTTTTATACCGAGGTGCTCGGGTTCAGGCTCAAGGCGCGCGACCGGGTCGAGGGCTCCGGCCTCGGCGTGCCGATCGACCTCGTCTATCTCGATCTCGGCGGCACCGTCGTCGAGCTGATTTCCTATGACGGCGCCACGGTCGCCCCCGACCCCAAGGGCGAACATCTCGGCTATCGCATGATCGCGCTCGAAGTCGAGGACATGAACGAGGCTGCCGATTATTTGAAGACAAAGGGGGTCGACATCGTCTGGGGTCCGCGGGTGCGCGACACCTATGCCCGCGCCGAAATCTGCGATCCCGACGGCCGCCATATCGAGCTGAGGCAATGGTTCTGACGCAGCCCCGCTTTACCGCCTGCCGGCGGGCTGCCAATTGCCGAGCCGGACCGGGGGAAACGACATGATTTGCGCCGGGGCGGGGGTGCATCCGCCCGGCCGCTGCGCGACGCAAGCGTCGCCAAAGCAGGCGCGCTCGACATAGCCGGCGCCGAACGCCTTGTCCCGATCATACAGAATTGTGTTGAACGCGGTCGAGTCGGGGTCGAGCGGTCCGTCGAGGCCCGACCAATAAAGGGGTACGGTCTGGTGGAAGGCGGCGTAGCCGCCGGTCCAGACCCAGCTGTGGTCGAGGATGCCGATGCCGCAAACCGCCGGCAAGCGCGCGACATAACGCGATGCCAGGAGCATGTCGCGGCCACGGCTCCATAATTTGTGGTAGGCGTCGGACCCGTCGGCGAAGGCGAGCTGAGCCAGCGCGGTGAGCACAATCGCGGCGCCGGCGGTCACCATCGTCGCCCGGCGCGCGGCCCAGCCTCGATCGGTCAAGACGTCGCCGACCCACGCTGCGATCTGCGCCAGCCCCACCCCGGCGACAATGATGACGAGCAGCAATGCCGGGTAGATAAAACGAAATTCCTTGTGTCCGATCAGCGACAGGGACAGCCAAATCAGCGCGGCGGCGACAAAAGGCTGCGGCAGCCGCACCGCTCCGACCAGGCACAGCACCAGCACCAGCGCGGCAAAGCCGGTCCAGTATCCGACAATGATCGCGACATACCAGTAAACCGGGAGGACGCCAAAAGCGTGCTGCGCGCCGTAATACAAATTGGCGACGAGGTTGCGCCACAGCGATTCGAACGGATAGCCCCAGGAGATCGCATCGACGCCGCCATAAGCGAGCACGAGCAATAGGCCGCTCGCGACAAAGACAAGAGGATGGCGCCGCAAGCCGGTAAACAGCGACCACACCCCGACAAGCGCGATCGCCGGCATCAGCTGAATTCGCAGCAGCCCCGCCAATGCCAGGAGCGCACCGGCAGCGGCCGCCCGGCCGCGACCGGCGGCGGCGGGATCCGCCGGCGCGCTCGCATAAAGGCCGAGCACCAGTAGGTGGGCCGCAACCGAATCGCTCAGCGTGCGCGGCCCGAAATAAACATTGTCGATCCAGACCGCGGTGAAAACCCCGGCAATGAGCGCCCCCGAAATCCCGAAAAACCGCTTTCCCCAAAAAAATGCGCACAGCGCAGTGCCGGCGCCGAGCGCCGCCAACGCCGCCCCGATCAGCGGCGTATAGAGGCGCGGCCCGTGGCCCAGCAGCTTTGCCAGCTCGATCAATCCGGCGAGCACGCCCGGCAATATCCAAGACCGGGTGCCGTAAACAAATTCCCACGGCACGAGGCCGGTGCCGTAGACCAACCGGTGCGCCTGCTCGACGGTCTGAAACACCTCGTCTGGATGATTGATGCCGGGAAACACAAAAACCGGCAGCAACCGCACCGCAAACGCCAGCAAAAAGACCCCGGCGCCCAATAGCAGCGCAGCCTTCGGCGAATGCGGCTCGGGCGAGACCCCAAACCCGACGCGTTCGGCCTTGTGCCCGGCGACGGTCACCGGGCCGCCGCCAGGGTCCGGCTCTGCTCGTCGCCGGTATCGGCCGGCTCCACTCGCGACCGGAACACGCGCCAAACCGTCAGCCCGAACAAAAACAGCAACGGGATGCTCCTCAGCATCGATAATCTCCAGGTCATCGTGATGACGACCGGGAGGATCAGCGCGGCCCCGATGATCAGCGTCTCGGCGATGCCCGGGGCTCCCCGCCGCCGTTCGCCGATCAGCGCCAGCGCTGCATTGGTGACCATCGGGGTGTCATAGACGAAGGCGTAGGGCGTCGCCAGAAAGGTGCCGACCAGGGCTGCGGCGATCGCCAAATTTGTCGCGCCCCGCCGAAAGCAGACCCAAACCGCGGCGGCGACAACGACCATGACGCAAGCTTGAACGACGCGTCCCGCCGTAAGACCGCCGCCCAGCAAAATCAGATTGCCCAATACCGTCACGGTATACCGGCTGGCGACCCCCGCGGCCCAGCCGGCATGGCCGCCGAGCTTGCCGAGCCATAACGGCCAAGCCTGCCACCCGAACACAGCCGCGCTCGCCAGCACCAGCAAGACCGCCGTCACACAGGCCGCCGCCATGGCGCGCCACAGCCGCGCCGCAACCAGCGCCACCGGAACCAGCAGCCCCAGCTGCGGCTTGACCGTGGCCAATCCGAGCAGGATGCCGCCCAGAACCGGGCGCGGCCCGGCAAAGCGAAGACCGCCGACGATCAACGCCGAAGTCAAAAACCCGGTCTGGCCGCTGGCAAAGGTGACGATCGAGGCCGGCGCCAAGGCGACCAGGACTGCGTCGAGGCGACCTTTCCGCCGCCAGATGGAAATGATGAAATAGAACGCAAATGTACCGAATATCCAAGCGGCGTAGGCGACGTAATATGACAAAAAACCGAGCGGAGCAATCAGCAGTAGAAAGCTCGGCGGATACGGGCACGGCAGGTAATAGGTCGGCAAGCTGCCGAGATCGACCTGAAAATCGTGGATTGCCGCATCGTTGTAGATTGTCGCCGCCGCCTGAACGGTGATGAACTTGGCAAAGGACCAGATGGCAAAAAAATCGTTCGACCAGATGTTTTTCTGGGCCAGAATAATCGCCATCGACCGTATCGAGACCAGCGCGAAGAGCACAATCACCGCCGCAAAGGCGGCGATGAGCGCCCGGCGGACCAGGTTCGTGACCACCGGCCGCGGCTTTCCGCGCCGGCTCAGCCGGGGCCGCGGGCGAAAAACTCGCTCAGCGCGCGACAGGTTGCGTCGGGCGCTTCCTCGGGGAGGAAATGGCCACTGTCGATCGGCTCGCCCCGGACATCCGCGGCATGGTCGCGCCAGACCCCGAGCATGTCGTAGCCGCTGCCCTGCGCGCTGCGCCGGCCCCACAGCACGAGGAGCGGCATCACGAGCTTGCGGCCGCGGTCGGCGCGGTCATGATCGAGGTCGATCGACGCCCCGGCGCGGTATTCGTCGCAGGTCGCGCGGATCGTTTCCGGGTTGCGAAAGCAGCGCAAATATTCGGCGAACGCGTCGGCCTCCAAGGCCGGCGGGTCGCGCAGCAGGCCGGCGAATTGGTGGCGCAGAAAAAACTCGGCATCGTTGCCGAGCAGCCGCTCCGGAAACCCGCGCGGCTGGATCAGAAAAAACCAATGCCAGCTCGCCGTTGCCGCCTTCTGGTCGATCGTCTCGAAGCGGTAAAGGGTCGGCACGATGTCGAGCAGGGCCAGCCGCTCGACCCGCTCCGCGTGGTCGCGCGCCAGCCGATGGGCGACGCGCGCGCCACGGTCGTGGCCGGCGACCATAAAGCGCTCGAAGCCGAGCGCCGCCATCATCTCGACCTGGTCTTGCGCGAGCGCACGCTTGGCGTAATTCGCATTCTCGGCGCCGGCGGGCGGTTTCGAGCTGTCGCCATAGCCCCTCAGATCGGGCACGATGACGGTGAATTGGGCGGCGAGGCGCGGCGCCACCTTGCGCCACATCAAATGGGTTTGCGGGTAGCCGTGCAACAGCAGAAGCGGCGGGCCGCTGCCGCCGGTGACGAGGTTGATCTCGGCGCCCGAGGTCGCGATCCGACGCCGCTCGAAACCGGGAAAGAAATCGGCCATAAGCCTTCCTTACAAAGCGCGTTGTTGCCAGTTGCTCGAAAAGAGCGCACAATCCACGAACGTCAGGCGCGCGAGGTCTCGATGGCTGCCCGAATCTTGGTCACACTGGCGGCGCTGCTGTTGGCGGCGGGCGGATTTTTTGGCGCGGCGCCCGCCCCCGCCGGTGTGCTCGACCCGTTCGGCATCCTGTTTCTGGCCGTTTCCGGCGTGATCTGGTTTGCCTGGGATCTGGTGCGCGAAGCCTTTCACAACCGGCCCGATATGATGATCGTGCGTCTCGGCCCGATGGTCCGGCACCCGCCAGACCGCAACGAGCCCAGATAAGCGGGCACTTCACAGCCCGCGGGTCGCCTCGCCCTTCAATTCGACGGTGTTGCCGTCCGGGTCGGTGATGTAGATCGACGGTCCATAGCCCTCGGCACCGTAGCGCTCGCGCACCTGGCCGGGATCGACGCCGTGCCGGGAGAGATGCGCCGACAGCGCCGCGGCGTCGAAGCCGACCACCCGGATCGCGAAATGGTCCATGTTGCGCCCAGCCTGATCGGCGGCATTTTCGGGCGAGATCGCCGCCGGCACCAGATCGATCAGCGAGGCGCCGGCGCGCAATTGCACGAGCTTCGGCTGCTCCAGCCGGCGCTCGACATGAAGTCCCAGCACCTCTTCATAAAACCGGATCGCGCGGTCGAGATCGCCGACCCGGAGCACGACATGGTCGAGACCGCCGACGCGGACCGCACCCTCACCTCTCGCCTCGCGTTTCGCCGCAATATCGACGGTATCGGGCATCACCGGCTCCTTTCCCTGTAGGGAGATGACCCTATTGCGGCGACGGTTGCGTCGGACGGGGGTGCTGCGCTCGCCATGCGCGCCTCTCGCCCGGCGTTAGGACGCCGTCGTGGTTGGTGTCCATTTGATCGAACAGCGCTCCGGCGCGCTGTCCCGCCCGCTGTTCGGCGTTTTGGATAAATTGATCGCGCGAAACGGCGCCGCGCGGCAATGGCGCCGCCGGCGCGGTAGTCGGCGGGGCAGCACCGCTCGACGGCGGGGCGTTGGGCTCCGCCGGCGGAGCGCCCTGCGCAAACGCGGCGCCGGACGCCAGGGACAAGGCGACGACCAATCCGATCCCAGCCAAATGCATGCATCTCGCCCTCCCGCGGCCGGCATCGGCTTGGATGGGTGTTGCTGCTTCTGTCCGATGATGCCTCATCTCGTCGATCCCGAGCAAGTTGGTCCGAATTCGCCGCCCCGGTGTTGCATCTCGTTCATATAGCATCGGCAAAAACGCCGGGCCGCAGTGCCGCCAACGCTGGGAAGGCGGCTGACGGCGGTAGTATAGTCGTTGCGGCTTTACGCTACCTGAAACGGGGATCGCGACATGCAATACCGCAGAATTTCGGCCGATTGCCATCTCGACATGCCGTGGATGCCGCCCGACCTCTTCACCTCGCAGGCGCGGCGCGACTTGAAAGAGCGGATGCCGTATGTCGAGGACGGGCCGGACGGGCCGCAATGGGTGGCCAAGAACGGCGCCAATTTCGGCCTGCTCTACGGCGTCGGTCCGGGTGGCGCGAAGCACGTGCCGGGGCAGAACGTCCGCGTCGATATCATGGCCGAGCGCGGGCTCTATGCGGACGCTAAGCAGGGTAAGGCGCGCTGCAGCGACCCGCATCTGCGGCTGAAAGACATGGAGGCGGACGGCGTCGACGCCGAGGTCATCTATGGGGTCCTCGGCACCGCGTCCAAGCTCAACGACGCCGAGGCATCGAACGAGGTTCTGCGCATCTACAACGATTGGCTGAAGGATTTTTGCAGCCATTACCCGGATCGCCAGATCGGCCTCGCCTGCCTGCCCTATGGCAGCGTCGAGCAGGCGGTGCAGGAGGTCCGTCGTGTGGCAAAGATGGGGCTCAAAGGCCTCGAGCTCTCATGCTCGTGGGACATGGAGCCGATGTGGCACCCGAGCTGGGAGCCGTTCTGGCAGGCGGTCGACGAGGTGCAGTTGCCGCTTCATTTCCACACCTTCCCGACGACCCCGCCGCGCGCCCGGCAGGAGGCGCCGCAAATCCGCCGCGCGGCGATGTTCACCGGTGTCTCGGCGTTCCAGATGGGGCTCATTCACATCATCGCCGGGATGATCGGGGCGGGTGTGTTCGAGCGCTATCCGCGCCTGCGCGTGTCGTTTGGCGAGAGTGGTGCGGGCTGGCTCGCTTATGCGCTGCACCGCATGGATTTCGAATTCGAGGACCGCTTCCGCGACCTGATGAAATTGAAGCCTAGCGAATACTGGCGCCGCCAGTGCAAGTGCACCTTCCAGTTCGACCCGATCAGCACCAAACTGGTCGACGACATCGGCGTCGAGACGATGATGTGGGGCTCGGACTACCCCCACACTGACGGCATCTGGCCCGAAAGCTCGAAATACATCGAGGAGCAGTTCGCCGGCCTGTCGCCCGAGGTGATGCGCAAGATCACCTGCGAAAACGCCGCCAAATTCTATAACCTCGTCAACTAGAGCGTAACCCGGCTAGATCCAATCAAGTATTTGTCCGTCGTCCCCGCTTCCGCGGGGGCGACCCTTATCAGCGCGGGATTGGAATGGAGTATCGGATTGCCACGCGGCAGCCGGTGCTAACCAGCTAAAGCCAGGAAGTCAAAGCCCGCAGTTCGGGTAGTCGGGGTAGGGACAATACGTGCTCGGATAGGCATAGGACGGGTAATAATAGGGCGTGCTGACCGCGGCGCCGACGACGGCACCTGCCGCGACGCCGGCGGCGACGCCGCCCCAGCCTCCCCCGTAATAGCCGCCGCCGCTGACGTTGACGTTGCGGTTGACATTGACGTTGTTGAAATTGCCGCGGTTGACGTTGGCGCTATTGAAGTTGCCGCGGTTCGCAGTGTTGAAGTTGCCGCGGTTGCCGCCAGCGAAATTGCCGCGGTTGCCGCCAGCGAAATTGCCACGGTTGCCGCCGGCGAAATTGCCGCGGTTGCCGCCGCCGGCACCCGCCCACGAACCGCCACCGCGACCGCCACCGCCGCTGAAGCCGCCGCGGCCGCCACCGCCGCTGAAGCCGCCGCGGCCGCCGCCGCCACCGCCTCGACCACCGCCACCGCCGCCGCGACCGGCACGGGCCAGCACCAGCGGTGCATCTTTCGAGTCTGCCATTGCCGCGGCGATATCGCGGGCCACGCCGCCGCTCCAAACTGCCGCGGGAGCGGGCGTTTCCTTCGCCAGCAAGCCGATCAGCACGACTGGCACCATGTAAACGAGATATTTGGTCATCGCTGGGCCTCTTGCGCTGCATCTCGCCCGAACTGGTTTCCGGCTCGCCCCTGCTCGGCGGGCTGGCGCCGATTCGGTCGAAGCGCGGCCGGCGCTCCTCACCAAAGTCCGCCGATCTCGCTACCTAACAGCGAACCAGCTTTAGCCGTTGATTTATCGCATTTGAAGTGGGCCAATTGCAACGATGACGATTGCTCTAGAAACTCCGCCTAGGACGGGGAACGATGCCATGAATGCGAAAACCGTTGTCCTGCTGTTGTCGGGCTTCTTGGTTGCCTGCGCGCAACCGGAGCCGCCTGCCGCGACCGCGCCAGCCACGCCGCCTCCGGCCCAGGCCGCGGCCCCGGCTCCCGCCGAAGCGCCGCCTTCGGCGGCGGCCCCAGCTCCGGCCCAGGCGGCCGCATCCGTGCCCACTGACCATGTCGTCAACATCCGGAGAGCAGGCTGCCAAGATCTGCTGCGGCTGTCGCCCGACGACCGCAAAGCGGCATCGATGTTTTATATCGGCTATCAGGCGTCTCGGGTGCGGGCCAGCAGCATCAATGTGGGCCTGATCCCCAGCATCGAAGCGCAAGCCGTCACCTACTGTGCAGAGAACCCCAACCGTACGGTGGCCGACGTGTTTGCCGAGGCGTTTTCGAGCGTGCGAAAGTGACCTTGCGCTCGCGACGTCGAGCCGCCGCTCCCGGAAGATCGCGGAATTTGGACTATAAGGCGCGTCGTTCGGTCGAATGCCTGCGGCCTCACTGTTTAACCTGATTGGGCAAACTGTTGCGGCGATGGGTTATCTCTGCCGTTGTTCCGAAAAGCCGCCGTTCCGGTTCGAAAAGTCTGCTCGGCCAGCGCCAGAAAGGCCACCAGAGCACTGGATGGCGTGACATCGCGGCGGCCTACGAAGACGGTCTCGACGCTTGCCTCCGATGCGGGCAGCCCAAGGACGGCCACCTGGTCTGCAAAGCGGGACGAGCCGAGCAAGCTGCGCGGCAGGAGCGTGATGCCGAGGCCGGCGGCAACGCAT
>DASXAM010000028.1:0-11687 GCA_036404275.1 Allostellaceae bacterium
CTCGCCTCGGGCTCGGGCGGCATCCGTGACAAAAGGACAGGTCCTGAAGGAAAACTGAAGCACACCTTACAGGCAAATCAGGAGCATCTCAAAGATTTGCGGCGCGAGCGCGGCCATTCTGACGGGCATCCGAGCGTGGCCTCGCCGGCCAACGACCGCAGACACCGGGTCACACCGGCGGTCGGCGTCTCGGTCGAACTCTTCGAGAAGGGCACCACCATGACCACCTCCTGCATCGTTCCAAGCGAACGGTACGCCCGCTGCATTGCCAGCTCAAAACGCGTTCGCTGGGACATCGACGCTGACGTCATTCGCGGCCGCAGCTTCGACCGCGCCGACAAGTTTCTGCCGGACGGACTGACTTTGGCGTGCCGGCTCGATTTCCTCTCGTCTGACGAGAAGGTTTATTTCAGCCAGGTCCAAGGGCGCACCTACGCCAACATGTTCGGGCTGGTCGAGCGCTTTATCGGCGCCAAGGTCTTGGAGCTCAGCGGTGATTATTGGCTGGGCGATCAGGTCGCGCTCGAAGCCTTGGTGCGGTTCGGCGATGAGGAGCTGAAGCACCAGGCCTTGTTCCGCCGGATCGAAGCCCTGACCGACGCGGTGATGCCGCCCGGCTACAGCTTTGCGTGGGAGCCGAACGAGATCGCCGCCGCGGTGCTGAGCAAGTCGAGCTGGGCGGTCCTGGCATTGACCTTGCACATCGAGTTGTTCACGCAAGCCCACTATCGCGAAAGCATTCGCAAAGATCCGGCCCTGTCGCAGCTTTACAAGGACGTATTCTTCTTTCACTGGAAGGAGGAATGCCAGCATGCGTTGATCGACGAGCTGGAGTGGTGGCGCCTCGACGCCCGCATCGGCGAGGCGGCGCGCGACAAGGCGGTTGACGAACTGATCGAGCTGGTCGGCGCCGTCGACGGCATCTGCCAGGGCCAGGCCGCCGCCGACGCCGATTACTTCAGCCGCACCTGCGGGCGCCGATTGAGCGCCTCCGAAAGTGCTGCGGTTGGGCGGACGATGCTCGAGGCCTACCGCCTCCAATACATTCTCTCCGGCGTCCGGCACCCACACTTTGCCGGCACGCTTGCCGACCTGACGACCGACGCCCAGCTCGGGCGCATTTACGACGCGCTGACCGGCCTCTCCGCAACCCGCGAACTGGCCGCTGCGTAGCCTTTCTAAGGCTACGACGATCCGCAAAACGAAAGGAACGCGATATGTCCAAATCTGCGACAGCAAAGACCGCTGCGTCTTCGTACAACACCATCGTCAACGGCATCGACACGGATGCGGTGCACGCGCTGATCGGCGATGTCGCCGCCGACCCGAAAAAAGGGATGACCCATTGGCGGGTCGCCAGCGCGTGGCAGGGCGGCACCCGCTCGCGCGCCCGCGTCGATGGGTTCGCCATCGGCGGCAGCGAGGTCGCCCGCCAGTTCACGATCGACATCGACGAGCCGGCGGAGCTCGGCGGCGGCAACGCTTACGCCAACCCGCAGGAGTACCTGCTCGCCGCCGTCAATGCCTGCATGATCGTCGGCTACACGATCGGCTGCGCAATGCAGGGCATCGAATTGCGCAGATTGGAGATCACGACGGAAGGCGATATCGACCTGCGTGGTATGTTTGCGCTCGATCCGGCGGTCGCACCGGGCTATGTCGAGCTGAGCGGACAGGTGGTGATCGAGGGCGACGGGACGGAAGAACAGTTCCGCCAGATCCACGAAACGGTCCTGGCGACATCGCCGAATTTCTACAACATCACCCGCCCCATCCGTATGGCGCCGAAGCTGGTTGTTCGTTAGCTGCTCGCCATCGCCGGTCTGCTGGGCGCCCTTGCGGGAGCTCAGCCGACCGGCGCCCACAGCACATCTTCGATGTCGCCGGCGGCGGCGCACAGCATGACGAGGCGGTCGAAGCCGAGGGCAATGCCGGCCGAAGGCGGCATCCCGTGGGCAAGGGCGGCGAGGAAATCCTCGTCGATCGGATAGGTTTCGCCGTAGAGCGCCTGCTTTTTGGCTTGGTCGGTGAGAAAACGGGCGCGCTGCTCTTGCGCGTCGGTCAATTCGCCAAAGGCATTGGCAAGCTCGAGCCCGCAGACGTACAGCTCGAAGCGCTCGGCCACACGCGGGTCGGCGGGGTCGTGCCGCGCCAGGGCCGCCATCGAGGCCGGGAAATCGTAAAGGATGGTCGGCGCGCCGATGCCGAGATGGGGCTCGATGCGATCGAGAAAGATGCGGAAATAGAGCGTTTCCCAATCGTCGCCCGGGTGCGGCGCGATGCCGATGCGGCGCGCCTCGGCGGCGAGCAGGGCGGCGTCGGGGGCGAGGGGGTCGGGGGCGGTCGCCAAAATGTCGATGCCGCAGTAGCGATCGAAGGCCGCGGCGACGGAAATTTCGTGCCATGCCAGCCGCGCATCGGCGCTGTAGCCCCGCCAGGCGAGCGTCTCGGCGCCGGCCGCCTTTTGGCACATGCGCACCAGCTCGATGCAATCGGGGATCAGGTCGCGCCATCCGGCCTCGGCCCGATACCATTCGAGCAGCGAGAATTCCGGGTGGTGCGTGGCGCTGCGCTCGCCGTCGCGAAAGGCGTGCGCCAATTGCCAAATCCGCGGCATCCCGGCGACGAGCAGCTTTTTCATCGCAAATTCTGGCGAGGTGTGGAGATAGCGGCGCAGGCTGCGGCCGTCGCGGGGATCGTGGAGGAGAGTGGCAAAGGCTTTGAGATGCGGCTCGAGGCCGGGGCTGATTTGCAGGGACGGGGTCTCGACCTCGACAAAATTTGCCGCGGCAAAGAACCCTCGCACCGCCGCCAGCATGCGGCCGCGCGCTTCGAGACGCGTGCGGCGTAACGCAAACCGCTCGGGACGCCACCATTCATCCATCTTCGGCGCCCTGTCTTGCCCGCCGGCCGGCCCGTGCTAATGTCTGGCGAAGAGCCGCGTCTGGCGCGCCCCCAGCCCCATCGGGATTCGATACATGAAGATCAACGCCATCGACATCAAGCCGGGCAATGTCCTCGAGCACCAGGGCAAGCTCTGGCTCGTCTTGAAACGCGAGCTGGTCCAGCCCGGCAAGGGCGGCGCTTTTGCCCAGGTCGAGATGCGCGACCTGCGCAGCGGGATCAAGCTCAACGACCGGTTTCGCACCCAGGAGACGGTCGAGCGCGTCCGTCTCGACGAAAAGGAGATGCAGTTTCTGTTTATGGAGAACGGGCAAGCGACCTTTATGGACAACGATACCTACGAGCAGATCTCGATCCCGGCGGAGACGATCGGCGACCCCGCCGATTTTCTGCGTGACGGCATGGTCTGCACCGTCATGCTGCACGAAGGAACCGCCCTCTCGGTCGAATTGCCGCCGAGTGTGACGATGACGGTGGTCGAGGCCGACCCGGTGGTGCGCGGCCAGACCGCCTCCTCCTCCTACAAGCCCGGCAAGCTCGACAATGGCCGCCGGGTCATGATCCCGCCCTATATCGAGGCCGGCACCCGCATCGTCGTCAGCACCGCCGACGGCAGCTTTGTCGAGCGCGCCAAAGACTGACGCGGCTGCAGCGGGGAAATCGGGACCATGGTCATGCGCTCGCCGGTCTTGAATGTCATGGCGAACGCCGCGCTGAAGGCGGCGCGCGGGCTCATTCGCGATTTCGGCGAGGTCGAGCAGCTGCAAGTCTCGGTCAAGGGGCCGGGCGAGTTCGTGTCGAGCGCCGATCTGAAGGCCGAGCGCGTGCTCAAGGCCGAGCTCAGACGGGCGCGGCCGGGCTACGGCCTCCTCTTCGAGGAAAGCGGCGAAGAAGGCGGGAGCGACCCGCGCCACCGCTGGATCGTCGATCCGCTCGACGGCACCACCAACTTTCTGCACGGCATTCCGCATTTCGCGATCTCGATCGCGCTCGAACGCGACGGCGAGATCGTCGCCGGCCTCGTCTATGAGCCGACCCGCGACGAGATGTATTCGGCCGAAAAGGGGCTCGGGGCCTATGTCAACGACCGCCGGCTCAGGGTCTCGGCGCGGCGCCTGCTCGGCGAGGCGGTTATCGGCACCGGCATGCCCTATGGGCCAAAGGCCGATCATCCGGGATACCTCGCAACGCTGCCGGCGGTGATGGCGGCGACGAGCGGCGTGCGCCGCATGGGTGCGGCGGCGCTCGATCTTGCTTATGTCGCCGCCGGGCGATTCGACGGCTTCTGGGAGTTCGGGTTGGCGCCGTGGGACATCGCCGCCGGCATCCTCCTGGTGCGCGAGGCCGGCGGCTATGTCAGCGACCTGTCGGGCGGCCGGACGATGATGACGAGCGGCGACGTGCTCGCCGCCAACGACCATCTTCACTTGCCGCTTGCGGCATTGTTGCGGGAGGCTTCGCGCGCGGTGGCGGTGGCCGGGTGATTTGCTCGATTGTCGATCGAGATCGGGCTATCATCGGTGGCAGTCTGGGGCGCGGGGCCGAAATTCGGCCGTCAGGGGCTGGGGAAGCATGTGCGTAGCGCTCGGTCGGTCACCGGCATGAACCGTTCGCGGCGTTTTCTCGTGCGAATGGCGCTTTTTATCGTGCTCGTCGCGGCGCTCGCGGCGGCATTGGGCCGGCCGCTTTCCGCCGCGTTTATGGGCAATCCGGGGGTGAACGGGGTGATCCTCGGCATCCTCTTGGCCGGCATCGTCTATATCTTCCGGCAGGTGCTGCTGCTCGACCCCGAGAGCGACTGGATCGAAAGCTTCCGCCATCGCGAGGCCGGCGAAGAGGTGCCGGTCGGCCGACCGCCGCGGCTGTTAGCGCCGATGGCGCGGATGCTCAACGTGCGGCATGGCGGGCGGGTCAGCCTGTCGGCAACATCGCTGCAAACGCTGCTCGACGGCATCGGCTCGCGCCTTGCCGAATCGCGCGAGACGTCGCGCTACTTGATCGGCGTTCTGGTGTTTCTCGGCCTCCTCGGCACCTTTTACGGCCTCCTCGAAACGGTGCGCTCGGTCGGCGGCGTGATCGGCGGGTTGAATGTTGGCGGCAGCGACCTCGCCGGCGCCTTCGCCAATCTGAAGTCCGGGCTCGAATCGCCGCTTTCCGGCATGAGCACGGCGTTCAGCTCGTCTCTGTTCGGGCTTGCCGGCAGCCTGGTCCTGGGTTTTCTCGACCTGCAGGCGGGCCAGGCGCAAAACCGCTTTTACAACGATCTCGAAGAGTGGCTCTCGACCTATACGCGGCTCTCCGGCGGCGCGCTCGGCGACGGCGGCGACGCCTCGGTCCCGGCTTATATCCAGGCGCTCCTCGAGCAGACCGCGGACAGCCTCGAAAATCTGCAGCGCATCCTGGCGCGCAGCGAGGAGAGCCGGATCGGCGCCAACGCCACCTTGGCGAGCCTGACCGACCGTTTGGGCGTTCTCGGCGAGCAGATGAAGGCGGGGCAGCTCTTGATGGTGCGGCTCGCCGAAAACCAGCTCGAATTGAAGCCGTCGCTCAGCCGGCTCGCCGATCTCGGCGAGAATTCGCTCGGTCAGGACGACATGCTGCGCGGCCATCTGCGCAATATCGAAGGCTATATCGCGCGCCTCCTCGAAGAGCTGAACCAGGGCCGCTCGCAGACCGTCCAGGAATTGCGCGGCGAGATCCGCATCCTCGCCCGCACTATCGCCGCCTTGGCTGAAGAAAACCGTTAAGCCGAGGCGCCCGCGCGCATCATGGCCATCGCCCCCCGACATTCGCGACGCTCCAGCATCGACATCTGGCCGGGCTTTGTCGATGCCCTGTCGCAATTGTTGATGGTGATTATTTTTATTTTATTGGTATTTACCGCGGGCCAATTGTATTTGTCGGCGGCGTTGTCCGGTCGCAATCAGGCATTACAGAAATTGCAGCATCAGGTGGATGAGCTCGCCAATTTGTTGTCCCTCGAAAAACAGGCGAACAGCAAATTGACGCAGGGTGCGGCGAACCTTTCGGCCCAGCTTGCGAGTGTCGAGGCCGAGCGCGCCAAGCTCAAGGCGCAGGTCGCCGATCTCGGTTTGCAGGCGCAAGCGGCGGCCGGGTTGAAGACCGAGCTCGCCGCCGAGCAGCAGAAGAATTCGCAAGCGCAGACCGAGATCGCCGGGCGCGATACCCGCCTTGCGGCGCTGTCGAGCCGCGCCGACAAAGCCGAGCAGGCGCTCGCTGCGGAAAAGCGGGTCAGCAGCGACGCCTTGGCCCGGGTCGATGCGCTGAACGCGCAGATCGTCGCGCTGCGCGAGCAATTGACGCGCATCGCGGCGGCGCTCGACCTGTCCGAAGCCAAGGCCAAGACCCAAGAGGCCAAGATCGCCGACCTCGGCAAAAAGCTGAATTTGGCGCTGGTCAACAAGGTCGAGGAACTGTCGCGCTACCGATCTGAATTCTTCGGCCGGCTGCGCGACATTTTAGGCGACCGGCCCGGCATCCGTGTCGTCGGCGACCGCTTTGTGTTTCAGTCGGAGGTGTTGTTCGCGCCGGGCAGCGCTGACCTGACCGACGACGCCAAAAAGGCGCTCGACCCGGTCATTGCCGCGCTCAAGGACATCGCCGCCAAGATCCCGCCCGATATCGATTGGTTGCTCCGGGTCGACGGCCACACCGACCACCGCCCGATCAGCAACGCCCAGTTCCCGTCAAATTGGGAATTGTCGACCGCACGCGCCTTGTCGGTGGTGCGTTATGCAATATCCCAGGGCATTCCGGCCGAACGACTGGCGGCCGCAGGCTTTGCCGATCTGCAGCCGATCGATCCCGCCGACACGCCGGAGGCCTATCGCAAAAACCGCCGCATCGAATTGAAATTGACCGAGCGCTAGTCAGCGCCGCAAAACCGCGACGGATGCGATACGCAGATATTACGTCCTTTGCCGGTTCTTTGCGCCTTGGCCTGTTCTTGGCCCCTTTGCGGTAAGCGGCTTACCTAGTCTAAGCCTCGGGTGGCCCGTTGGAGCAGCCTGCGGGCGGGCTCGTTCAGTGAGTTTCGCCCGAACCGGAAGCGCTCGACTGATGTCGCATGATGGCAGAGACCCGGCGAACGGTATTGCGAATATAGACCAACGCTGCGAAAACGATGCCAATTTCGATTATGAGAGAACCCATCGGCAATAGTGAGTTCGCCGTCCAGTGTGCCTCCGCGAGGCGCCAACTAGTAAGTATTGCTTCACATGTGACCGCGACGGCCGTAGCTGCAGCCGCTCCTGCAATTAGAAATTGGGCATACAGGATCTGACTGCGAGAGGCCGGCCCGTAGGCTACTGGAAGTGGTCGGCTGGCAATATATATCGATCCGACTATTCCCAAGATGATTGCCAGGAGGAAAGCATAGCGATCGATCGGTACGATGGTTTCGCCGACACTTTTGAGATGCGCGCCGATGTCCCACCGCGTTAGTCCATACCATACGACGCGGCTCTCCATTGCCCCAAAGGCGACAAGAATGGCGCAGAGGACGAGAACCCCGGTCCTTTTCATACGCATGTGCAGTGAAACGGCTCTGTACTGATCGGCAATTTTTTGAGGTGCACCAAACCTCATAATGGCCCGATTCTCGGCGTCGATTGTCGACTCGGTGGGCTCCGCGATGGCAGCTTCCCGGAGATGATCCTCGACCTCCTGCCGCACGCGGCGTGACAGCGCAGGATCGAACGCAAGGTCGCGCCCTAGCTCAGCGAGATAGTCAGCGACTGGACTTGGTAGCGGCATGGGCGGTTTCTCCGAGGAAGCCGCCAATTGCGTCAGCGAAGCGGCTCCACAGTGCTCTTCGGTCAGCAAGCGCTCGGCTGCCTTTCCTTGTCAGCGAATAGACCCGCCGCTTGCGCCCCGCTGTTCCGTCTGTCCAATGGCTCGAAAGAAAACCGGCTTCCTCCAGCCGGTGCAGCACCGGATAAACGGTACCCTCGGGAAGGTCGAATGCACCCTGGCTACGGCCCCGGATCTCCTGGATGATCCCATACCCGTGGGCAGGGCCAGCGGCGAGTGCCGCAAGCACGATCATATCGAGATGGCCTTTGAGAATTTCACCTTCCATACCTAACCTTACTAGGCGTTCAGGGTCAGGACGTCAAGCTTCGAGCGTTTCGAGCGCGCGGGCTTGACACCTAGGACTACGAAGCATAGTGTCGCTATGTACCACGGAGGGTGACGATATGCGCGTCTTGGCAATTGCTGCTCTTGCCTATCTCGCGATCCTGACGCCTGGTTCAGCCGCGGATCCGGAAGCGAACAAGCAGCTCTACCGCAGCTATATCGAGGAGATGTGGAACAAGCGGAATCCATCTGCCGCCGATCGGTATTTGGCGGCGAATCTCATCGAGCACAACCAGCACCTGCTGCCCGGTCTCGACGGGAGAAAGCATTTCGTCGCGTCGGTCCTTGCGGGATTTAGCGACTATCATGCCGAAATCCAGGAGGTTCTTGCGGATGGCGATAAGGTGGTTGCCCGGGTCCTGTGGACTGGGACCCAGGACGGACCGTTCCTTGGACGGCCTGCCACCGGCAAAAAGCTGCGCTTTTCTACGGCAGACTTTTTCCGCATCGAAAACGGCAAATTCGTGGAGCACTGGGACGTGGTCGATAGCCTCCCCCGGGCGATCGCACTTGGCCTAGTGCCTGCGCCGAACCCACCCGCGCAGACGGCACCCAAATCTCCCTGAAGTACGCTTAATGCGGGCGCTTTGTTATTCCCGATCGAGTGAGCGTCTCCAAGGCCACGTCTGCGGAGATAGGCCCAAATTGGCTGCTTCTGCAAAGACGGCGTCCAACTTGATGTCCGGAACGCTCGGCGGATCTGTGCGGGGTTTTGGCCGGCTTATCTGTATGACGCGGAGCTTCGCCTTGTGCCGGCGCAGCCGCGTGTCAGCGCGACACAGTGGGGAGCGCGCGCGGTGCAACGCTGCGCTGGAGTCATCCTAAGACTAGTTAACCGCGACGAGTTCGTCGCGTGGATATACTTCGGCGGCGGCCAGAACGAGCTCTACGCGCCTCGTCACGCGCGCGGCGGGGTGTGGTTGGCGAAGAATTCCGTGACTCGGGCTCGGGCGGCGTCGAGCGCGGCGCCGGTCTTCCACTCCTTGACGAATTCGCAGCCCGGGATCAGCTGCGCCAGTTCTTCCGAGATCGGATAGGGGTGGGCCTCGTCGTTGCCGGCGAGCACCAGGCATGGCGTTTTGACGGTTTTGGCGAAGTCGCGGTCGGCGCAGTAGACAAAGCCCGCGGCATAGAGGTTTTGGCAAAAGGCGTCGAGCACCGGCTCGGTCGCCTCGGGATGCTCGCCCTTGAGAGTCTCGGCCCAGCCGTTGAAGCGGGCCGGACGGCCCGGCGCCATCGGCCCGACCCGGCCGATCGGCTGCGCCAGCACCGCCGACTGCACGCGCTCGGGGTGGTGCTTGAGCATGTTCATGATGAACGAGCCGCCGATGCACTGGCCATAGAGATGGCAGCGGTCGATGCGCAGATGGTCAAGAAGGGCGATGTGGTCGGCGGTATAATTGTCCCAGCCGTCCTGCGCGGTGATCGGCGCCCGTGACCGTCCGCCGGCGTTGCGCTGGTCCATTGCAATGACGCGATAATTGCCGGCCCACTCGGCCGTCGGATTGATCGGCGCCGAGGGCTGGCTCCAGACTGCGATCGTCGATTGCAGCCCGGCTGGTGCAAAAGTCAGGATCGGGAAACCCTGGCCGAACTCCTCGTAATAAATATGGGCGCCGTGGTGGTCGAAGCTCGGCATGGCGAGGTCCTTTCGTCGGGAAGGGTGGGGGTCAATCCTCGGTATGGCGGAATGGCGAATATTCGCCGAGCGCATCGATCTTGCGCTCGACCATGTCGCGCTCGCGCGCGAGAAACTGAGCGACGGCGCGGCGAAAGCCGGGGTCGGGCAGCCAATGCGCGCTGTAGGTCGGCACCGGCAGATAGCCGCGCTGGATCTTGTGCGGACCCTGCGCGCCGGCCTCGACGCGCTTCAGCCCGCGCGCGATCGCAAACTCGATCGCCTGGTAATAGCAGCATTCGAAATGGAGGAACTTATAGTCGCCGTAGCCGCCCCAGTTGCGCCCGTAGATCGTGTCCTTGCCGAGGAGGTTGAGCGCGCCTGCAACGTATTTACCGTCGCGCCGCGCCATGACCAGCACGATTTTCTCCGGCATCCGCTCGCCGATCAGCGCAAAGAATTTGCGGTTGAGATAGGCCGAGCCCCATTTGCGGTCCGAGGTCGCGAGATAGAATCGGTAAAACGCGTCCCAATGGCGCGGCGCAAGATCGGCGCCGGTCAGGACCTCGATGTCGAGCCCGGGCGCCAGCGCCTCGCGCCGCTCTTTTTTGACCGCTTTGCGCTTGCGCGAATTGAGCGCAGCGAGAAAATCGTCAAAGGTTTGATAGCCCTCGTTCGACCAGTGGAATTGCTGGCCGATGCGCTGCAAAAAGCCTGCCTCGGTCAGCGCTTCGGCATCGCCGGGCTCGGGGAAGTTGACGTGCACCGACGAGATGCGGCGGCGGTTGGCGAGCTCGACCATCGCGGCGATCAGATGCGTACGCGTCTCCGCCGGTGCTGCCGGGTGCAGCAAGAGCCGCGGTCCCGGCACCGGGGTGAACGGCACCGCGTTCAACAGCTTTGGGTAATAGCGCCCGCCGGCGCGCTCATAGGCGTCGGCCCAGCCGTAATCGAAAACATATTCGCCATAGGAATGGGTCTTGGCGTAAAGCGGCACAACCCCGAGAATCGTCCCGTCGGGGCCGGCGATCGACAAATGCTGCGGCGTCCAGCCGGTGCGCGCCGTCGCCGAGCCGCTTTCCTCGAGCGCGTTCAGAAAAACATGGGCGACGCTCGGATTGACATCGCCGGCGCAGGCGTCCCAAGCGGCCGGCGGGATCTCGGCGATCGACGCATGCACCCGCACCGTCACCGCGCCCTCGCTGTCGTTCATCGCGGCATCCGCCGGGAAACGGGTTGCGCCGCAACGATCTGCTGCATCGCTCGAGGCATGTTGCCGCCCAAACGCTTCGACGGGTCAAGATAGGCGATGGGCCGATCCTGTCCAGCCCGCCGCGAAACTGCCGCAATCGCTGCGTAGCAGCCGCCGGCACCTTCGCCAAGAAGCAAATGCGCGCAGCTCCTACAGCCCTTCTGCTGCTTGCGGCAGCGCTCTCGATCGGTGGCGCGCGGGCCGAGACCCTCGGCGACGCCAGGGTCGGCTTCAGCGCCGAGCGCGTGCTGGTGTTCGACGGCCACAGTTATGTCGGCCGAATCTGGAGCATGCCCGGCGCGCAGCGGCACGAGCAGGAATTGCCGGCGGTAAAGCCGGTCTTCATTCTGCATGCCGACAGCGCGGTCGGCGACATCCTGCTGCCCGATCTGCACACCGCGGTCGAGTTCGTCCTGCCGCGGGCGCTGGCGGCGCTCGGCAAGCCCGGCTTGCTGGGGACGCCCGCCGGCAAGGAGACCATCAACGGCATCCCGACGACCAAATACCAGGTGGACAAAAAAATTCCCGAGGGCCGGCTTGCCGGCTCGCTGTGGCTCAGCGCCGACGGCATCCCGATGAAATGCGACGGCAGCTTTACCCCGAACAAGGGCAAGGCCTCGACCGTGCATTGGGAATTACGTCATGTCGAGATCGGCAAGCAGAATGCCGCGCTTTTCGAGGTGCCGGCCGGCTTTGGCAAATTGCCGCCAGAAGCGGCGGCGGCGCTGCTCGGTTTGCGGGTGCGTACGCATC
>DASXAM010000029.1:0-14161 GCA_036404275.1 Allostellaceae bacterium
CCGCGTCCACAAATATTCGCCCGACGGCAAGCTCTTGATGTCGTGGGGCGAGCCCGGCACCGATCCCGGCCAGTTCAACATCGTGCACAACATCTGCACCGACGCCGATGGCTGGGTCTATGTCGCCGACCGCGAGAACCATCGCGTCCAGGTGTTCGACGGCAACGGCAAATACGAGACGCAGTGGAACAATCTGCACCGGCCGTGCGGGCTTTACATGGACTATGCGCGGCACCCGGTCTGCTATATCGGCGAATTGGGGCCGTCGATGGCGGTCAATTTGAACAGCCCCAACCTCGGCCCGCGAGTCAGCATCGTCGACAACCAGGGCAAGCTGTTGTCACGCCTCGGCGACCCGCATGCCGGGCAGGCGCCGACCGCGTTCTTGGGCCCGCACGGGCTCGCCGCCGACAGTCGCGGGGATCTTTATGTCGGCGAGGTGTGCTGGACCTTGTGGCCTGGCCTCTTCCCCGGCAAGCCGCGCCCCGACAATCTGCGCGCGATCCAAAAATACGAACGAGTACACTGACCCCGGTTTAGGGTTCCGCAGCGGCCAGCTGCACGGCGCGGCGGCGCATCACGGCCCAGACGAGGCGGCTCGTTGCCCGCGCGAGCCGGCCTTTCGGGGCGAGGCCCAGGGCTTTGAAGATCAATGCCACGCCGCGAGTTACATGGCGGGCGCGGTAGAGGGCATAGGCGCGGCCGGCATAGGCGCGGGCGCAGCGGCGGCGGTTATAGGGAAGGCCGGTCTCGTTGGCGGCGTGGTAGGCCCAGGCGAGCTCGTCGTCTCCGACTTCGGCGATCCGCTTGCCGGCAACCATAAGGCGGCGCCAGAAGCCGACGCCCTCGCGGTCGAGGCAATGCCGAAGGTTGCGGTGGAACAGCTTGTAGTGGCGCACCTCGTCGTCGGCGATCCGGCGGCAGATCTCTCTCAGCACCGGCTCTTCCGCCGCCTCGCTCAGCGCCGCGTAATAAGTGCTGGTGCCGGTCTCGACCATGCAGCGCGCGACCATCTCGCCCGAGCGTGAGCCGCGGCGTGACCGAGCGCTGTCGAAATCGACCCGGTAGCCGGCGCGAAAGCGGGCAAAGGCTTCGGTGAAATCAAACCCGGGATCGGCCAATGCCGCCCAGCGGCCGAGTGCCGCCCCGTGCTGCACCTCCTCCTCGCCCCAGTGGCGTGCAACCGCCTGAAAACCGGGATCGTCCTCGAACACCCGGCACAGATGATGGGCATAGGCCGCACCGTTCGCCTCGACCAGGCTCGCCGCTTTGACCAGCCGCACCAGCTCGGGATCGAGCTTCGCCGCGTCAAACCGGTGCCATGGAATATCGTCGAGCGTCCAGCGTGCCATGCCGGAATATAACAGAAGCAGCCTATCGCTGGTCCGGCGGAATATCGCGCACCCGCCGGACCAGATCGGCGATGTCGTCGCGCTCGTATTTCAGATGGATGCGCTCGGTCGAGGGCGGCCGGTCGGTGCGGCTGAGGCCGGGACGCCATTCGCGCAACGGCCGGATCGGCCGAGGCGCAAAACCGCCGCCGCAATTCGGGCAGACATTGGCGAGGTGCTTCTCGACGCAATCGGCGCAGAACGTGCACTCATAGCTGCAAATTCGAGCGTCCGCCGCATCGGGCGGCAGGTCCTTGTCGCACCACTCGCAATTCGGGCGAAGCTGGAGCATCGGTTCAATGCGGTGCGGCTTCGGCGAGCGCTTGCAGTTTGGCGCGGGCGATGGCGGCGTCGCGTTCGAGGCCATGCAATTCGGCGACGAGGCGTTCGCGATCGGTACCGGCGGCGCGAGCCACCTGCTCGCGCAGGCTCGGCAAATTGCCTTCGATCGTCGCCAATTCGCCCTCGATCCCGCCGCGGTCGAGCTCGTCCGACGCGACCGCCTCGTCGGCGAGCACGGTGCAGCGTTCGGCCGTTACCTCGGCGATGCCGCCGACAACAAAGATGCGCTGGGTGACGGTCCGACCCTCATAGACCTCGATCACCCCCGGCCGGATCGTCGAGATCAGCAGCGAATGCCCTGGCAACACCCCAAAATTGCCCTCGGTGCCAGGCACCACCACCATTTCGACCGGCTCAGAAAGTACGAGCCGCTCCGGCGTCACCAATTCGAACAGCACCCGGTCGGGCATCAGGCAGCCTCGGCGGCCATCTTGCGCGCCTTCTCGACCGCTTCCTCGATTGTGCCGACCATATAGAACGAGCTCTCCGGCATATCGTCGTAATCGCCGGCGACGATGCCTTTGAACCCCTTGATCGTCTCTTCAAGGCCGACAAAGACGCCGGGCGTCCCGGTGAAGACTTCGGCGACGTGAAAGGGCTGCGACAGAAAGCGCTGGATCTTGCGCGCGCGGGCGACGGTCAATTTGTCTTCTTCGCTGAGCTCGTCCATGCCGAGGATCGCGATGATGTCCTGCAAGGATTTGTAGGTCTGCAACACCCGTTGCACATCACGAGCGACAGTGTAATGGTCGTCGCCGACCACGCGTGGGTCGAGCATCCGCGAGGTCGAGTCGAGCGGGTCGACCGCCGGATAGATGCCGAGCTCGGCAATCTGCCGCGACAACACCGTGGTCGCGTCGAGATGGGCAAACGAGGTGGCCGGGGCGGGGTCGGTCAAATCGTCGGCCGGCACATAGATCGCCTGGACCGAGGTGATCGAGCCCTTCTTGGTCGTCGTGATGCGCTCCTGCAACGTGCCCATATCGGTCGCAAGCGTCGGCTGATAGCCGACCGCTGACGGGATGCGGCCAAGCAACGCCGACACTTCGGAGCCTGCCTGCGTGAAGCGGAAGATGTTGTCGACAAAGAACAGCACGTCCTGGCCTTCCTCGTCGCGAAAGTATTCGGCGACGGTGAGCCCCGAGAGCCCGACGCGGGCGCGGGCACCCGGCGGCTCGTTCATCTGGCCATAGACCAGCGCGGCCTTCGAGCCCGGCCCCTCGGCAGTGATGACGCCCGATTCCATCATCTCGTGATAGAGGTCGTTGCCCTCGCGGGTACGCTCGCCGACTCCGGCAAAAACCGAATAGCCGCCATGGGCCTTGGCGATATTGTTGATCAATTCCATGATGATCACGGTTTTGCCGACGCCGGCGCCGCCAAACAGGCCGACCTTCCCGCCCTTGGCATAGGGCGCCAACAGATCGACCACCTTGATCCCAGTGACCAGGATTTCGGCCTCGGTCGATTGGTCGATAAAGTCGGGCGCCGGCTTGTGGATCGGCGAGCGGCTCTTGGTCACGATCGGGCCGCGCTCATCGACCGGCTCGCCGATCACGTTGAGGATGCGCCCCAAGGTCTCCGGCCCGACCGGCATCATGATCGGCGCGCCGGTGTCGATCGCCTGGGCGCCGCGCACGAGACCGTCGGTGGTGTCCATCGCGATCGTACGCACAGTGTTTTCGCCGAGCTGCTGCGCCACTTCGAGCACCAGCCGGCGTCCGCCGTTATCGACCGAGAGCGCCGACAGGATCGCTGGCAATTCGCCGTCGAAATGGACATCGACGACCGCGCCGATGACCTGGGTGATGGTGCCGATGGTGTTTCTGGCC
Organism: Allostellaceae bacterium; assembly: GCA_036404275.1. Taxonomy (GTDB): domain Bacteria; phylum Pseudomonadota; class Alphaproteobacteria; order ATCC43930; family CGMCC-115725; genus AP-15. The sequence goes on from DASXAM010000029.1 coordinate 3,566, forward strand.
ATATCGTGCAGTTTCCTATCTGATCACATCACCTCGCTCAGTCGTCATGCCCGGACCTGATCCGGGCATCTGCGCAGCCAACCCGGCGTCGGTTGCGGATGGCCGGGTCGAGCCCGGCCATGACGATGAGAGCGTGGGTATGGCAGTCGGAGGCATTTCGCTACAGCGCCTCGGCGCCGGAGATGATCTCGATCAGCTCCTTGGTGATGGCGGCCTGGCGGGTGCGGTTGTAGTTGAGGGTGAGGCGGTCGATCATCTCGCCGGCGTTGCGGGTGGCGTTGTCCATCGCGGTCATCCGCGCACCCTGCTCGCTGGCCGCATTTTCGAGGAGTGCGGTAAAGACCTGCACCGCCAAATTTTGCGGCAGCAATTCGGCGAGGATTTCCTCCTCGGACGGCTCGAATTCGTAGACCCCACCGCCGGTTGCTGAAGCTTCACCAGTCGCCGCCGGGGCGAACGGGATCAGTTGCTGCGCGGTGACGATCTGGGTAATCGCCGAGCGAAAGCGGTTGTAGATGATCGTGCAGATATCGAACGCGCCCTCTTGATAGAGCACGAGGATACGATCGGCGATGTCGCGCGCTTCGTCGAAGGAGAGTCGGCGGCGGCCGATCTCGGTCAGGCTGTCATGGATCCGTTGGCCGTAGTCGCGACGCAGCCCGTCGCGGCCTTTGCGTCCGATGGTCAGGATCATGACCTTTTTGCCGGCCGCTTCGAGATCGCGGATGCGGCGCCGGGTCTCGCGCAGGATCGAGGCGTTGAAGCCGCCGGCGAGACCGCGGTCGGAGGTGGCGACGACGAGCAGGTGCGTCTCGTCGCGGCCGGTGCCGATCAACAGCGGCGGCGCCCCGGGCAACCCGGTCATGCGGCTGGCGAGCGACGCCAGCACGCGCTCCATGCGCTGGGCATAGGGTCGCGCGGCCTCGGCTTGCTCCTGCGCGCGGCGCAGCCGCGACGCGGCGACGACCTTCATGGCCGCGGTGATCTTTTGCGTCGAGCGCACGCTGCGAATGCGCAGCCGCAGATCCTTCAGGCTCGGCATGACCGACCGGGGTTCGAAGACGATCCAAGGCCGCGGCTGCCCCCCTCACCCCAACCCTCTCCCCCCGAACGCGGGGGGCTAGGGAGAAGGATCCGAGATCGCGAAGCAGGTCGAAATGTGACCCTCTCCCCCACAGCGGGGGAGAGGGCAGGGTGAGGGGGCCGACCTCGGCCGAAGGTTGGAAACGACGCCTCCATAGTCAGGCGAAGGTCTTGGCGAAGCCGTCGAGAAACTCGCCGAGCTCCTTTTCGACCGCGTCCGAAATCTGGCCCTCGTTACGGATCGCCGCCAACAGCTCGGGCTTGGTCGCACGCAATTCGCCGAGCATCGAGGTTTCGAACCGGCCGATATCGGCGACCTGGACCGTATCGAGATAGCCGCGGGTGCCGGCAAAGATGCCGACCACCTGCTCCTCGACCGGGACCGGCGCAAATTGCGGCTGCTTCAAGAGTTCGGTCAGGCGTGCGCCGCGGGCGAGCAGGCGCTGGGTCGACGCGTCGAGGTCCGAGGCGAATTGCGAGAACGCCGCCATCTCGCGGTACTGCGCGAGCTCCAGCTTGATCCGTCCGGCGACTTGCTTCATCGCCCGGATCTGCGCGGCCGAGCCCACCCGGCTGACCGACAGACCGACATTGATCGCCGGCCGGATGCCGCGATAGAAGAGCTCGGTCTCGAGAAAGATCTGGCCGTCGGTAATCGAGATGACGTTGGTCGGAATATAGGCCGACACGTCGCCGGCCTGGGTCTCGATGACCGGCAATGCGGTCAGCGAGCCGGCGCCGTGCTCGTCGTTCATCTTGGCGGCGCGCTCCAAGAGCCGCGAATGCAGATAAAAGACGTCGCCCGGATAGGCCTCGCGGCCGGGAGGGCGTCGCAGCAACAACGACATCTGCCGATAGGCGACCGCGTGCTTCGACAGATCGTCGTAGATCATCAGCGCGTGCATGCCGTTGTCGCGAAAATATTCGCCCATCGCACAGCCGGAATAGGGCGCGATGTATTGCAACGGCGCCGGCTCGGACGCGGTCGAGGCCACAACGATCGAGTATTCGAGCGCGCCATAATCCTGCAAAGTCTTGACGATCTGAGCGACGGTCGAGCGCTTCTGGCCGATCGCGACATAGATGCAGTAGAGCTTTTTGCTCTCGTCGCCGCCGGCGTTGATCGGCTTTTGATTGAGGATCGTGTCGATGGCGAGTGCCGTTTTGCCAGTCTGGCGGTCGCCGATGATCAGCTCGCGCTGGCCGCGGCCGATCGGCACCAAGGCGTCGATAGCTTTGAGCCCGGTCTGCACCGGCTCGTGCACCGAGCGGCGCGGCACGATGCCGGGCGCCTTGACCTCGACGCGGGTGCGGGTGACGTCGACGAGCGGCCCCTTGCCATCGATCGGCTCCCCCAGCGCATCGACGACGCGGCCCAACAGTCCCTTGCCGACCGGCACATCGACGATGGCGCCGGTGCGCTTGACGATATCGCCTTCGCCGATGCCGCTGTCCTCGCCAAAAACGACGACGCCGACATTGTCGCTCTCGAGATTGAGCGCCATGCCGCGCGTGCCGTTCGGGAATTCGACCATCTCGCCGGCCTGGACATTGTCGAGGCCGTAGACGCGGGCGATGCCGTCGCCGATCGACAACACCTGGCCGACCTCGGCGACATCGGCCTCGCTGCCGAAATTGGCGATCTCCTGTTTCAAGATCGCCGAGATCTCCGCTGCGCGAATTTCCATGAAAACCCCTCAGCCGGTGGCTTTGAGCGCGATTTGCAAACGATGCAATTTGCTTTTGAGCGAGCTGTCGACCATACGCGAGCCGACCTTGACGATCATTCCGCCGATCAGCTCCGGATCGACCCGCACGTCGAGCGCCACCCGGCGGCCGACGGTGCGGCGCAGCTGCTCGCCGAGCAAGCCGAGCTGGGCTTCGCTCAAATTTTGTGCTGCGGTCACCTCGGCGGTGACTTCGCCGCGGCGGGCTGCGAGCTGGGCGAGAAACGCCTCGATCATCGCCGGCACGGCGAAAAGCCGCCGGTTCTTGGCGACGACCGCGAGAAAATCGCGCACCAGGCGCGATAGGCCAGCTCGCTCGGCGAGCGTGGTGATTGCCCTGCCCTGCTCGGGCCGCGACAGGATCGGGCTGCGCACCAGCCGCATCAGGTCGGCGCTTGCCGCTAGCATCGTGCGCAGCTGGCGCAGATCGGAGGCGACCTCGTCGAGCGTGCGCCGCTCGTCGGCGATATCGAACAGCGCCGCCGCGTAACGTTCGGCCAAGGCGGCAACGCCTGTCGTTTCAGCAGCCAAGCTCGGGCAGTCCTCGATCGCCGCAACAGCCGAAACCGCGCGCAATTCCTGGTTGTTTTCGGGTCGCGGCGGCGCGTCACCGCAAAAGCGCCGGGGCGACTGCCTAACACAGAGCTGAACGGGGCGCAACCCGCCCCGTTTTGCGCTAGCGTGCGGCGCCTTCATGCGACGCCGGGTGCGCGATCCGGCCGAGCCCGGCGACGGCGTCGCTCGCATGGGGCCGCGCCTTGGCCAGCTTCTCGGCGGCGGCCCAATTGTCCACCAGCGCCATCGCCAGCCGCTGTGCCAGACAGAAATAGCTGGCGTCGGTCATATGCAGGCCATCGGGCCCGATCATCGCGGCGGGCCCGAGCCGGTCGGTGCGATCCCAGTCGCGCATGATCTCAAATCGCCGGAATAGGCCGATCCGGTCGCGGTCGGCGATTTGGCCGATCAGCTGCTCCATCTCGGGCCAAGCGCGGCGGGCCAGCACCCGCGGCGCGTATTGCAAGTCCATCAGCACGATGTCGATGCCGCGCTCCTTGAGCAGGGCGACACCGCGCTCGATCAGCTGCCGATCGGCGGTGAGGTCGTCGCGCCGCAACACCGCGTTGGTGCCGAGCTGCCAGATCACCAGATCGGGGTGCGCCTCGATCACGTCGCGGCTGAGCCGGTTCAGTTCTTCCGGAACGTCTTGGCCACCGACGCCGTGATTCAGCACGGCGAACCTAATGTCCGGCAGCCGCTTTGCCAGCTCCGCCGCGAGCTGGCTCGGATAGCTCGAGGCCGGGCTCGTGGCCCCGGCACCGCGGGTCGACGACGACCCGATCGCCACGATCGTCAGCGCCTCGCCCGCTGCGATCCGCCCGGCGCTGCGCGGCAAGGAGGCGGTGATCGTCGTCAGCCCCGCAGGGACGGCACAACCCGATATCGTATCGGGGGCGGCGGCCAAGGCGGTGGTCGCGGTCGCGAGAACGGCGCCGACAACCGCACCGGCAAACCGGCCGAGCGCGATGCCTCGCGTCATTGCAGCGCCGTGCGGATCGCCTCGGCCAGCCGATAGCCGAGGCATTCATAGACTCTAGCGGCGAAGCTCGCTCTGCCGTCTTTGGCGACGCCATCGAAATTGAACACGTTCTGCTCGCTCCAATACCGCATCATCTCGTAGCGCGGGAACACATACAAGTCGTTCACATCGGCCACCCGATAGAGCGCCTTCAGATACCGGTCGAAGTCGATGACGGCGCTGGTACGATGCGAAAACTGCGGATCCACCAGGATCACATCGGCGCCGTGCGCCTCGATCGCCTCGATGCCGCTTTGCAGTGTTGCAGCGAATTCCTCGGTGTCGATGCCGCGCACCGCGTCGGTGGTCCCGGTTTCCCAGATCACCAGCACCGGGCGTTCGGCAAAGACATCTCGGGGAAAGCGGTCGAGCATCTGCTGCGCTGATTGCCGCGGCGCGCCTTCGTTGAGGACGGTGATTGCGACCGGCGGATACAACCGTGCCAAGGTCTCTTGCAACCGGTGTGGGTAGGCGAGGTCGGGCGAGCCCGCCGCCAGCCCTGCCGTCGAGGCGCCGCCGATCGCGACGATCTTGACCGGGCCGCCGGTGTGTAGCCGCGCCGCCAGATGCGGCAGCTTGCCGTCTACCACCATCAATTCGGCCGGAACCGCACAAGCCGGCGGGCCACTCGCGGCCGGCGGCGGCAGCGCCGGCTCGGCTGCCGCCAAACCCGACGCCGTCGCGAGCACTAATAGAAACGACAAAGCCCCGACAGGCGCCATCTCATCGGCCGAAGCCATCCTCCCTGGCCGGGCTTGTCGCCGTCATCGGTCGCGGCGGCGCCCTACCCATAGTTTTATACCAATCGATGGTTCTGGCAGTAAGGTACATGATGGCGATTCCGACTGCATTAACTGCGATTTTCGCCGGCACCCCGGTCTCGTATTCGGAGAGCACGAAATGGCCGAGCGCCGACAGCAATATGCCGAGACAAAAAATCTCGAGCGACTGGCGCCCGCACAGCACTAGAGGACGAGCCGCCGACGAGCGCAGAAAGGCAGCGCCGGGCGGCACCAGAGCTGCGACCAGCGCCACCGCAGCCAGGAAGGGCACCAGGCGGAGCGGCGACAGGTTGGTTTTGTTGACCGGCCACAGCTCGCGCAGCCAGAGCCCAGGGAACGGGTCCCAAAGCCCATGGATCGTCCAGCTGAAGCGGACGACAAAGCCGACGAGGAGGACAACCGCCGCTGCCGCCAGCAGGGCCCGCTTTGAGCGGCGCAGCAGGCTTGCCGGCACGACGCCGAGGCTCAGGGCGGCGCCGGTGGTGAACAAAAACTGCCAGGCGAGCGGGTTGAAATACCAGACGGTGCCCGGCGGATAGGCTGGCACCGACAGGTTGAGGGCCTGGACTATCACGTAGAGCGCGAAGGACGGCAGCAGCACGACAAGTGGTCGCCAGCGCAGCCCGACTATCACCACCGGGAAGGTCACCAGCAGCACGATATAAACCGGCAAAATATCGAGATAAGTTGGCTGGAACTGCAGCAGCAGCGCCTCGATCACGGCGATATGCGGCTCTCCGAGAAAATCGCCGACCCGCATCTCGTCATTGTACATCGGGTTGTGAAAGGTCATGACCGTGTATGAAACTTCGGCAATAAAAATCACGAACAGAAAAATGTGGGCAACATAGAGCTGCCAGGCCCGGCGCAGGATCTGCGCGGTGCCGTAAAGCGCGCCTTGGCCGGCCATTGTGCGGCCATAGACGAGGGCCGCAGTGTAGCCGGAAATGAAGATGAACACCTCGGCGGCATCGTAAAACTGCGCCGATTGGAGGGTGAAATAGCTAAGGATATTCTCCGGGATGTGGTCGATAAAGATGAACACCAGCGCGAGGCCGCGAAAGAAATCGAGGCGCAGATCGCGACCGCCGCTCGCCGGCGGTGGGCGGCCGCCGCGGACGCCGGTGGTTTCCGTCTTTGCCGCCTCTTTCGCCCGCGGCCGCTCGATCGTTTGCTCGCTCGACACCGCTCGTCCCCCGGCGCCGGTCAGCGGAGCGCCTGTGCGGCGTCAGCCGAGACCGGGCGGCAGGGCAAAACTCGCCTCGGTTTTGGCGCGGATTTCGTCGAGCGAGACGCCCGGGGCCATTTCGCGCAGCGTCATGCCGGCGCTGTCGATCGTGAACACGCCGAGATCGGTCACCACCATGTCGACGACACCCGCACCGGTCAGCGGCAAGGTGCAGCGATGCAGCAATTTCGGCTCGCCGCGCGCGGTATGCTCCATCAGAACGATGACGCGCTTGACCCCGGCGACCAGGTCCATCGCACCCCCCATGCCTTTGACCATGCGGCCGGGGATCATCCAGTTGGCGAGATCGCCGTTTTCTGCGACCTGCATCGCGCCCAGGATCGACACGTCGATATGGCCGCCGCGGATCATGCCGAAGGATTGCGCACTGTCGAAATAGCTCGTCGTCGGCAATTCGGTGATCGTTTGCTTGCCGGCGTTGATCAAATCGGCGTCTTCTTCGCCCTCGAACGGGAACGGGCCCATGCCGAGCATGCCGTTTTCGCTTTGCAGCTGGACCGTGATCCCGTCCGGGATGAAGTTTGAGACGAGGGTCGGAATGCCGATGCCGAGATTGACGTAAAACCCGTCCTCGAGCTCGGCGGCGGCGCGCCGCGCCATGTCGTCGCGTGACCAGGGCATAGACCCGCTCCTTTCCCTATTTGCCGTGCCGGCGCACCGTGCGCTGCTCGATCCGCTTCTCGAACGAGGCCGGGTGAACGAGGCGCTGCACAAAAATGCCGGGGGTGTGGATATGATCGGGCTCGATCTCGCCTTGCTCGACCAGATGCTCGATTTCGGCGACGGTCACCCGTCCGGCGGTCGCCATCACCGGGTTGAAGTTGCGCGCGGTCTTCCGGTAGACGAGGTTGCCTTCCGGGTCACCCTTCCAGGCGTGGACCACGGCGAGGTCGGCCACGAGGCCGCGCTCCATGACATAGCGCTCGCCGTCGAACACGCGCGTCTCCTTGCCCTCGGCAATCAGGGTCCCGACCCCGGTCTTGGTGAAAAATGCCGGGATGCCGGCACCGCCGGCGCGGATGCGCTCGGCGAGCGTGCCCTGCGGGTTGAATTCCAGCTCGAGCTCGCCCTTTAGGTAGAGATCGGCGAACAATTTGTTTTCGCCGACATAGGACGCGATCATCTTCTTCACCTGCCGGCTTTCGAGCAACACGCCGAGCCCTGCACCGTCGATGCCGGCGTTGTTCGAAATCACCGTCAACTCGGAGACCCCGGAATCACGGATTGCGGCGATCAGCGCCTCCGGAATGCCGCACAGCCCGAACCCGCCCGACATGATCGTCATGCCGTCGCGCAACAAGCCGGCTAGCGCCGCCCGGGCATCGGGGTAGATCTTGTTCATCGCGGACTCCTACGCAAGCTCGGGCGCGATCATACCCGAAAACCTCCGCCGCATTGCCGACGGCGGCTTTCTTCCCCGGCGCGCCCCGGCTGCAATTGTTCCCGAGCCCGAGCGGCGCCGGGCCCTGCTCAGGGCTGCGCCGGCAAGCGCGTGCCGCCGGGGCCGATCAGACCCGGATAGGGCGCCTTGAAGCGCCAGAAAGTGCCGGTCGTCGCACCCTCGAAATAGACGTACTGGTTGTTCTCGCCGCCAAAGGCAAAGTTGGTCGTCGCCGGATCACCGTTCGGGATCGGTACAAAGCCGACAATGAGGCCTCTCGGGTTGACCTCGGCAATGCCGCCGAGACCGGGAAGCCCGACCCACAGATTGCCCTTGACGTCATAATGGAGCCCGTCGGGTCCGCCATTGCCCGGGAAGTAGGTTCCCGCCTTGACGCTGGCAAAGGTCAGGTGCTGCGGATCCTTGGCGCACTGCGGACAGCCCATGGTTGGGCCGGTCTCGAACCCGGCCCACCACATGCGGCCGCCGCGGAAGTCGCCGACGGCGAGCGTGTTGTCGTCCGGCGAGACGGCGATCCCGTTCGGAAAAAGCCCGCTATCTATGATCCTGCGCAACACGCCGTCGCGCGAATATTGATAGACGGCACCGGTGCGGTCGGAGAGGCTCGGCCCCGGACCGGTCCCCCACGGGTCGGTGAAGAACAAATTGCCCTCGGCGTCGAAATCGAGGTCGTTCGGGCCTTTGAACAGCTGGTTGCGATAGGCATAGACAAGCGTCGTCAGCTGTTTCGTTTGCGGATCCCAGACCAGAATGCCGCGATGCCGCGAGGTCAGGTAGAGCTTGCCGTCGCGCCAGCGGGTGCCCTGCGGCTCGCAGGTCTGACCGAGATCGGCCGGCGGGTTGCAATTGACCACCGGGACGAGCTTGGCGTCCGGCGTCAGATACGAAATCCAGCCGCTGCCGATCCCGACAAACCACAGATTGCCGTCTTTGTCGAAGGCGCCGCCTTCCAGAAACTTGCCCTGTGGCGTGCCGCCGATATCGGCGAATTTCTCGACCGGCCCGACCCCGGCCGGCAGGGGCGGGAGCCCCCAAGGCTGCACCGGCATCGCCGCGGGTGCGGGTGCTTGCGCCAGCGCCGCCCCTCCTCCGAGCACCCCCAGCAAAAGCGCTGCGAGACTGCCGATCAGCCGGTTGCGCATATCCATTGCCTTTCTCCCCGATCCGTATTCGGTCGAGAATCGCCGCCGCACCGGCGCGTTGTCCAGACCGATTAGCGGGTTCTTCACCATATCTTGACAGTATTGGCGGCATCCCGAACCGACGCGATCCTGGCTCTGCCGATGCCGCTCCTGTCTGCCGCCGCCGGTCCGGTTTGGCCGGACCGCCTCGCCGTGACCCTCGGCCTCGCCCTTTACGCGCTGGTCACAGCGCCCGGCGCGACTCGCGGCTCGACCACCGTACAACTCCTCGAGACCGATCCCGCCTCGCCCGCCATCCTCGGCCGCACCCAGCCCTTCTCGTTGCGCGTCGGCTACACCACCACCGAGCCCGTCGTCATCGGCGAAGAGCCGTCTTTCGCCGGCCGCCGCAAGCCGGCGATGAACAATGGCGAGGCGCATCGCGGTCCCGGCGACGGCGAGATCCTGTTGTGGTTCGCCTATTACGAGGCGCAGCGGGTGGATTCGGTCCGGGTGACCGCCACGACGCCGTCGGGCAAGCTCGTCGCCGAGGCCGCCCTCCCGGTCGATCTTGTTTGGAGCGGCCGGCCTACCCTTTGGCCCGCGCCCGCCATATGGGTCGAGCGGCTTCGGCAAGAGATGGAACAGCACAGAAAGGCGGAACACGCGGTGCTGACGAACAGCCCGTTTATGCGCGTCATAGATTGGGTCGTGGTCGCGATGATGTGGTGCGTTCCCGGCTATTTCGTGCTGCAAGGTTGGATGGTCTGGCGGCTTCACGGCGGCTGGCGCAAAGCCGCGGCCGCCCCTTTGTGGCCGATGGGTGCGGTGCTTCTTTACACGGTCTATGCGCTTATCGACGGCAGCAACATCTTTCCGCTGGTGCTGATCTTCAGTGCCCCGCTCGCCTTCTTTTACCTTCTGATCATCGCCGGCCTTCGCTGCCTCACCCGCCTCGCCCGTGCCGGCGGCGATGGCTAGATTGCCGGGTCGGGAAGGTCGCGGCGCCGGGCGGCGGCGAGGATCGTGTTGCGCAGCAGGCATGCAATCGTCATCGGCCCGACCCCGCCGGGCACCGGGGTCAGAGCGCCGGCGACGGCGCTGACTTCGGCAAAATCGACGTCGCCGACGAGCCGGCTTCCGCCCTCCGGCAGGGGGACGGAGGCGGTGCCGGCGTCGATCAGGGTGGCGCCGGGCTTGACCCAGCCGGACCCGATCAACCCGGGCTGGCCGGTCGCGGCGACCAGTATCTCGGCGCGCCGGCAGATCGCGGCGGCGTCGCGGGTCTTGGAATGGATGATCGTGACGGTGCAATCGGCACCGACCAACAGCGCCGCCATCGGCCGGCCAACAAGGCTCGACCGGCCGAGCACAACGGCTTCAGCACCGGCAAGATCGCCATGCGCCGCGCGCAACAGCATCAGGCACCCCTGCGGCGTGCACGGCACCAGAGCCGGGGCCCCGCTCCACAGCCGGCCGACATTCAACGGGTGCAAACCGTCCACGTCCTTCGCCGGATCGATTGCGGCGACCGCGCGCCGGGCGTCGATCTGCGCCGGCAAGGGCAGCTGCACCAGGATGCCGTCGACCCGGTCGTCCACACCGAGCCTCGTGATTTCGCCGATCAGCGCGGCCTCGGTGGTTTCGGCCGGCAAC
>DASXAM010000030.1:0-10138 GCA_036404275.1 Allostellaceae bacterium
CAGGGCCGCTCGATCATCAATCTCGGCATCGGCCAGCCCGATTTCCCGACGCCCGAGCATATCGTCGAGGCCGGGCGCAAGGCGTTGGCCGACGGGCATCACGGCTATACCGCGGCAAACGGCATCCCGGCGTTGCGCGAGGCGGTCGCCGCCGACCTTTACCGCCGCCACCGGGTCGAAGTATCGCCGGGCCGGGTGCTGGTGGTTCCCGGCGGCAAGGTCACGATGTTTTTTGCAATCTTGATGTTCGGCGAGCCGGGTGTAGAGATCATGTATCCGAACCCGGGTTTCCCGATTTACGAAAGCGTGATCCGGTTTTCCGGTGCGACGCCCGTGCCGATGCCGCTCTATGAAAGCGCCGGCTTCTCGTTCAGCGCCGAGGAGGTGTTGGCCAAGATCGGGCCGAAAACACGCCTCATCATCATCAACAGCCCGGCCAATCCGACGGGCGGGGTCGTGCCACGCGCCGAATTCGACCGTCTCGTCGCCGGGCTCGAGCGCCATCCGCAGGTCGCGGTGCTGAGCGACGAGATCTATGGCGAGATCCTCTACGACGGCGCCGAGCATGTCAGCCTCTTGGGCTACCCGGCGCTGCGCGAGCGCGTGATCCTGCTCGACGGCTGGAGCAAGACCTATGCGATGACCGGCTGGCGCATGGGTTACGGGGTGTGGCCGGAGGGGCTGGTCGGGGCTGCGGAGAAACTCGCGATCAACTGCCATTCCTGCGTCAACGCGGCCGCGCAATATGCCGGCATCGCCGCGCTGACCGGCCCGCGCGAGCCGGTGCGGCGGATGGTCGCCGCCTTTGCCGAGCGCCGGAAGGCGATTGTCGCGGCGCTCAACCGGGTTCCGGGCTTTTCCTGCATCGAGCCGGGCGGCGCCTTCTATACGTTTCCGAATGTTACGGGCACCGGGCTCGATGCCCGCACGCTGCAAGGGCGGCTCCTCGACGAGGCCGGGGTGGCGACGATCGCCGGCACCAGCTTTGGCGAATTGGGCGAGGGCTATCTGCGGTTTTCCTATGCCAACAGCCTCGAAGCCATCGAGGAAGCCGTCGAGCGCATCCGCAAGCTCGTCGGCAATCTGCCGGCCGCAGGTAAAAATTAAGAAAATCGCTTGGTCTTTGCCGCGCTAGGGAAAGCGGCGGCGGCTGTGCTAAGCTCGGGAGAGCCAGCGCGCGCCCGGCGCCTGGGAGAGGTCGGGAAGCGATGAAAAAGATCGACGCGATCATCAAGCCGTTCAAGCTCGACGAAGTGAAGGAGGCGCTTCACGAGGTCGGGATCAAGGGCATCACCGTGACCGAGGCCAAAGGCTTTGGCCGGCAGAAGGGCCATACCGAGCTTTACCGCGGGGCCGAATACGTCGTCGATTTTCTGCCCAAGGTGAAGATCGAGGTGGTCATGGAGGACGAGCTCGTCGAGCGCGCCGTCGAGGCGATCCAGCAGGCCGCCCATACCGGCCGGATCGGCGACGGCAAGATCTTTGTCACCTCGATCGACGAGGCGATCCGCATCCGCACCGGCGAGCGCGGCCCGGACGCAATCTGATCGTTCCACGCACCGATCGCAGCGACACGAGGAGCCGATCACGACCCGACCGGTTGTGCAGCGAGCGGTGCCGCGGCGGACGGCAGAGCCGGGACGGTAACGATCTCCTCTTTCAGCCGTTCGATTTCTGCCTCGCTCAGCGTCTCGCTTTCGAGCAGCCGGGCCGCGGTGCGATCGAGCAGGGCGCGGTTGCGCCGCAGCACCGACGAGGCCAGCTCGAAGGCGCGATCGACCAGGACCCGCACTGCGCGGTCGACCGCGTGCGCCGTGTCCTCGCCATAGACGCGCTCTTGCGGCACCGGAAAGTTCGGCTGCAAAAACGGCGAGCGATCGCGGTCGTAGGCGACGTTGCCGAGCGCGTCGCTCATGCCGTAGCGCAACACCATCGCGCGGGCGATGTCGGTGGCCTTGGCGAGATCGTCGGCGGCCCCGGTTGAGACTTCGGCAAACACCAGGGTCTCCGAGGCGCGGCCGCCCAAAAGCCCGGCCATCTTGTGCTCGAGCTCGGCGCGGGTCATCAAATAACGGTCCTCGGTCGGACGCTGGATCGTGTAGCCGAGGGCACCCACGCCGTGTGGGATGATCGACACCTTGTGCACGGTCTCGGTGCTGGACAAGGCGAGCGCCACCATCGCATGGCCGAGTTCGTGATAGGCGACGACCCGCCGCTCCAGCGGGTTCAACAACCGGTTGCGCTTTTCGAGGCCGGCGACCATGCGCTCGATCGCGTTGGTGAAGTCGCTCATCGTCACCGACTCGGCGTCGCGCCGGGTGGCAAGCAAGGTTGCCTCGTTGACCAGATTGGCGAGATCGGCGCCGGTAAAGCCGGGCGTCAGCGCAGCGATCTGCTCGGGCGCCACATCGGCCGCGAGCTTTGATTTTTTCAAATGCACCGCAAGGATCTGCTCGCGGCCCCGTTTGTCGGGGCGGTCGACCAGGACCTGGCGGTCGAACCGGCCGGCGCGCAGCAATGCCGGGTCGAGGATTTCCGGCCGGTTGGTCGCGGCCAATAGCACGAGACCGCTCGACGGGTCGAAACCGTCGAGCTCGGCCAAGAGCTGGTTGAGCGTCTGGTCCTTCTCGTCATGGCCGCCGCCGACATAGGCGCCGCGGGCGCGGCCCAATGCATCGAGCTCGTCGATAAAGATGATCGCCGGCGCGTGCTGGCGCGCCTGCTCGAACAGGTCGCGCACGCGGGCGGCGCCGACGCCGACAAACATCTCGACAAATTCCGATCCCGAAATCGAGAAGAACGGCACCCCGGCTTCGCCGGCGACGGCGCGGGCGAGCAAGGTCTTGCCCGTGCCCGGCGGGCCGACCAGCAAGACGCCCTTTGGCGGCCGGCCGCCGAGCCGGCCATAAACCGCCGGGCTTTTCAAGAAATTGACGATCTCGACGAGCTCGTCCTTGGCCTCGTCGACGCCAGCGACATCGGCAAAAGTAACCTTGGTCTCCTTCTCGACATAGACCCGCGCATGGCTTTTGCCGATCGTCATCATGCCGCCAAGCCCGCCGCCTTGGCCCAGGCGGCGGATCGCGAACATCCAGATCGCAACGAACACGATTGCCGGCAGCACCCACGACAACAAATCTCGGATGAAATGGCTTTCGACAACGCCGCTGTAGGTGACGCCGTGCTTGTTGAGGCTTTTGGCGAAGTCGGGATCGACCCGCGTCGTGATAAAATCCTTGAGCCCGTCCGGCTCGGCCTTTTTGAGCGAGCCGCGGATATAGTTCTGGGCGATCGAGATATCGGCTATCTTGTCCTCGTTGAGCAAAGTCTGAAATTTGCTGTACGGAATCGCAGTGCGTTGCGTGCTTTCCAAATACAGGCTCTGGATCCACAGCATGCCGAGGATCGCGGCGATCACATACCAGAAGTTGATGTGAACCTTTTTGTCCATTGGCGGTCTCGATCTCAGTGTCTGACCCGAAATGGTGCGCCTTTACGTCAATGTGTTAGCCGTCACCCCCACGAAAGCGGGGGTCCAGCGCAAGCGCTGAAGCCATGGGGGCCTGGATCCCCGCTTTCGCGGGAATGACGAATAACCCTAAGATATTGCTAGATTCATTTCTAGTCAGCCTCTCAGAGCGGGGCGGCGGAGCCGATGGTTTCCTCAATATCGCGAGCCGATGCGGGCCGGCCGGCATCGAGACGCCGATTGGCGGCATCGAGGATGACATGCGTGAGGTCCGGGCGGCGTCCCATCAGCTCGCGAAATTCAACGATATCGAGCCGCAGCAAGGTGCAGGCATCGACTGCGACCACGGTGGCGGTCCGCGGTGCCCCGGTCAACAGCGCAATCTCGCCGAAAAAATCGCCCGGTCCGAGACGCAACGGTTCGGGGTCGAGCTTGATTTCGACCTCGCCCGAGGCGATGAAATACATGCAGTCGCCGCGCTCGCCGCGACGCACAACGACGCTGCCCGCCGGATAGTTCAGCGGCCGCAGCAGCCATGCGACCTCGGCGATGATCGAAGCGCCGACCTTTTGGAAAAAAGGCACGCGGGCGACAATGTTCCAGGTGCGCAAAAAGTGAAACCGGCGCATCTCGTCGGCAAAGCCGGTCGCCAGAATGCCTGCCGACAAAGCCAGCACCAGGATGCCGCAGATCATGACGACGCCGGCGAGGATGCGGCCGGCCGCGGTTTGCGGCACAATGTCGCCGTAGCCGGTGGTCGTCACCGTCGCGATGGCCCACCACAACGCCGCCGGGATCGAGCCGAACGCCGCCGGCTGGGCGTGGCGCTCGATTAAATATTCGAGGCTCGCCGAAGCAAGCAAGACGACGCCAAAACCAAGAAATACCGACCACAGCGCCTGGCGCGAGCGGCTGATCACGCGCTGCAACCCGACAAGCCCCGGCGTGTAGCGGATGAATTTGAACACCCAGACGACGCCGAACAGGATCGAATCCGGGGTGGGCAGAAACAGGTTCAAAACTCCCGGCAGGGCGCCGAAGAGGTCGAACACGCCGGGCGGGGAGCGCATATAGGAGAGCCGCGCCGATCGCGGGCGGCGATGGACGGCGCTCGGGGCCGCCGGCGCAGCGCTCAAGCGCAGCAGGTATTCGATCAGAAAAAATATGGAAATCAGATGAAATGCAGCGTCAAACCGTGCGCCGTGCGTGGCGCGCCAAGGCGCCACAGTGTCCGCCAGCATGATCCCGATACCGGCCGTTGCCATCAGATGATGGCCGCCACGAAACCAGCGCGCAGCCGGGCTGGTGTCGTCAGGGCGCAAGATCTGGTAAAGCCATTCGCGGCACATCGCTTATTTTAGCGGAGTTTAGCCTCGTTCGTCATCGGCCGCGGACCGCGCCGCCTCCAACTCGGATTCCGTAAGGATATCGCCGTCGATGTCTTCAGGAATTGTAAACCAATTTTCGGCCGCTTCGCCGTCCGGAGTCCGGGGTCTCAGATTCCCGATCCCGCGGACGTCGACGCCGTGCCGCTGCAACGTTCCGACCTGGCGTTGTATGCGCTGAACGCGGCGTGGGTCCTTGCGCGTCAGGATCGCTACCGATTTTGCTCCCGCTACCGCCTCCGTCAGCCGGTTTTCGACATTGCTCCAGCGCAGCGCCGACTGTGCGGCAGTCAGATTGGCCAAGTAATCGTCTCGACGATCGCGCATCGCATCGACATGAGCTGCCAAGCTTGTCGGAGTCTGCTCCGGTATGATCATACCCAAGTGGTATTTTTCGTTGACCTCACCAAATGCAATATTTTCCGATGACAGGATCGGCAGCCCGGCACCTACGGCGTCGAGATACCGATTGTGGAGATTTGTGGCGCAATTTACATTGTCGATATCGAGCCAGACCAAAGCGGCATCGCATGCCGAGATGTATTCGAGATAGAGGTTATACGGCATCGCCGGGAGAAAATGAATGCGTTGCTGCAAGCCCAGCTCGGCCACTTGTGCATTCAAATCTTCTGCGAGGCTGAGCGGCGTGATAATTCCGACATGCACCAGGTGACATCTCGGATCGCAAAGAGACATCGCCTCGATGATCTGTTCGAAGCGAGAGGCGGGATAGATCGAATTTATATAAATTAGTAGAAAGTCGGTGTCCAGGCAACCGCACGCTTGTCTTATCTCGGAAGAGGACGGCTTGACGATGGGCCGTTCAACGTAATTCGGCAATGAGACAAAGGGGACGCCGTGGCGCTGCCGGAGCAGGTCGGACATCGGCTCACTGGTCGAAAATCGGGCATCGGCGCGGATCATCACCGGCCGGGTAAGCAGAGTGTAATAGTCCAGCTCGTGCAGCGGCGGATGATCGTGATACGCCCGGGTTTTCAGCTCCTGATCGAACGGCTCGACCGCGTCGTAGATCAACCGCCCGCCGTGCTGGGTCGCCAGATAATCTGCGGCGAGCAACGCCACGTCGTCATGGGCGACATAGACGTCGGCGGCGAGCCGGTCCTCCACCGCGGCACAGGCGCGGGCCAAATGCACCGCCTCGACGATCGGCCGATAGAGCGAGCGCCGAGCATGGTCGATCTCGGCAAAGCTCGCTCTGGTCTCTGCCAAACGCCGCCGCTCGACCGCGAGCCGATCGCTGCACTGCCGCGAAATCGACCGATGCTGGTCGATTAAATCATTATAGACGCCACCTTTTGTCTCGAGGCGGGCGACACGGTCACGGATCCCCATGGCTCGGCTTCTTATTGTGGGCGACGCTTCCGATCCCATCCGGAGCCGCATTGCGGCTCCGGCTCACCCCGAGCGGCGGGCCGCACGCTCGACTCGGTTCCGCAGCCGCCGGCGTCGGGGTCAGCGCGCGGATCGCCGCCAGGTAGGCGATGCTTTCGGCTTCCCAGGTCATGTCCTCTGCCAGCGTCATCGTGTTCTGTCGCAGCCGCCGATAGGCAGTTGGCTCGAGCATCCTTTCGACAGTGGCAGCTATGTCTTTTGGATCCGATCCAGCGAACACTTCGCCGATATCGTGCTTGCGCACGAGCGCGGCCACGTCGCCGCCGCCAGCCACGGCGATCGGGAGGCGAGCCATCAGGATGTTTTGGAAAGCGGTCGCGTATGTGCTCATTCCCAGGCTCACGCCAAGATCGGCGCCGGAAAGATAAGGCACCAGATCGGCGGGTTCGGGCGCGGGCGGAACATGGACACGGCCGGCCCCGCCGCGCTCAGCCGCATATTCGGTTAGTCGCTGGGCAAAATCGGCGGGCGGGGTCGGCACGGCCGTCGCAACGATCGCGACATGAATGTCGGGCGACATCAGCGCCGCCGCTTCGATCAGCCGCTTGATCTCGCCTTGCCGACAAGCCGGCCCACACCAGACGACGAGCCGGTCCATCACGCCGAGCACACAATCGACGCGCAGCCGCCGATTAACACGGTAGGGCCAATAGCTTGGGCAATCCCGGATGACGAGCGGACGGTCGATGCCGTATGCGCGCGCGTGCTCGTCTGCCAGTTCGTCGCCAGTTGCAATCACGATTCCGGCGCCGCGAAGAATCGCACTCATTTCGTGGTTCTCGCGCCGGCGGCACAACATCTCGAAGGCGCCGGGACGGTCGGTCGGAGGGTGGTACGGCGGCGCGATCGCATCGCAAAGCAGCTTAGCATGGTCGCGAGCGGCGAGCCGGGCGGCGGCCACCAACGCCCCGGCACCGTGCGCCTGCACCACGTCGAAATGCCGACCGCGTGTCGCAATATCGACCGCTTCGGCAAAAGTGTGGCTCCGCACCCAGCGATGCGACGGCAGCGTCACCGCCGCTCCCGCGGTCTTTCCGGCAGTGTCCACATCATGCGCCGCACCGAACCGACGCTTGGCCATTCGCAGCAGCAACGTCCTCGGCGCGCTCAGCAAATGGCGTCCCGCAGAAAGGAGGCACGTCGACGGGAATGACGCTGTGTCGGGTTTGCCCCGTCGCCCGTGCGCCGTCGCTTTCTCCCCGGGCGGCGTCGCCCGGGGAGAAAGCGACACCGTCAGATATTCGACGGGGCCGGCCTCTTGTTGCGGCGGTCGCGCAGGCGGATGCCGACACACGACGGTGACCATGCAGCCGGCATCAACCAGCGCTTGCGCCATCGCCGGGACCCGCATGCCGTGCCGCAAGTCGCGACACGACAGAATGCAGACATGGCGGCGGGCTCGACTCGAAGCCGGCGCCGTGGCAGTGGAGCGCTGTTCTCGGCTGACGACCAGGTACAGCAGCAGCCATTGCTCCAGAACGACCAGCGCGACCGCGGCTCTGGCTCTGATCGCCTTCAGCTCGGCCAGGAGCCGATCGTGCCGCTCGGCCTTCGCACGCCATACCGGCAGGTCGTCCTGGATTTCGTCGTAGCGACGCGCGGCGAAGCGCAGCTCGATAGCCTCCGCCTTGAGCCGCTCCAATCGACCTCGTTCCGATCTGGTGAGCCGGTCGGAGCCGGTCGGGGCTGGCGGTCGCGGCGCCGGCCTCTGCGGCGGTGCGCTGTGTCGGGTGGAAGCCACAAATCGTCTGTCCGTCGCCAGATTTTGTTGTGCGCGGCGATCGATCAAGCGCGGCGCGGACGCTAGGCCCGGCCAGCGGGCCGGTCAATCTCTGCCGTCCCGGCAAACCCCCTCGCCCACCTGCCGGGGAAGGGATAATTTCAACCGGCGACGAGCAGCGGGGGCGCGGGTGACGGATACGAGCGGGGCAAAGGCGAGCGCTTCCGGTGGCGAGCAGGTGTCTCTGCCGGCGATCGTCGGCGGTTTTTTTCAGCTCGGCGTCACCAGCTTTGGCGGCAACACGGCGGCTTGGCTCTATCGTGCGATCGTGCTGCGGCGGCGCTGGATCGACGACCGGGCGTTTCTCGCGGGCGTGGCGCTGAGCCGGGTGCTGCCTGGTTCGGCCGGGGTCAATCTGACGGTTCAGGTCGGGCAAAGGCTGCGCGGCGGCCGCGGCGCGCTGGCCGCGGTGGTGGGGCTGCTGTCGGGGCCGTTGGTCATCGTCGTGGCCTTGGCGGCGGCGTTCGCCCGGATCGCCGGCAGCAATGTGGCTCATGCCGTCCTGCACGGGATCGCCGCCGCGGCGATCGGGCTGACCTTTGCCACCGGGCTCGTGCTCGTCCCGCGCAGCACGGCGCAGCTCGGCGAGATGATGCTCGCCGCTGTTACCGTGCTGACGGTCGGGGTGCTGCGCTGGCCGATGCTGCCGGTCGTGCTGTGCCTGGCGCCGATCGGTATCGGGCTCGCGTTTCTGCGCCAGCGGGGACGCAGCTGACGATGCCCGACGATTGGCGGGCGCTGTTCGCGCTGGTCGCGGTATTCGGCCCGCTGTCGCTGTTCTCGATCGGCGGCGGGGCTTCGCTGTTGGCCGAGATCGCGCATCAGGCGGTCGATGTCCATCATTGGACGAGCGACCGCGAATTCGCCGATTTGTTTGCGATCTCGCGCGCCGCGCCCGGTCCCGGCACGATGCTGTCGGCGCTGATCGGCTGGAAGGTGGCCGGCTGGTGGGGTGCCTTGACCGCGACCGTGGCGCTGTATCTGCCGTCGTCGCTGTTGATCTTCGGGGCGGCGCGGCTGTGGGGCCGATGGCGCGGCTCGCCTTGGCACAGCGCGATCGAGCACGGGCTCGCGCCGATCGCCGCCGGTTTGGTGCTGGCCGGCGGGGTCGCGGTATTGCAGGTGTCGGGGGAACCGGCGATCTGGGCGGCGGCGATTGTGGCGACCGGTCTGTTGCTGCGCTGGCCGCGGTTCAACCTCTTGGCCCTGTTTGCCGCGAGCGGGACGATTTTCGGCGTTGCCGCGGCCCTCGGACACTGACGAGCGGAGACGGCAATGATTGAAGCAATGCCCGATGGGTTGGTCGAGCGGTTGGCCACGCTCTCTCCCGACGCAGTGATCTACGCGGACGCCGAGGGCAAGATCCGGTTCTGGAACCGGTCGGCAACCCGGATCTTCGGCTATGAGGCGGCCGAAGCGCTGGGCCAGAGCCTCGACCTGATCGTGCCCGAGCGCCAGCGCGCCCGCCACTGGGAGGGCTATGACCGGGTGATGGCGGGCGGCGAGAGTCGCTATGGCGAAGGCGAGCTCTTGGCGGTGCCGGCAATGCGCAAGGACGGGACCCGCATCTCGATCGAGTTCACGGTGCTGCCGGTGCGCGACGACGCTGGGAAGATGCTCGGCATCGCCGCGTTTTTGCGTGACGTAACCCCTCGCTTTG
The DNA here is from genome assembly GCA_036404275.1 of Allostellaceae bacterium. Lineage (GTDB taxonomy): Bacteria > Pseudomonadota > Alphaproteobacteria > ATCC43930 > CGMCC-115725 > AP-15. The sequence goes on from DASXAM010000030.1 coordinate 9,708, forward strand.
AGGAATTGCGTGCGCTGCGCCGCGAGCTCGCCGCATTGAAGGCGACGCCGTCGCCGGGGTGAGCGGCGCCGACTCAGAAGACGGCGCCCGATTGGAGCCAGTGGCGCACGATCTCCTCCCCGGTCGCAAACCAGACGCGGTCGTGCGCGGCAATGTATTTGAGCGCAGCGTCGAGCGCGCCGATGCGGTGCGGCACGCCGATCAGATAGGGATGGAGGCAGATCGCCATGACCCGGCCGGATCTGGCGCCTTCCTCGTAGAGCGTGTCGAACTGCCGGCGGATCGCCTCGCCGAACTGGTCGGCCGTGCCGTTGCGGTAATGGATAAAGGGCGCGTCGTTAATCTCGTAGGAATACGGTATCGAGACCAATGGTTTGCCGGCGATGTCCATCATATAGGGCTGGTCGTCGTTGACCCAGTCGGCGACGTAG
>DASXAM010000031.1:0-10771 GCA_036404275.1 Allostellaceae bacterium
ATGGTCCTCATGCGTCGACAACAGAAAGGCGGGCACCCGCACCTTGCCGAGATCGATCGGCACGCCCGCGAGGCGGATGCCGCCCGGTTTCGCCAGCAGGTTTCGCTGATACATGTTGCGCAGGTAAAAGCTGTGCATCGCCGCCGGCATCCGCGTCGAATCGGCGTTCCAATAAAGCAGGTCGAACGGCAGCGGCTGCTTGCCGAGGAGGTAGTTGTTGACGACAAACGACCAGATCAGATCGTTGGCGCGCAGCATGTTGAAGGTCGTCGCCATGTCGCGGCCTTCGAGATAGCCCCGGTCGTCCATGCGCTTTTCGAGTGCTGTGAGCTGCTCCTCATCGATAAAGACCGACAATTCGCCGGCCTCGGCAAAGTCGAGCATGGTCACGAAAAACGTGGCACTCTTGATCCGCCGGTCGCGCTTGGCCGCCATATAGCCGAGGGTGCAGGCGAGCAATGTGCCGCCGAGGCAATAGCCGATCGCATTCGCCTCGCGCTCGCCGGTCGCCTGCTCGATCGCATCGAGTGCTGCGAGCGGCCCTTTCAGCATGTAATCGGCAAAGCTCTCGGCGGCGAGGCGCCGGTCGGGATTGACCCAGGAGATGACAAAGACGGTGTGGCCTTGCGCCACCGCCCAGCGAATAAAGGAATTCTCGGGCTTCAGGTCGAGGATGTAAAACTTGTTGATCCAGGGCGGAATGATCAGCAGCGGCCGGCGTTTGACCATTTCGGTCGAGGGATCATATTGGATGAGCTCGATCAGCTCGTTGCGAAAGACGACCTTGCCCGGCGTCACCGCGACATTTTTGCCGATATGGAACGCCGTCATGTCGGTCATGCTGACCGCCAGCCGGCCCTTGCCGCGCTCGAGGTCGCCAAGCAGGTTTTTGAGGCCGTTCAGCAAATTCTCGCCGCGGCTTTCCGCCGTCGCGCGCAAGACCTCGGGGTTGGTCAGCACAAAATTCGTCGGCGCCATCGCGTCGATAAATTGCCGCGTATAGAAATCGACCTTGCGCGCCGTATGTGCATCGAGGCCGTCGGCGCGGTGCACGACCCCTTGCAACCACCGCGCGGTCAACAGATAGCTTTGCTTGATAAAATCGAACAGCGCGCTGTCGCTCCACGCCGCGTCGCGAAAGCGGCGATCGCCTTTCTCCGGTGCGATCATCGGCTCGGGATTGCCGCCGGCGAGGCGCTCCGCGGCGCGCTGCCACAGGGTCAGATAGTCGTTCCACAGCGACATTTGCGCTTCGACGAGGCGCGCCGGGTCGGTCAGCAGCCGCGCCGTCATCTCGAAAAAGGCGGCGCCGATCGCGAGCGGATCCGCCATCCCGATATTTTCTCCGGCCGCTTGCCGCTCCAGGAATTCGGCGACGAGACGCCGGCTTTGCTCGGCAACATCGCCGATCTGCCGCGACAACTCGGCGGCCTCGGTCTCGCTGGCGGCAGCGCCCGTTTTGCCGCGGGTGGTTTCGCTCATCGCGTTTCCTCGTCGGTCAGCCGCAAATGTAGTGACGGGCCCGGCCGAATCTAATACACAACCCCGATCCATCATGTATCGGCCGAGGGATCGCCGCCGGCGCGGCATCGCGGCCAATTCGGCGGGGAGGCCGCCAATGCCGATCGGCAGCACCGGTTTCTTGCGACACCTTTTCCCCGGGGTGATCCGGCTGGCGGTTCTGACGGCATTGCTGGCCCTCGGCGCCTGTCACCCGGTCGATACCTGGCGCGACCTGACCGGCGCCAGCAGGGACGACCCGAACCCGGAAACGACGCCGAACACAAAGAATTTGGCGGCGGGCGAGGCCGCCCCTTCGCCGAATCTCGCCACCGTGCCGGAGCCGCCGACCCAGGCGCTGACCACCGCCCAGCGCGACAAGCTGACCCAGAGCCTGATCGCCGACCGCACCAACGCCAAATACACCGACGAAAAATTGCGCGCCGGGTTCTCGGTCGCGACCGCAGCACCGCCGCCACCTCCACCGCCGCCACCCCCACCGGGGAAAGCCGAAGCAGGTGCGGCGTCACCCGCCGCCGAGGCCGGCAAAAGCGAGCCCGCTCCACCCGCGATCCCGCCCGCAGCGTCCGGCCGCAAAGAGCAGCCCGGCCCGGCAGCACCGCTGCCGGGCGTGGCGAAGATGGCGGCCACCGAGGGCAAGCCCGCTTCCTCCGCGGCCCCGCCCGCCGCGGCGTCTGTCAGCAAAGAACCGCTCGGGCCGGCAACGAAGCCGCCTAAAGCGGTCGCCAAGACGGCGAACGCCGAAGGCAAAACCGCGGCGCCCGCGGCTTCGACAGCAGGGAGCGGCGGCAAGGCAAAGCCGGAATCGGCGGCGGAGCCCTCTGAAACGGCCGCAAAAACGGCGAATGCCGGAGGCAAGGCGGCGCCCAGCACGCAAGGCTTGCGCAAAGCCGGCGAGCCGCCGGATTTGGGACCGATGGAGTCGGGCCTGCTATCGCCGCGGATCGGCTCGCTGCCTGAGCCGGAGATGCCGCAGCCGGCGCCGCCGCCGCCGGCCTTGCTCAAAAAATCTGCCGGATCGGAGGCTCATCTGCCGGGCCCGCCGGCGCCCGCGCCGATGCCGGCCGGGCTCGCTACGAGCGGCTATCAGCCGGCGCCGCCGCCGCCCGCGCTGCCGCCGCCGGCGCCGCCGCCACCGCATATCGCCGCCTTGTCCGGCGCCAAGCCGCCGCGACCGATGCCGGTCGATATCGCGGCGGGGCAGATCTCGTTTGCCGGCAATTCGGCGACCCTGACCGACGCCGACAAGCCGGTCCTCGAGCGGATCGTTGCGCGCTATCACAAGGAACCGGCGAAAATCCGCATCGTCGGCTATGCCGGCGGCGGGACTGCCAATCTCGACGCCGACCAATTGGCGGCCTTTCACGCCGCACTCGGCCGCGCCCAGGCGGTTGCCGCGGCGCTGACCAAAGCCGGCATCCCGAGCAACAAGATCCTGGTCGAGGCCGCACCCGCCGGCACCGATACGGGAAAAGGCCGCGCCGAAGTCTTGTTCGAGCACTGACCGGCTGCGCAAAACGATCGAAACTTTCCTGTTCCGCGGCTACAAGCGGCGCTGTGGAAAACGCGGGATCGGATCGTCTGTCGTGAATGCGCCGTTGAAGATCGCGGTCGCCGGGCTCGGCACAGTCGGCGCCGGCACCTTGCAGCTGCTGCAGCGGCAGGCCGAGCTGCTGGCGCGGCGGGCCGGGCGACGGCTGCTTGTCGCTGCCGTGTCGGCGCGCGACCGGCGGCGCGACCGCGGTGTCGAGTTGTCGGCGGCGCGCTGGTACGAGGATGCGGCGGCGATGGCCGCCGATCCCGAGATCGATGTCGTGGTCGAGCTGATCGGCGGCGCCGAGGGGATCGCGCGCCAGGTGGTCGAGACCGCGCTCGACCACGGCAAGCACGTCGTCACCGCCAACAAGGCGCTGATGGCGCATGACGGGACCCGGCTCGCCGCACGGGCCGAGGCAAAGGGTCTGACCCTCTCCTTCGAAGCCGCGGTCGCCGGCGGCATCCCGGTGGTCAAGGCGTTGCGCGAGGGGCTGGCCGGCAACCGGCTCCAACGCCTCTACGGCATCCTGAACGGCACCTCGAACTACATCCTGTCGACGATGCGCGAGAGCGGCCACGAATTTGCCGAGGTCCTGGCCGAAGCGCAAAAGCTCGGCTATGCCGAGGCCGATCCGAGCTTCGACATCGACGGCATCGACGCCGCGCACAAGCTGGCCATCCTGGCGAGCGTCGGGTTTGGTCGGCCGGTCGATCTCGCCGGCGTTTATGCCGAGGGGATCCGCCACATCTCGCGGCTCGACATCGATTTCGCCGATGAATTGGGCTATCGCATCAAGCTCCTCGGCATCGCCCGGCTGACCGAGGACGGGCTCGAGCAGCGCGTCCACCCGTGCATGGTGCCGCAGGCGAGCCCGATCGCCGCGGTCGAAGGGGTGTACAACGCGGTCGTCGCCGAGGGCGATTTTGTCGGCCGCGTGCTGCTGCACGGGCGCGGCGCCGGGGCTTTCCCGACCGCGTCGGCGGTCGTCGCCGATCTCGTCGATATCGCCGCCGGACGCCATGTTGCGGCGTTCGGCTTGCCGATTGAGGGTCTGGCGCCGATCCCCGGCGTGCCGATCGATCGCCACCAGGGCGCTTATTACATCCGGCTGATGGTGGTCGATCAGCCCGGCGTCATCGCCGATGTCGCCGCCGCGCTGCGCGACGAGCAGGTGTCGATGGAATCGATGATCCAGCGCGGCCGCGCGCCGGGCGAGGCGGTTCCGGTGGTGCTGACGACGCATGTCACGGTCGAAGCGGCGATGCGCCGTGCGCTGCACACGATCGAAGCGCTCGACACCGTGCTCGAACCGCCGCGCCTGATCCGGATCGAGGATTTTTGAGGTGCCCGAGGGCGCCGAGGCGAAAATGCCGGAGCCGATCTTGCCGCGCCTGACCGCTCTTTATCGGGACCGCGGCATCGATATCGTGACCGGGCTCAATCCAAGTCATTTCGATAATTTTCCATTGGCGCCGTTCACCTGGTTCGTAAAGAACGGCGACAGCCTGACCAACGGACTCGGCATAGGCTTGCAGGAGATTTATTTTCTCGAATGCTTGTTCGCGCGGTTCCGGCCACATCGCCTGTTTGTGATCGGCAACGCTCTCGGCTGGAGCAGCCTCGCGCTCGGGCTGCTCAACCCGCAAGGGCGCGTGCTGGCGATCGATGCCGGATTTGACCGCAGCGCCGCATGGGGGATCGAGCTGACCAACTCGCTTGCGCGTGCGCACGATCTGCCGGTCCTGGCCATCACCGGCCGTTCGCCCGACGACGTGCCCGCGGTGTTGCGCGCCCATCGGATTGCCCCGGTCGAATTCGTGCTGATCGACGGATACCATTCGGTCGAGCAGGTGGGTCTCGATTTTGCCGCGATCCGGCCCGACGCGGCGCCGGATTGCCTCTACCTGTTTCACGACGTCGAAAGCTTCGACCTGCATGCGGGCATCGAGCGGATCACGGCGCAGGCCGGGCTCGCCTGGGAATTGCTGCTCGGCACGACCTCCGGCATGGCGGTCGTCTACGATCCGACGCATCGGCCGGGCGCGCTCGACCAGATCGCGCCGTTCATCGTGTCGGCCGATATGGTCGGACTGATGCGGCGCTTTTCCTGGAACCACCGCCACCGCCATTTGGCGCGCTGGCGGCGCAGCCTGCGCAAGCGGTTTGGCGGCTCTCCTACGGCCCCGCCGCCAAAGCCGGCGCTCGCGCCGTGACGCCGCGGGTTCCCGGCACGGCGGGATACGTCGATGAGGCCGCGGCTCTGTTCGAGCGCTACGAAAGCCTCGCCTTTGCCCATGTGCATCGGGCGGTGCTTCACCTCTTACCATCCGTGCCCGGCCGCATTCTCGACATCGGCTCCGGCACCGGCCGCGATGCGGCAGCCTTTGCGGCATTGGGCCACCGCGTCGTCGCGGTCGAGCCGACTGGCGAATTGCGCTCGCGTGCGATGGCGCTGCATCCCTCGCCTTCGATCGAATGGCTCGATGACAGCCTGCCCGATCTGGCGGTGCTGCGCGGGCGCGAGGAGGGGTTCGATCTCGTCATGCTGACCGCGGTGTGGATGCATCTCACCGAGGGAGAGCGCCGGCGGGCAATGCCGCGGGCAAGCTCTCTCTTGGCCCCAGCCGGCGTGATGATCATGTCGCTGCGGCATGGGCCGGTCCCGACTGGACGGCGCATGTTCGAAGTCACCGCCGATGAGACGGTCCGGCTCGCCCGAGACGCAGGCTTGCGGCTTGAATTCGAGCAGCGTACCCCGTCGGTTCAGCCGCAGAACGCCGGCGTCGAATGGACGCGACTTGCCTTTTGCAAACCGGCCTGAGCTCAACCGTGGTGGTGATGGGCGGGCATTGTCGGGTCGCCGTAGCCCCGCAATTGCCGGTACAAAGCAATCTGGGCGGGATCGAGGAGGGCGCGTGTTTCGAGATGCGCGTTCAAATGCACCGCGCGCAGTCGGCCTTGCAATGCGGCAGCGGCCGCCGTCGCCTCGGCGAGGCGACCCGGAGTGATCTCGCCTGTCGCAAACAATCGGTCGAGCCGCCGTTCGCGTTCGACCAATTGCGGGCCGAGGATTTTCGCCGCCGCCGACATACGATCGAATATCGCTTGTACTTTCCGGCGCTGGTTCGCGGTGAGCCCGAGGCGATCGGCAAGGCCAAGGACATGGGCGGGGCCGGGAAACCCGTTCAATTCCGCCGCCTTTGCCATTCCCATGCCGTCGCCCTTGAGCAGCGCCGCGATGTCCTCGGGCGAAAGCGCCTTGATCGCGCGCATCTGCTGCCCGGCATAGGGTGTCGCCGGCGGCTCGGCCTGCGCGAGTGTTGCCACAGCGTTGAAAGCAAGGATCGCAACAAAGAGTCGAGGGGCCATGGCTCGGATGCCGACTGTGGATGGTTCTTGCCAGGAGACTTTAACATTCGATGGAGCCGAATTCGCAAAGCACGATCAGGTCCCCGAGACCTCGACGAACGAGGCGGCACGGTTCGAGGCGCGCTCCGCGCACTCCTCACCATGAGGCGATTGCAATTGCCGTGCAGGCCTCATCGTGAGGGCTGCGTGCGGCGCGGCGGCGAGCCGCGTCGGATTGACGCGGAGGGGGCCGGCGCTTAGGGTCGCGAGCCTCGTCGCTCGTCAAAAATAGGAGGAAGGCCGTGCCCGAGACATCGAGGATGGATCGCAATCTGGCGCTCGAAGCGGTGCGGGTGACCGAAGCGGCGGCCTTGTCGGCCTCGCGGCTGATGGGACGCGGCGACGAGAAGGCGGCCGACCAGGCGGCGGTCGATGCGATGCGCGAAGCGCTAAACAGCCTCGCCATCGCCGGCACCGTCGTGATCGGCGAAGGCGAGCGCGACGAGGCACCAATGCTGTTCATCGGGGAAAAGGTCGGCAACGGCAACGGCCCGCCGATCGACATCGCCCTCGACCCGCTCGAGGGGACGACGATCACCGCCAAGGGCGGCGCCAACGCATTGGCCGTCATTGCGATGGCCGATGCCGGCGGGTTTCTGAACGCGCCCGACGTCTACATGGACAAGATCGCGGTCGGCGGCGGCCTCCCCGACGATCTGGTCGATCTCGACGAGGAGCCGGCGGTCAACCTCAGAAACCTGGCGCGCGCGAAAAAAGCCGAGGTGTCCGACCTCGTCGTCTGCATCCTCGACCGGCCGCGCCATGCCGATCTGATCGCCAAGGTCCGCGCCGCCGGCGCCCGGATCACACTGATCTCGGACGGCGATGTCAGCGGCGTCATCGCCACCTCGGAGCCCGAAACCGGGATCGACATGTATGTCGGCTCGGGTGGCGCACCCGAAGGCGTGCTTGCAGCAGCGGCGTTGCGCTGCATCGGCGGCCAGATGCAAGGGCGGCTCCTGTTCCGCAACGACGATGAGCGCGGCCGGGCGCACCGCATCGGCATCACCGACCTCGACCGCAAGTACAAGCTCCTCGACCTCGCCTCGGGTGATGTGATGTTTGCCGCGACCGGCGTCACCAACGGCACGATGCTGCGCGGCGTGCGCCGCTTTCCGGGCGGTGCCTCGACGCATTCGGTGGTGATGCGGTCGAAGACCGGCACCGTGCGCTATGTCGAGGCGCGCCACGACTTCACCCGCAAGCAGAGCTTTGCCCCGTTTGCCCGCTGAGCCCGATTCTTCGGCGAATGCCCCGCCCCGTCCTCCGGTTGCCGGCGCCGAAGCCATAATCCGCAAGGGCTTGCGCGGGAGGCGCTAGACCCTCGCCGATACTGCGGCGACGATCGCGCCCGCACCAAAAAGGGAGCGGGCAGCGAAATGGACGCCGGCGCGGTCCTCGGGGTGGAGCGGTCGGTTTGCGGGCGGAGCTGGCGGTTCCCGCTCGATGACGGCCGCGAAGGGCCGGCGATCGCCGAGCGGCTGGCGCTGCCCGAAATTGTCGGCCGGCTGCTTGCCTATCGCGGCGTCGGTCTCGACCAGGCGCCCGAGTTTCTGGCGCCCAGATTGCGTCACCAGCTGCCCGACCCATTGCATTTGCGCGGCATGGATCTGGCCTGCGCCCGGCTGGTGCGCGCCGTCCGCGGCGGCGAGACGATCGGCGTTTTTGGCGATTACGATGTCGATGGCGCGACCTCCGCCGCCCTCTTGCTGCGCTTCTTCTCCGCGGTCGGCGCCGCGACCCGGCTCTATGTGCCGGACCGGCTGCGCGAGGGCTATGGCCCGAACGCCGCGGCGCTCGCCCGTTTGCAGGCGGACGGTGCCGGCATCGTCGTCACCGTCGATTGCGGCACGACCGCGCACCAGCCGCTCGCCGACGCGGCCAGGCGCGGTCTCGAGGTGATCGTCATCGACCACCACGTTGCCGAGCCGCGATTGCCGCGGGCGCTGGCGGTGGTCAACCCGAACCGGCTCGACGAGGATAGCCCGCATAAAAGCCTCGCCGCGGTCGGGGTGGCGTTTTTGCTGGTCGTCGCGGTCAACCGCGCCTTGCGCGAGAGCGGCTGGTATGGCGATGCTCGCCCCGAGCCCGATTTGCTCGGCTGGCTCGATCTCGTGGCGCTGGGCACCGTCTGCGACGTCGTTCCGCTGACCGGGCTCAACCGCGCACTTGTGGCGCAAGGCATCAAGGTGGCGCGTCGCGGCGCCAATCCGGGGCTCGCGGCGTTGTCGGCGGTGGCCGGCATCGCACGCCCCCTCGACGCCTGGCATCTGGGCTTTGCCCTGGGGCCGCGGGTCAATGCCGGCGGCCGGGTTGGCGCGGCCTCTCCGGACTTTGATCCGGCGATCGGCGCGCGATTGTTGGCAACCGACGATCCAGTCCTTGCCGCCGAGCTGGCGCGCCGTCTCGACGACTGCAACCGCGAGCGCCGCGAGATCGAAGCGCGCCTTCTCGACGCGGCCGTTGCCGCGGTCGAGTCGATGCCGCAATCGCCGGCACTCGTCTTTGCCTCGGCATCCGGCTGGCATCCCGGCGTGATCGGGATTGTCGCGGCACGGCTCAAGGAGCGTTATCAGCGGCCGGCCTGCGTCGTCGCAATCGCCGACGGGATCGGCCGCGGCTCGGCCCGCTCGGTCGCCGGGCTGGCGATCGGCCCGGCGGTGATCGCGGCCTGCCAGGCAGGGCTCTTGATCAATGGCGGCGGTCATGCCATGGCTGCGGGCTTCACCGTGGCGGCGGAACAGGTCGAGGCCTTGCGCGCGTTTCTGGCCGAGCGGCTGGGTGATGGGATAGATAGCGGCGGGGTCGTGCCCAAGCTCTTCATCGACGGCGCGCTCACCGTCGCCGCGGCGCAATCGGGCCTGATCGACGAGCTCGACCGGCTGGCCCCGTTCGGCGCCGCCAACCCCGAGCCGCGCTTTGTCTTTCCCGGCGTCCGTGTGCTGCACGCCGAGCCGGTCGGCAGCGAACATCTGTCCTGCGCCTTGACCGATCCGCTCGACGGCGCCCGGCTGCGGGGCATCGCCTTTCGCGCCGCGGCGACGCCGCTCGGCCGCTTTCTCGCCGAGACGCGGGGTGCCACTATCCATGTCGCCGGCCATTTGCGGCGCGACATCTGGCATGGCGGTGATGCGGTCGAGCTCAGGATCGACGACGCGGCGCTCGCGCAAGGCTGATCCCAAAGGAGGGACCGGTGGAGTCGACAGAAATCGCCGAGACGATCCACGGCGGCGAAGAGGCGGAGGAGCATCGCGGCCGCACCGATGCCGGTCTGCGCCGGTTTGCCGGCATCTATCTCGGCGTCATCGCGATGCTGTTGGCGATCACCACGCTCGGCGGCGCCAACGCCACCAAGGTCATGCTGAACGCCAATATCCAGGCCTCCGACACCTATAGCTATTACCAATCGAAATACCTGCGCCAGGTGGCGCTCCAGCATGCCGCCGACCAGCTCGAACTGCAGCTGGCCGCCCAGCCGGGGATGCCGGAAGCGGCCCGGGCCAAATTTGTCGAGACGATCAAAAGCTGGCGGGCTGAGGCGCAGCACTACGAGAGCGACCCGAAAAAAGGCCAGGGCAAAAAGGAGCTGCTCGCCAAAGCCCGCGGGTGGGAGGAGAAGCGCGACCGCGCCGCCGAGCGCGACCCGAATTTCGATTTCGCCGAAGCGCTGTTTCAGATCGCGATCGTGCTCGGCTCGGTCAGCATCGTCGCCGTGTCCCGCCCGCTGCTGCAATTGAGCGGGGTGCTTGCCGTGGTCGCGACCCTATTGATGATCAACGGCTACTTTTTATTGGTGCATCTCCCGTTCGAGTGACCCGACCGGTTGGAGCGCCGGCTGCGTTCAGCAGCCGAGCTTGGCGGCAAGGTCGATAAAGCTCGAGGCGATCACATCGAAGTCATGCTCGGCGCGCAGGTCGCGAGTCTTGTTGGGGCCGTGCTCCAAGGGCCGGCTGACAAAGGCGGTGTGAAAACCGCGACCGCGCGCCGCCATCAGATCGGCATTGTGCGCCGCGACCATCATACATTGCGAAGGCTTCAAATCGAGAAATTGGGCGGTGCGGTCGTAAGCCTCGGGTTGCGGCTTATAGGCGTGCGCCACTTCGGCGCCGAGGATCGCATCCCACGGCAGTCCGGCGTATTTGGCCATATTGACCATCAGCGCGACATTGCCGTTCGACAGTGTGACGAGAATGAATTTGCGTTTGAGCCGGGTCAGCCCCTCGACCGTGTCGGGCCAGCCGTCGAGGCGGTGCCAGGACCGGTTCAAATGGTCGATCTCGGCCTCGCTGAGCCCGCTGATGCCGA
>DASXAM010000032.1:0-18966 GCA_036404275.1 Allostellaceae bacterium
CGAAGCCGGTCGGCGCGCCGCTGCGTCGCATACCGGTGCGCTGGCACAGTCCGGTGCGATCGACGACGCGGTCTTCCGCCACCACGGCATCATTCGCGGCGAAGACCTCGACCACATGCTCGACATGGCTGCCGCCTTTGCATTCTGCAAATTGCCGCGCGGCAACCGCGTTGCGCTCATCACCGGCTCGGGCGGGAGTGCCGTGTGGATGTCCGACATCCTGTCGGGGTACGGGCTCGAACTGCCGGTGCTCGAAGAGGAATTGCAACAGCGCCTGATGGCGCTGCTGCCGTCCTACGCCTCGGCGCAGAACCCGGTCGACGCCACCGCGCAGGCAATCCACGAGGTCGGCTACGCCAAGCTCGTCGAGATCGTGCGCCAGTCGAAGCGGATCGACACGATCCTGTTGATCGGCTCGCTCGCCAACGAGGCGACGGCAAAGACCCGCGCCGAGGAATTGGCCGAGGTTACCGACAAAACCGAACAGCCGATCCTGCTCTCCACCTACACGACCGCGACCGAGGGGGCGATGGCCGCCTTCGCCGAGGCCGGCATCCCCTGCTACACCTCGATGCCGAGCTGCGCCCGCGCGATCCGCGCCTTGGTCGATTACGGCCGCTTTCAGGCGCGGCGACACCGCCCGCCGCCGGCCACAACAGCGTTTTCCTTGCGCGCGGAGACCGCTGGCGCACTCGCCGCGGCCGGGCCGGTGCTAAGCGAGCACGAGGCAAAGGCGCTGCTCGCCGGCTACGGCGTCCCGCGCCCGGCCGAGACATTGGCGCATTCGGCCGACGAGGCCGCGGCGGCGGCCGCGCGGATCGGCGGTGCCGTGGCGCTGAAGGTGCAGTCGCCGGATATCACCCACAAGACCGAAGCCGGCGCGGTGGCGCTCGGGCTCGTTGGCGAGGCGGCGGTGCGCGAAGGTTACGCGCGCATCATAGCCAACGCTGCGGCCGCCCGTCCCGACGCGGCGATCCAGGGCGTGCTTGTGCAAAAAATGGCGGCGCCCGGGATCGAGGTCATCCTCGGCGTCAACCGCGATCCCGATTTCGGGCCGATGCTGATGGTCGGGCTCGGCGGCATCCATGTCGAAGTGTTGCGCGACGTGGTGTTCACCCCGGTGCCGGTCGGGCTCGACGAAGCCCATGCATTGCTCGACGAATTGCGCGGCGCCGCCCTCTTCGGCGGTGTGCGCGGCGCCCCGCCCGCGGACCGTGCGGCGCTTGCCGAACTGATTGCGGCACTTTCCCGCTTTGCCGCCGACCATGCCGATACGATCGACGAGATCGACCTCAACCCGGTCATCGTCCATCCCGAGGGCCGGGGGCTGACCGTCGTCGATGCGTTGATCGTCAAACGCCGGAACGAGGAGATCGCCCGATGACCGACGCCCCTTCCTATCGTGAGATCGGGGTCAGCCGCGACGGCCATGTCGTCACTGTCGAGATGCGCCGGCCACCGCATAATTTCTTTGATGCCGCACTCGTCGCCGAGCTCGCCGACGCGTTCGAGCGGCTCGATGCCGACCCCGATTGCCGCGCCATCGTCTTCGCGGCGCAAGGGAGGTCGTTCTGCGCCGGCGCCGACTTTTCGAGCCGCATGGATACCGGCACCGTTTCGGAAGGCACCCGCAGCGCCGGCGGCAAGCATCTTTACAAGGAGGGGGCGCGGCTCTTCCGCACCGCAAAGCCGGTCATCGCCGCAGTGCAGGGCGCCGCGGTCGGCGGCGGCCTCGGCCTCGCCCTCGTCGCCGATTTCCGCGTGACCTGCGAGGAGGCGCGGTTTAGCGCCAATTTCAATCGGCTCGGCTTTCATCCGGGCTTTGGCCTGACGGCGACCCTGCCGCGGCTCGTCGGTGCGCAGCAGGCGGCGCTGTTGTTCTACACCGGCCGCCGCATCCACGGCGACGAGGCGGTGCGGATCGGGCTCGCCGACCTCTTGGTGCCGCAAAGCGAGGTGCGCAGCGCCGCCCAGGCATTGGCGCTCGAAATCGCGCAGTCGGCGCCGCTCGCCGTCGTCGCGACGCGCGAGACGCTGCGCCGCGGACTGGTCGAGGCGGTGGAGGCGGCGACCGAGCGCGAGCTCGTCGAGCAGGATTGGCTGCGCCGCACCGAAGATTTCAGAGAAGGCGTCAAGGCGATGGCCGATCGCCGCCTGCCGAATTTCCAGGGTCGCTAAAGGCGGCGGCGTATCATCGCCGTCCCGAGCCGCCAGCTCTGCAACGGGTCGGGCCGTGCTGCACGTGGATCGAACGGGTCCCACCCGGCGCGCGCAAGCCGCCTCAGCGCGTGCCGGGCGATGACCGCCGGCAGCAGCGCCGGCAATGCCGCGCGCGGGATCGATTTTGGCCGGGATTGCACATGCGACAAGGCGGCGGCGCCGATTTCCGCCGCGGCGTCACAGAGCGCCGGTGTCGATCGATCGGCCGCACCCAACCCGGCGCGCTGTGCGATGTCGGCGGGAATGATCGGCCGCCTTCCGGCGAGCAACGGCAATGCCCGCAGCAACCCGGCAAGCGCGTAGGCAATTCCGATATGGCGTGCCGCTTCCGCCGCAGCCGCGTCGCGCACTCCCAGCACCTCCAGCGCCAACTGGATCAGACCCGAGGAGGTGGCCTCGGCATAGTCTTCGAGTACGGCTAGGGTCGGTGGTGGGTCTGCGTCGAGATCGGCTTCGCGGGCGTCGATCAGCCGGTCGAACAGGGTGCGCGAGAGATTATGGGTGCGGATTGCCGCGGTGACCGCCTCGACCACGTCGTGTCGTCTCACTGGGCCACCCGAGAACGCGGCGGCGACGGCTTCGCGCCACCATTCGAGGCGGATTTGGCCGAGGGTCGGCTCGGTCACGCTCTCGCGCACCCTTGCAATCTCGTAGTTGAAAGCGTAAAGCGCGAACAGCGCCTCACGGGCCGCGGCCGGTGCAAACAGCGCCGTCTGGAACCGATCGCGGTCGTGGCGGCGCACCAGCGCCGCGACGGGAGCAAGACGCTCCGCCACGACGGAACGGCGTTCCTGAAGCAGCGTTTTCCGACGGATCTCTCTCAAATAACCCGGGATGGTCGCCATGGCTTTCGAATTGCCGCCCCTGCCCTTTCCAAAAAACGCGCTTGAACCGCATATGTCGGCGCAGACCTTCGATTTCCATCACGGCCGGCATCATCAGGCCTACGTCACCAATCTCAACAATCTGGTCAAAGGCTCGCCGATGGAGAGCCAATCGCTCGAGGACCTGATCAAGTCCACTTACAAGGACAGCTCGAAAACCGGCATCTTCAACAACGCCGCCCAGGTGTGGAACCACACCTTTTTCTGGAATTCGATGAAGCCGCATGGCGGCGGCGCGCCGAGCGGTGCGGCGGCCCAGGCGATCGACGGCGCCTTTGGCGGCGTCGACAAGTTCAAGGAGCAGTTCAAGGCGGCCGGCGCCGGCCAGTTCGGCAGCGGCTGGGCCTGGCTCGTCTCCGACAAGGGCCAGCTCAAGATCGTGGCCACGCCGAACGCGGTGACCCCGCTCGCCGACGGACAGACGCCGCTGGTGACCTGCGACGTCTGGGAGCACGCCTATTATCTCGACTACCAGAACCGCCGGCCGGATTTCCTGCAGGCGTTTTTGGACCACTTGGTGAACTGGGACTTCGTCGCGCAAAACCTGGCGAAAGCCCGCTGAGCTTCCGCAAGCCGCCGACCGCAAAAAGCCCCGCTATTCGGCGGGGCTTTTTCGTCGGGATCGGTGCCGCACCTATTCGCTGGCGCGGCGATGCGCGCGCTCCGCGTGATTCTCGCCATGGATCCGGAACACCTGGTCCGCGACTTGCTTTTGCTGGTCGGGCATAGCGTTGTAGAGATCCTGGAAGGCGGGGACCAGCTTTTGCAGATGCTGGGCGTGCGCCTCGGCCAGCTGTTCATAGGATTGCATGTTCTGTACGGCGTTCATCTGCGGGAATTGCTGGGCGCGCTGCATAAAAGCTTCGTCCATCGCCTTGGCATTATCGCGCATGACTGCGGCAAAATTGTCCCACTGCTTTTGCTCCGCCGGGGTGATTTTCAACTGAGCGTGCAGCTCGTTGATACGGCGGTCCACCCGCTGCTCCATGGTTTTCCCGTTGGGCCGGGTCGGTGCCTCAGCGGCAACCCCGGGCGGCGGGGCCGCGGCCTGCGGCATCGTGGTCGGAGCCTTTGTCGCCTGGGCCATCGCCAGTCCCGGCACTGACAAGAGCGCCGCGACGGCGACAGAGGTAAGCTTGGTCGAAAGATCGATCTTCATCGGAAGCTGTCCCTGGTCTGTGTCGAATCAAAGAGCTCAGTAGCCGTAGTAGCCGTAATAAACGGCCGGCGGCGGCGCGTAATAGGTGTAAGGCACGCCGCCGTAATAAACCGGCGGCGGCGCGTAATAGTAGGGCGCGTAGCCGCCCGACGCCGCCGCGGCGCCGAGCCCAAAGCCGAGGAGCCCGCCCGCAATCGCCGCACCGACGGCGGCGCCTCCGCCGCCTCCGCCGTGATGCCAATGGCCACGGCCGTGCCAGTCGGCGTGCGCGAGAGGTGCCGTCGCCAATCCCGCGATCAACGCCGCGGGCAAGACGTATGCACGATGTTTCATAGCTCTGCTCTGTTGTAGCCGTTTCTGGGCAAACCGCCGCACGCGGCGGCGAGTTCCCTGCGGCGGCGAGTTCCCTGCGGCGGCGAGTTCCCTGCGGCGGCGAGTTCCCTGCGCCAGCAGGACGGTCAGAGATGGACGCCGCGATCGAGCAGCACCGCCGTGTATTCGTGCGCGGTGAGGCCCAGCGCCTCCGCTCGCGCCAAGCGCGCCAACGCGATTTCGCGCGGCGGCGTCCGCCACGCGGCCCGGTGCGCCTTGCGCCAGCAGAACAACCGCCATCCCGCGCTCGGATCGAGCGGCGGGCCGCCATTGTGGCCGAGGCCGGGCGGCATGGTCACTGCATCAAAGGGCGACATGCCACCGCTCACGCAAAAACTGTGCCACCCTCCGGCGTCATCCCCCGTTATCCCCGCGCCCAGCAAATATTAACCATTTAATTGCAGATGAATGCTTGAACGCAATTCAGTGCGCTCTATTTGAGTACCGCTGAGGGAGCGGAGATAAAACATGCGGAAATCGTGGCTTACGGCGGCGTCCGCGCTGGCGGCGGTGGCTACCGAAGCGCCCGCGGCGAATGCGTCGTTGTTCGACAACCCCAATCCAGTGCAGTTCGGCGACGTCCGCATCGGCACAACGGCGAGCGAGACCTTCAGCTTGAAGATCAACCAGCCGGTGACGAGCGGACATATCGACGCGGCGACGGCTCCCTTTTCGGGCGGCCCCTTTGCATTCAGCAGCACCGGCAAAGCCATCTTCTCGAACAGCTTTTCGTTCACCCCGACCGCCTCGGGCGCGGCCAGCGAATCGGTCGGTATCGGCGCTGTCGACTTGAACACAAAGACGACTCAGTCGGGGAGCCTGACGCTGAAAGGCACCGGCGTGGGGCCGCAATACCAGAGCATTCCGGCACCGGGCGCGACGATCGATTTCGGCAAGCTTGCACCGGGTGCAAACGGCGTCGAGGATCTGCTGATCAGCAATGTCTCGACCGATGCCGGCAACACAGCCTTGACCGGGTTGACCTTGGTGCAAAGCGGGCTGACCGGCAGCAATTTTTCGCTGGCCAATTTCTCGGCAGGCTCGATCTTGCACAAAGGCGACAGCTTCGATTTGAAGATTGACTTCTCGTCGCTGACGCCGGGCATCGAGGCCGGGACGCTCGAGATCGTCACAGACCAGGACGCCGCGTTCGGCGGCATTGGCCAAATTTTCGAGTATTCACTGACCGCGGATGTCGTCGCTCCGGCGCCCGAGCCGGCCTCGCTCGGGCTTGTCGGCTCTGCTCTCGCCGGTCTCGGCATCGTGCTGCGCCGCCGCCGGCGCGGGTAATCAGAGGACACCGGCCGAGCGGAAGATCGGCACCCGCCGGTTAACGATGCGCTGAAACAGCTCGCGCAACTGCTGCTGCGCGGCGGCGTCGAGCTCGGTGCCCAGAGCCGCGACCCAGGTTTCCAGCGCCCGCTCGTCCTCGCCTTGCGCGAGTCGGCTCTGCACAAACAGTTCGAAGGCGCTCGCCGGCAGGCCACCGCCGATCGCGGTCGAAGCGAGCGCCAGCGGCGTCGTGCGGTGCTCGATCCGGCCGAAACCTTCGGCGAGCAGCCGGTTTAGCGCCGCCGCCGGCCCGGCCTGTGGGGCGCCGGGCCGCAGCATCGCCGCCGCCTGGCCGGTGCCGATCAGGATGCCCGTCAGCTCCGCCGCCTTGTCGCCACGGCCGGCCGCCTCCGGCAGCGCCAGCAATTCCGCGACCGTGCGCGGGCCCGCGGCGAGCGCCTGCGCCATCGCACCGTAAAAATCGCGCGCCAGCTCCGCCTTTCCCTCGGCCATGCGGATTTCGTATTGGAAATCGTCAGCCGAGACTGTCGCCATCAGCGCGACCTCCCCGAGCGCGGCGTTCCGGTCTGCCGCCGATAGCCGTTGCGCGCCGCGCACAAAGAGGTCGTGGCGCAAGCCGCGCTCGACGCATAAATCTTTGACCAGCTCGCGATAGAACGGGTCGTCGATCCGGTTGTAGATTTCGCGTTGCGCCTCGGTCAGGGTCAGCTCCGGAAAGTTCTCCAGCAAATCGCCGGACCCGATCCATTCGAGCCGCGCCGCCGCCAGCGCCTCGGCCACATCGGCATGAAAGCAAGGCTGCCAATGCGCATTCATGAACTCGTGCGCGAGATAGGCGACCGGAAGCTCCGCTAATCGCTCCAGCAGCGCGCCGATATCGCCGCTTCCGGCCAATCGGCGCGCGCCGGCGGCATGCAGCCCGCGCAGAATGTCGAAACCGGCGAGCGCCCGGCGGTCGCTGCGCCCCTGTGCGGCGTTGCCGGCGATACGCACGAGACGCTGCATGCCGAGCCGCCCTTGCCAGCCGGGGAGTGCGTTGTAGCTGAGATGGACGATGCCGCCGGCTCGCACCTTGTCCCGCAACAGCCGCACGATGCCGGCCCGCACCGCCGCCGACACCCAGCTCC
The DNA here is from genome assembly GCA_036404275.1 of Allostellaceae bacterium. Lineage (GTDB taxonomy): Bacteria > Pseudomonadota > Alphaproteobacteria > ATCC43930 > CGMCC-115725 > AP-15. Next base: position 7,056 of record DASXAM010000032.1, read on the forward strand.
ACACGCCGTGGATGCTGACGAAATCGGCTTGCGGGACCTCGTCGGCAACCGCACTTTCGGCGAAGCCGGCGAGGTCGGCCTCGATAAAAACGGCGTTGGCGATATCGGCCTGGCGGGCGAAGGCGCGGGCGGCGGCAATATGCGCCGGATTGAAATCGATGCCGGTGACCCGCCAGCCCGGGTTTGCCGCCGCCAGGATCAACGAGACGAGCCCGAGCCCGCAGCCGAGCTCGAGAAAATGCACCTCGTCCTCGCTCTCCGGCAGGTCGCAGGCGATGCCGACGAGGCGCGCCGCCGCCACCATATGGACCGGCGATTGCTGGACATAGTAGCCCGGAATGTAATTGACGTCGGTGACATAGCCGGCGCCCCAATCCGCCATCGCCGGTCCCTCAGCGCGGCTTGTCGCCTTTGAGCGTGATCCGCTCCATAACCCGGCGATGGCCGTCATAATCGTTGATCGCGTTGTGCTGCGCCGCGCGGTTGTCCCAAAACGCGAGCGAGCCCTTTCCCCAGCGAAAGCGGCAGGTGAATTCGGGCCGCGTTTGATGGGCGAAGAGATAGCCGAGCAGCGGCGCGCTCTCTTCGATCGTCATGTCCCGGAAATGCGCCGTGTGGGCGCGGTTGACATAAAGCGCCTTGCGGCCGGTCTCGGGATGGATGCGCACCGCCGGGTGCACCGCGACAAGACGCTTGGCGGCATTGGCGACCGGATGGTCGCGAGCGCGGTCCTCGCGGGTTTTCGAGCCGTCTGCCTTGGCTGAATCGCTGACCCCGAATAGGCTGTCGAGCAATCGCCGCATGCCCGGGGAGAGCGCCTCGTAGGCGAGATACATGTTGGCGAAGAGCGTATCGCCGCCATAGTCCGGAACCTCGCGCGCCAACAGCATCGTCGCCATCGGCGGCTCGTCGAGATAGGTCGTGTCGGCATGCCACACGCCGCCGAAATTGACCCGCTCGTGCGGCTCCTTGACGACCGGCGTCACCATTGGAAAGCCGTCGAGCCCGCGCACAAACGGGTATTCGATCGGCTCGCCAAAGCGGCGCGCGAACGCCAGAAACTGGGCGGTGGAGAGCTCCTGGTCGCGGAAGAACACGACGAGATGGTCGAGCAGCGCCCGGCGGATTTGACCGATGACCTGAGCCGCCAATTCCTGTCCCAGATCGACCCCGAAAATCTCGGCGCCGATCGCTCCGGAAACCGGGCGGATTTCGATCGTGTCGGACATTTTCGGGCTACGCCAATCGTTCGGCCTGCCAGCTTCCAGGGCCGAACTGGCTCTTGTTGACGATGCCGGTGCCGCCCTGCGGGTTGGCGGCGCCGAGCCGCGCGGTTCCACTCATCCGTCCGTCGCGAACGGCGCCGTCGAGCAGGTAGGAAATCACGCTCCCCTCGAAGCGGGCGGCGAAAGCGAGCTGCACGTCGGCGCCCGACAAGAAGCCGCTGACCGGACCGGTGAACCCGTCGGAATGCTGGTCACCCGACAGATCGGCGCCGCGCTGCTCGAGGCGGAGGCGGTGACTGCGCGCGCCGTGCAAAAACTCGACCCGCAGCTGCCAATTGCCGGCGATGTCGTTCGCCGGCGGCTGATAGGGCTCGGGTGACGCCGCACTCGCTTTGCGCAATGCCGCCGCGATTGCATCGCCGACCTGCGCGGCTTCGCCCGGCTGCAATTGGAACGGGTCGATCGCGATCCCGTCCTCGGTCGCCGAATTGTCGTCGAGCATGATGCGCGGGTCGCCGTCGAGCAGGTGCTGGCGCAACGCCAACCCGTCGAGCGGGTAGTGCCAGCGGTCCCACGTCACCTGCAGTCGCGGCACCAGATCCACGCCTTCCGGCATGATGACCTCGCTGCGCGCGCCCGGCATCCGGCCGATGTGCTCAGTAATAATTGCGAGGTCGTCGTCCCATTTCGCGCGCTCGGCGGCAGCGTCGCGCTCGCCGAACCAGTATTCGAGGGCGGCGATGACGCCGACGACGTCCTCCTTCGATACCTTCATCGGCCGGCCCAGCGCCTGGTGCGGCGAGGCGTTGCGCCAAGCCGCCTCGACCAGGGGTTTCGCGCCGAGCAACAGGCCGCTCGTCTGCGGCCCGCGCAGAAACTTACCGCCGCTGTAGACGACGAGATCGGCGCCACGCAAGAGCCATGGGCTAGGCCGCTCGATATGCTCGGAGGCGGCGTCGACCAGGATCGGAATGCCGCGCGGCTTGGCGACGGAGGCAAGCTCTTCGAGCGGCAGCGGGCCGAGGTGCTCCTGCTTGCCGAGCAAGACGATCATCGCCACCGGCTCGGCGAGCGCCCGGTCGAGGTCTTCGCGGGTGTCGATCTCGACGATATGGCAGCCGATCATGCGCACCGCCTGGTCGTAGGCAAACCGGTGCGCTCGCGGGATCACGACGCGGTTCGCCATGCCCTCGGTAAACGGCAGGCGCAGCATCTTGACTGGGTCGTTGCCGGCGACGCAGGCGGCGGTGCCGAGCGCCACCGCGGCCGCGCTGCCGCAGGTGACGACACCCCATTCGGCGCCGGTCAATTCGGCGATCCGGCGTCCCGCCGCCTCCATCAGCTCGTCGAGATTGACAAATTCGCGCGACGCCTGGTCCATCGCGGCGCGCACCTGCGGCAACATCAGGCTGCCGCCATGCATTGTGCGCACGCTGCAGCAATTGATAAACGGTCGCACGCCTAAAGCCAGATAGGGATTGGTGTTCGCCTGCACGAGCGCCCTCCGCCGCCAAACGCGGGACTATACCAGCGGTTTCGACCGCCGGGACAACGGATCGGGAGCGATTTGCCCTCTGCCGGTGTTTTCCCGATGATCCATCCCGAATTTTGAGGAAGCACTGGTCATGCCAGAGGATTTTGCGGAGCAGTCGAGCAAGATCGGCAACGCTACCGATTACGGTGTTCGCCAAGCGACCGAGGCGGTGGAAAAACTGCGAGGCGTCGTCGATCAGGCGTCGCGCTCGATCAGCGAGTTCACCCAGGCCAGCGGCCAGTGGGCGCAACAAGCGCAGCAGCGCGCGACCGAGATGGCGAAGGAGCTGCAGGCGCAGGGCGAGCGGGCGGCCAGCACGGTTTCTCAGCAGGTCGAAGCCTATCCGCTGACCAGCCTCGCCATCGCCTTCGGTGTCGGTTTTCTCGTCGCCAATCTGGTCCGTCGCTGACCTGGGGCGACGGGTGGGGCCGCTGAAGCGCGGTTGATCGCTTTGCGCCGGCCGGCTATCTCGTGAGAGATGGCCGGCACCGTGCATCAACCATCCGATATCGGCCGGGAACGGGCGCTCGTGCTCTTTTCCGGCGGACAGGATTCGACGACGTGCCTCGCCTGGGCGCTCCAGCGCTTTGCCGCGGTGGAGACGATCGGCTTCGACTACGGTCAGCGCCACCGCGTTGAGCTCGATTGTCGCCGGGTCGTGCGCGACCGGCTGCGCCATGAGTTTCCGCAATGGGACGGAAAGCTCGGTGACGACTGCCTGCTCGATTGCTCGGTGCTCGGCCAGATCAGCGACACCGCCCTGACCCGCGACGCGGCGATTGCACTCAGTGCGACGGGCCTTCCCAATACCTTTGTCCCCGGTCGCAACTTGTTGTTCTTTGTGCTGTCGGCGGCCGTTGGCTACCGGCGCGGCGCGCGGCACCTCGTCGGCGGGATGTGCGAAACCGATTACTCGGGCTATCCCGATTGTCGCGACGACACGCTGAAGGCGTTGCAGGCGACATTGTCGCTCGGCACCGAGCGGCGGTTTGTCATCCACACGCCGCTAATGTGGCGCGACAAGGCGGCGACTTGGGCATTGGCCCAGGAGCTCGGCGGCAGCGCCCTCGTCGAGCTGATCCGCGAAGAGACGCATAGCTGCTATCTCGGCGAGCGCTCGCGTCGCCACGATTGGGGCTATGGCTGCGGCGAATGCCCGGCTTGCGCATTGCGCCGGGCCGGCTGGGAGAAATATGCGCGCGAGCGGCCGCGGCCATGAGCTACGCGGTCAAGGAAATCTTTTACACCTTGCAGGGCGAGGGCGCGCAGACCGGCCGCCCCGCGGTGTTCTGCCGGTTCTCCGGGTGCAATTTGTGGTCGGGGCGCGAAGCGGACCGGGCCACGGCTGCGTGCACCTTTTGCGACACCGATTTTGTCGGCACCGACGGCACCGAGGGCGGCCGCTACCCCGACGCCGCAGCTCTCGCCGGCAAGATCGCGTCGTTGTGGCCCGCCGGCGGCCGCGCTCCCTTTGTCGTCTGCACCGGCGGCGAGCCGTTGTTGCAGCTCGATGTGCCGCTGATCGATGCGCTCCACGACCGCGGCTTCGAGGTCGCGGTCGAGACCAACGGCACGATCCCGCCGCCCGCGGGCCTCGACTGGATCTGCGTCAGCCCCAAAGCCGGTGCCGGCCTCGTGCTTGACCATGGCGACGAATTGAAAATCGTCGTGCCGCAGCCGGGCCTCGACCCGCGCGATTTTGCCGGGCTCAGGTTCCGCCGGTTTTCCGTGCAGCCGATGGACGGCCCCGACCGCGCCCACAACACCGAATTCGCGATCGCCTTCTGCCGCGCCCACCCGCAATGGCAATTGAGCCTGCAAACCCACAAGCTCGCCCATTTCCGGTAAGATGAGCGCCGACGGCGCGTCGGTATTAGCACTGTACGACTATTCGTCTTATAGGGCCTCGAATCAATGAAGGCCCCCTTGCGCGGGCTGGACCAGCGTATCCACGTCTTGCGCTCGAGTGGCGGGTTCGCCAGAAAGACGTGGGTGGCCGGGTCGCGCCCGGCCACGGGATCGAGGGAGGCCGCTCGCTGCTTCTGTATTGGGGTAGCTTTCCTATGACTTATCATCGCAACTCAGCGGCAAGGTGAATATTGGAGACCCTTATGCGCCCCTCGGGCCGCGCCGCCGATGCGATGCGGGCGGTCAGCCTCGAACCGGGGGTCGCCAAATATGCCGAAGGCTCGTGTCTCGCCAAATTCGGCGATACGCATGTGCTGTGCACCGCCTCGGTCGAGGAGCGGGTGCCGCCCTTTTTGCGCAATACCGGCAAGGGCTGGGTCACCGCCGAATACGGCATGCTGCCGCGCTCGACCCAGACCCGCACCGACCGCGAGGCGGCGCGCGGGCGGCAGAGCGGGCGCACCCAGGAAATCCAGCGGCTGATCGGGCGCAGCCTGCGCGCGGTGACCGATCTCGCCGCTCTCGGCGAGCGCCAGATCCGCATCGACTGCGATGTGTTGCAGGCCGATGGCGGCACCCGCACCGCCGCGGTCACCGGCAGCTATGTCGCCTTGCACCAGGCGCTCAACCGGCTCGTCGCGGGCGGTCAGCTCAGCCGGCTGCCGCTCGCCGACAGCGTGGCCGCGGTGTCTTGCGGCGTGGTTGCCGGCAGCGCCGTGCTCGATCTCGACTATGCCGAGGATTCGCAAGCCGAGACCGACGCCAATTTTGTGCTGACCGCGGCGGGCGGCATCGTCGAGATCCAGGCGACCGCCGAAGGCGCCCCCTTCGACGAGGCGCTCTTTGCCGAGATGCTGCGGCTGGCCCGCGCCGGCATCGCCCAATTGACGCAGGCGCAGCGGATCGTGCTGGGCCTCGCCTGATGCCGCGCCGTTTTGCTGGCGGCAAGCTCGTCATCGCCAGCCACAATCCGGGCAAGGTCGAAGAGATCGCGGCCTTGCTGGCGCCGTTCCGGGTCGAAGCGGTCGCGGCGGCAGCCCTCGGCCTGGTCGAGCCGGAAGAGACCGGCGACACCTTCGAGGCGAATGCGGCGCTGAAGGCGCACGCCGCCGCGCAAGCGAGCGGGTTGCCGGCGCTCGCCGACGATTCGGGGCTCGTCGTGCCGGCGCTCGGCGGCGCCCCGGGTATTTATTCGGCGCGCTGGGCGGGGCCGACCAAGGATTTCCGCACGGCGATGGCGCGCGTGCAGCGCGAGCTCGGCGACCAGGACCGCGCCGCCACATTTGTCGCGGTATTGGCGCTCGCCTGGCCCGACCGCCACGCCGAGTTGTTCCGGGGTGAGGTCGCGGGGCGCCTCGTCTGGCCGCCGCGCGGCGAGCGCGGCTTCGGCTACGACCCGATCTTTGTGCCCATTGGCGACACCCGCACTTTTGGCGAGATCGAGCCTCCCGAAAAGCACCGCATCAGCCACCGCGCCCATGCCTTTGCCAAGCTCGTCGCCGGCTGCTTCGGCGGCCCCCTCCCATCCCCTCCCCCGCGAGCGGGGGAGGGTTAGGGTGGGGGCAAGCGCGGAAGGGATGGCTCGCGATACCGAGCCGCTCGCGGTCTACATCCACTGGCCGTTTTGCCGTTCGAAATGCCCGTATTGCGATTTCAACAGCCATGTCCGCGACGGAGTCGATGCGGCGCGCTGGACCCGGGCTTTGCTCGCCGATCTCGACCATCACGCTAGCCTGCTCCCCGATCGGGAAATCGGCTCGGTCTTTTTTGGTGGCGGCACGCCGTCGCTGATGCCGCCCGAAACCGTGGCCGCCCTCGTCGAGCGGGTGCGCACCCACTGGGCGGTTGCCCCCGACCTCGAAGTGACCCTCGAAGCCAATCCGAACTCGGCCGAAGCCGGCCGCTTTCGCGCTTATGCCGCGGCCGGCGTCAACCGGCTGTCGCTCGGCGTCCAATCGCTCGATCCGGCGGCCCTGCGCTTTCTCGGGCGGGCGCATGGCCGCGGCGAGGCGATCAGCGCAATCGAGCAGGCTCAGACGATCTTTCCGAGGTTTTCGTTCGACCTGATCTATGCCCGCCCTGGCCAGACCGCCGCCGCCTGGCGGCGCGAGCTCGACGAGGCGTTGACGCTGGCCGGCGATCACCTCTCGCTCTACCAGCTGACGATCGAGCCCGGCACCGCCTTTGCGACCTCGGCGCGGCGCGGGGACTTGATCCCGGCCGATGACGACGACGCGGCGTCCCTCTACGAGCTGACCCAGGACCGCCTCGCCGCGCGTGGCCTGCCGGCCTACGAGATCTCCAACCACGCCCGTCCCGGCGCCGAATGCCGCCACAATCTCGCCTATTGGCGCTATCAGGACTATGCCGGGATCGGCCCCGGCGCGCACGGTCGGCTGACCCGCACCGGCGTCAAATACGCGACGCGCCAACGCCGCTTGCCCGAGGCGTGGCTCGCCGCGGTCGAGCGCAGCGGCACCGGCCTCGAACAAGACGATCCGCTCGACCGCGCCACGATGGTCGAGGAGATGCTGATGATGGGGCTGCGCCTTGCCGAAGGCGTCAGCCGCGCCCGCTTCGAGGCGGTCCTCGATAAGACCATCGAGACCAGGTTCACGCGCACTCTGCCGCCGCTGTTCGAAGCCGGCTTTCTGACCCTCGATCCGGTCCGTCTGACCGCCACCCCCACCGGCCGCCAGCGCCTCGACGCCGTCCTCGCCAACCTCCTCGCCTGATGCGGCGTTCGCCGTCTGCACGGGCGCCCAGAACCACCCACGCCGGCAGCATTGCTTTGACGTTCAGTCTCGCTCAGCCGGCGCGATCCAATCTCATTGCGATCGGCGAAGCCGAAAATTGGCTGTTGATATCTAAAGATACTGCCCTGGAGGCCGGAAGCGGAATCGAACCGCTGTACGAGGATTTGCAGTCCTCTGCATAACCACTCTGCCATCCGGCCGGCGCCGCGTCATATAGGCGCCCCGCCCAATCTGGGTCAAGCCCGGCAGGCGTAGCGGTGTTGCCGCCCGCCGGACGATTGCATATATTGGAGAGTTCGGGGTTCAGAAAAAGAGTCCAAAGATGGCGCGCGTTACCGTCGAAGATTGTGTGGTCAAGGTACCGAACCGGTTCGATCTGGTCCTGCTCGCCGCGCAGCGGGCGCGCGATATTACCAAGGGTGCGCCGCTGACGCTCGACCGCGACGACGACAAGAACCCGGTCGTGGCCTTGCGCGAGATCGCCGACGAGACCGTCGGGCTCATGAATTTGCGGGAGTCGCTGGTGCGCGGCATGCAAAAGCATGTCGAGATCGACGAGCCGGAGGAAACTCACGAGCTCGACGTCGATCCGATCGTGTTCGGCGTGGCGCCGCCGACCGGCCCGTTCGCCGGCGACGACGACGCGGGGGCCACCGAAACCGAGAGTGACGAGGAGGTCGTCGCGGAGGAGGCGCTCGACGCCGACGACGCGCTCGATGGCGAGGAAGAGATCGATCCGGAAGATGAGGCGGCGCTCGACGAAGAGCTGGCCGAGGATTTGTTGGTGGGTGACGAGGAGGATCTCGATCTCGGCGATGCCGCGGCCTCCGATCTGCCCGAAGACGCCGATGAGGAGGCTTGACCGCCGCCGCCGGTGCTAACGCCGCCGCAGGCGCCCTCGCCTCGCAAGGAGCCGGAGGCGAAGCCGGACACCGTGCCATGATGCGGCAATTCGAGCTCGTCGAGCTGGTCAAATCCTACGATCCCGGCGCCGACGAAGGCGCCCTCAACCGCGCCTATGTCTATTCGATGAAGGCGCATGGCGCGCAGCTGCGCGCCTCGGGCGATCCCTATTTTTCGCACCCGGTCGAGGTCGCCGGCATCCTCGCTCAGATGAAGCTCGACTCGGCATCGATCGCGACCGGCCTGTTGCACGACACGGTCGAGGACACGGTTGCCACGCTCGACGACATCGAGGGGCGGTTTGGTCACGAGATCGCGCGTCTCGTCGACGGTGTCACCAAATTGTCGCGCCTCGAATTGCAATCCGACCAGACCAAGCAGGCGGAGAATTTCCGCAAGCTCGTCCTCGCGATGTCCGAGGACATCCGGGTGCTGTTGGTCAAGCTCGCCGACCGGCTGCACAACATGCGCACCCTGCGGTTTATCGCCGACGCCGAAAAGCGTCGGCGGATCGCACGCGAGACGATGGAGATCTTCGCACCCCTGGCCGAGCGCATCGGCATGCAGCGGATGAAGGACGAGCTCGAAGATTTGGCCTTTGCCGAGCTCTATCCCGACGCGCGCGCCGGGATCATCGCCCGCCTCGATTTTTTGCGCGACAAGGGTGCCGCCGTCGTGCCGCGTATCCTCGACGAACTCGGCCGCAAGCTCGCCGAAGGCGGGATCGCGGGTGCGACGGTCTCCGGCCGCGAAAAATCGCCCTATTCGATTTGGCACAAGATGCAGACCAAGAACGTCGCGTTCGAGCAGCTCTCGGACGTCATGGCGTTTCGCATCCTGGTGGCCGACGTGACCGAATGCTACCACGCGCTCGGCATCATCCATTCGGCATATCATGTGGTCCCGGGCCGGTTCAAAGACTACATCTCGACGCCGAAGCTGAACAATTACCGCTCGTTGCATACCGGCGTGATCGGCCCCGAGCAGCAGCGCATCGAGGTCCAGATCCGGACCCGCGACATGCACGAGGTGGCCGAGCTCGGCGTCGCCGCGCATTGGAGCTACAAGCAGGGCGCGGGCAAGACCGAGGGACCGCAATACCGCTGGCTGCGCGAGCTTCTCGACATTCTCGATCACGCCGCGGGGCCGGAGGAGTTTCTCGAGCACACCAAGCTCGAGATGTTCCAGGATCAGGTTTTCGCGTTCACGCCAAAGGGCGATCTGATCGCCTTGCCGCGCGGTGCCACCGCGGTCGATTTCGCCTATGCGGTGCATTCCGAGATCGGCGACACCTGTGTCGGCGCCAAGATCAACGGCCGGCTCGTGCCATTGCGCACCGAGCTCGGCAATGGCGATCAGGTCGAGATCGTCACCTCGAAGGCACAGCGGCCGTCGCCGACCTGGGAACGGTTTGTCGTCACCGGCAAGGCGCGGGCCCGCATCCGCCGCTTTATCCGCACCCAGCAGCGCGCCCAGTACCTCGATCTCGGTCGCGCCATCGTGCAAAAGGCGTTCCGCCAGGAGGGCCGGGAATTTTCCGAGCGGCCGCTCGAAGCGGTATTGAAGACGTTCAACTGCCCGGCGGTCGAAGACCTCTACGTCGCGGTCGGGCAGGGGCTGGCGACCGGGCGTGCGGTCATTAACGCCGCCTTCCCGCAGCAGCACGAAGCCAAGGCCAAGGTCGTTTCGCTCGCCCGCGCGCGGCGCAAGGCCGGGCGCAGCGACACCGCCGTGGCGATCCGCGGGCTGATCCCCGGCATGGCATTGCATTTTGCCGGCTGCTGCCATCCGCTGCCCGGCGACCGCATCGTCGGCATCGTCACCACCGGCAAGGGGGTGACGATCCACACGATCGACTGCGAGACGCTGGAAAACTTTGCCGATACCCCGGAACGTTGGCTCGACGTTGCCTGGAGCAGCAGCGAGGCCGATGCGATCCATGTCGGCCGGCTTAACGTCATGATCGCGAACGAGCCCGGCAATCTCGGCACCTTGACCACGACAATCGGCAAGCAGGGCGGCAATATCAGCAACTTGAAAATCACCAACCGCTCCTCGGATTTTTTCGAGATCATGATCGATATCGAGGTGGCCGACGTAAAGCACCTGACCACGATCATCGCCGCCTTGCGTGCTACCCCGGTCATCAACTCGGTCGATCGGGCGCGCGGCTAGTGTCCTGAATCTGAGACGCACTGGTCTTTTGTCCGGGAGCATCGATGGCGGGCCGGCAACTGGCAGGCTTGGAGCTGAGCGAGGGCGAACGCGAGGAACTCAGATCGCTGGCAACCCGACGCAACAGGCGCAAGCGTTGGCACTGCGCGCGCGGATCGTGCTGGCCTGGGAAGGCACGCAGAACAAGGAAGTGGCAACGCGCCTCCAGATCGACCTGGCGACGGTCGGCAAGTGGCGGCGGCGGTTGTCGCGCAACGCCTCGACGGTCTGCGCGACGAACCCCGCTCGGGTGCGCCGCGCATCATCGAGGACGCGCGGATCGCAGCGGTGATTGTGCGCACGCTGGAAAGCGTGCCGCCGGACGCCACACATTGGAGTTCGCGCGGCATGTCGCGGGCCCGCGGCCTGTCGGTTTCCTCGGTACAGCGTATCTGGCGCGCCTTTGGCTTGCAGCCGCATCGCCTGGAGACTTTCAAGCTCTCCACCGACCTTGATTTTGCGGCCAAGAGCCTGCCCCTGGCACGAACAGGGGCGCTCGACCGCAGCCAGCCGATGCGGCCGATGCGTGAAGCCTATTAAACCATGGATTGCGTTTTGGCTGCAGATCCGCTGCAGATGCAGCCAAAGCCGATTGGGCCGATCAACCACTGCGAGTGGTGACAGAACCAGGTTTTGCCGCGGCTTGAGCTTTGGCGTAACCTCGGCTGTGCGTTTGTCGAATGCCGGTCGGAAAGCTGAGTGAAGGTGAGGCCTCGTAGAGTTTCGCGGCGCCGCATGCTGCAAGCAATCCGGGCGGTGGTCGCGGCAGGCTTGGCAGCGGGCGCCGGGACCGGTGCGGCGGAGCCGGCGCGGCAACAGGTATCGCAGGCGGATGCGCAGTACCAGGACCGGCCGAAAGGCGGGTTCGGCTGTGCGGCCTGCGCGCTGTTCCGGCCGCCCAAAGCCTGCGTCGTCGTCGCCGGCTATATCAGCCCCAACGGCTGGTGCCGGTTTTTCGATTTGCCGGATTGAGCGAACCATCACCGAGGAAGGATCCATGCCGGACGACAATTCACCGGGCTATCGCATCGAGACCGACTCGATGGGCGAGGTTCGGGTGCCGAGCCATCGCCTGTGGGGGGCGCAGACCGAGCGTTCGATCGAGAATTTCCCGATTGGCGTGGGCCGGTTTCATTGGGGCCGGCCGGTGATCCGCGCCTTTGGCATCCTGAAAAAATGCGCCGCCCAGGCCAATCTGGAGCTCGGCGAATTGCCGGCGGGCAAAGCCGATCTGATCGTGCGCGCGGCGCAGGAGGTGATCAACGGCACGCTCGACGGCGAGTTTCCGCTCGTCGTGTTTCAGACCGGCTCCGGCACCCAGACCAATATGAACGCGAACGAGGTGATCTCGAACCGGGCCATCCAGCTCG